>DASYXT010000037.1:0-13930 GCA_035934555.1 Verrucomicrobiia bacterium | reverse complement strand
TCGCGAAATCGACGAGCAAAGCATCGTACCCATGGGCCAGTTCCTCGCCGGCTACGGCGCCATCGAATTCGCCCGCGCCGAAGACCGCTTCGCTTTCCTCGCCGACGCCACTCCCACCTTCGACATGATCAAGGGCATCGTTCAGATCGCCCGCGACAACACCCGCTCCGTCATCCTCACCGCCGGCAAAACCAAACCCTCCGACGCCACCCTGGACGATTTCCGCGCCCTCCGCACCAAGGTCAACAAAGCCGCACTCAGCGCGCGCACCTCCGCCTACTACCTCGACTCCACCTGGGAAACCAGGCTCCCCTCGTTCCGCACCCAGGCCGAACCCCACGTGTACGACCGACGGCCGGACGGCACCGCCCTCCTCGACGGTTACCCCATCATCTGGACCGACGTCCTTGAGCCCTACGGTACCGCCGCCTCCGCCGACAAACCCATCGCCGTCTTTGGTTCCCTCAAGTACTGGTGGTTCGGCGAGCACGGCCATCCCCGCATGGACACCTCCGACCACGTCCTGTTCATCAACGACCAGCTCGCCGTCCGCTTCATCGAAGAAATCGACTTCGACTACATGGCCGTTGACGCCACCGCCGCCCTCCTCACCGCCGCCGCCTAACCTTGCCTTGCTCTTAATCCTAATCCTAATCCTAATCCTAATCCTAATCGTAATCCTAATCCTAATCGTAATCGTAATCGTAATCGGTCCCCCGGCCCGGTCCCATCCCGCGCCGGGGCGGGGCCTCCCGCCCCGTCCTCCCCCAATGAAAAATGCTCAATACTCAATACTCAATGTCTGCTGCCCCGGTGTGGCCCAGCATCCCGCCACGCCGCCGCCTTCTCATTAACACCCCGATTCATCGGGGTGTCCACCACCTCCCGCCCCGCCCCAACCGCTTCAGCGGTTTACCCTCCCCCAATGAAAAATGCTCAATACTCAATACTCAATGCTCAATGTCTCGGTCCCGCCCGGCCGCTCCTTCCCACTCTTTACCTTGACCTTGCCCCCACCCCATGTTTTCTTACTGCTATGGACGCGCCGTCCTTACCAGCGCCTTGCGCACCGCCGCGAGCAATCCCGTCAGGCACACCGGCTCCCCGCTCCTCGGCCAGCGCTCTCCATTCATCCGCACCAGGAACCCACGCCCCGCAAACGGCGCCCGAAAAAGCAAGATCTTCAAACCCTTTTTTCTGTGATAATCCTTAATAGAAATTCGCAGGTCTGCTTTCATCAACCAACGAAATCAGAACCCCTTACAAAAATCAACCGTGCACATCCACGTGCGCGACATTTGTCCTATTATTACTGGTCTCTTAAGCAACATCACTATGGACCGTCCACCAAGACCCAGAACTCCAAAAGAAGACCGGCAGTTTCTTATCCCGTATTGGGACATCTGCTTCAAGATGTTAGATTCATTGGGCGGGAGAAGGACTGTGTCACCGTTGAAGTTGCCACGCCCCTGGCAGCATCTTGACATGATGCTGCATTTAGATGCAGAAGTTGTTAATGGCGGATTTCATCAACTCTTTTGGAACTCCGAGGGGGCTTACAACGAGGCAATACTGGAAGGCCTTCGTTTTTTTGGATTTACGAACTTTCAGGATATTTTTCTGCGGGCGGTGGCCTGTGCTGAGGAGCACAAAGTTGTCGAGACCAAGCGGCGGGGAGAGAATACGTGGGAAGAGTTTACGGCGGGTTACAAGACCATTCCGTGGAATCCGATTGACGAAGCGTATTACCAGACATCACCCACGCTTTTCCAGTGTGTCGCCAAGTACTTGCGTGAGCACCCAGATGAGTTCCGACGAGAGACCTAACCGCAGGCAGCGGACCCCGCGGTTCCGCTGTGTTTGCATATCACGCCAGTGGCGCGGGGCCGCTGCTACGGGTCGTTAGGAGCACGCCATGCGCATCCACCAAATAACTGTTGCGCCTCTCGTGCTCGCCCTGAGCATTACGGCGTGCCTTGGACAGAAGTGGCAGGCGGACAGTCTCGTTGGGCTTTGGCAGACCGAGACGAATCGTTGGAGCGCTCCCGGCCGCACGAACAAGGTGGAAGCGGTAGAGACAATCGAGTTCCTCAGTGACCACTCCTTTAAGATCACGGAGGTCACAGTTCTGGACGGGAAGAGGTGGACCAATGTCCCATACATCGGCACCTACACCGTTCTCAGCACCAATCGAGCCAGGCTGAACTTCGTTCCCCAGAACGTTCCGCCCGGAGCCACGTCGCCCTCCCACGCCGTCTCCTGCTTTATAGTTGGCGATGAGTTGGAGATCCCCAAGCTCATCGCGAGTGTTGTTCCAGAATACAGGAAATACCACCGAGTGAAATGAAGACCAAGGCTCCTAACAAAGGCGCTGCAGGCAAGCGCGGGATTCGCGCTCCGTTCCAAACCGGACGTCGTTGCCCCGCGCTGCCTGAGCGCCGCCGTTGATCCCTCTTTTCCCCGCTCCTTCCCCTTACCGCCCCGCCGCCCGCCCACCCGCCTCCCCAAATTCTCAATCTTCAATCTGCAATCCCCATCACCCGACCACTCCCCTCCCCCATGCTCACCACCCTCCCCGCCCTCAAATCTCGCCTCGGTCTTACCGACCTCACCAACGACGCCCTCCTCACCGCCGCCCTGAAATCCCTGTCCGCCCGGTTCAACAAACTCACAAACCGCACCCTCGCCCGGACCGAGAACGCCACGTTCGAATTCCCCACCGGCGACCTCGAACTCTGCCCACCATGTTACCCCATCGAGTCCGTCCAAAAATTCGAAATCAAAACCTCCGAACTCACCGGCTGGCAGGAAATCACACCAGGCCCGGATTTCCTCATCCGCAACACCTGCATCATTTCCCTTCGTCTCCCTTTAGCCTTTAGCCTTCAGCCTTTAGCCTTGTCCCGCGTCACCTACACCGGCGGCTACGTCCTCCCCGGCACCGACGCCGCCCCCGGCCAAACTCCCCTCCCAGACGACATCGAGCAAGCCTGCGTCGAGCAGATTGCGTACTGGTTCCAGAACCGCGACCGCCAGGGTCTCAAAACCTACTGGCCCTCGGGCGCTGCCTATTACCAGTTCGCAGCTCTCGACCTTCTCGATTCAGTCAAGTCCGTCCTGGCCACCCACACCCGCTTCACCCTCTAGCCGCCACTGCCCCTACGCCCCCAACGCCAAATACTCAATGCTCAACGCCACTCCATCACTCCACCACCCAATCCAGTTGGCTGTGTGGCTAGGCGCTTCGGCCCGTCGCCCTGCCGTTCCCCGTTCCGCATCCCTTCCCCCACGCTGCCGGTGGCTGACCGCCAGGTCCGCTCCACGCCTTCCCAGCCCGGCAGGGCTAGGTCCTCCCCGCGCCGTCGCCACACAGGCAGGCCACGACGCGCCGCACCCCGCCCCGTGCGCAGTTGGCTTTTTTGGTTCCCGGCACCGGGGCAGCCCGTCGGCACTGAGGCAGTACCTCACTGCGCCCGAGCTCGAATTGCTCGAGACCGCCAGAGGAAGAAGACCGCGGGATAAACGAGCAACTCCATCAGAGTTGAAGTGACGACGCCCCCGACCATCGGTGTGGCGATGCGCTTCATGACATCGGCGCCGGTACCATGGCTCCAGAGAATCGGCGCCAAGCCGGCGATGATCACACACGCAGTCATCGCCTTTGGGCGGACGCGTTTGACTGCGCCGTGGTAGATGGCATCCCGCAAGTCGGTGGCCGTCCGCATCAGGCCCTTCTTTTGCCAGTCGGCGTAAGCCAGGTCGAGGTATAACAGCATCACCACGCCCGTCTCGGCGTCCAGGCCGGCCAGCGCGATGATGCCGACCCAGACGGCCACACTGAGGTTGTAATGAAGCACGGCCAGGACACCGATAGCGCCGACCAGCGAAAAGGGCACCGCCAGCATGACGATCGCCGTTTTGATCGCCGAGCGCGTGTTCAAGTAAATGATCAGGATGATCAGCAGCAGCGTCAGCGGCACGACGAGCATCAGCCGCTGCTTGGCCCGCAGCATGTACTCATATTGACCGCTCCAAAAGATATTGTAGCCGGTGGGCAGCCGGATGGCGCCTTGCGCGACGGCGTTGTTGACGGCGCGCATCGCCATCTGGACATAAGTGCCGATGTCGATGCCTTTGACATCCACATATATCCAGGCATTGGGCACAGCAGCTTCGCTCTTGATCCCCATGGGTGCGCGCACGGTTTCGATTTTGGCCAATTGGCCAAGAGGCACTTGCGCCCCCGTGGGCGTGGGGACAACGATATCGCGCAACGCGCCGAGATTCTCGCGGAAATCACGGCTGTACCGCAGGTTGATGGCATAACGCTCGAGGCCCTCGACCGTCGTGGTCAGCGGCATGCCGCCCAGCGCGACTTGCAGCACATCCTGGACATCCCCCACCGTGAGGCCATACCGGGCGATGGCATCGCGCTCGATATTAAACTCAATGTAATTGCCCCCCATCGTGCGCTCGGCAAAGGCACTCAGCGTGCCTGGCACATGCTTGACGACGGCCTCGATCTCACCCGCGATTCGCTCCAATTCGGCCAGGTCCGGTCCGGCGACTTTGATGCCGACGGGCGTTTTGATGCCAGTCGCCAGCATGTCAATCCGCGTCTTAATCGGCATCGTCCAGGCATTATTCAGGCCGGGGATTTGGACAGCGGCGTTCATGGCGTCGGTGAGTTCCTCCGCAGTGCGGCGGCGGTGGGCCAGCACCCTGCCCTGCTCGTCCCGGATATCGACCTGCGGCCATTCCTGCTCGGGCTTGAGCATAATGGTCGTCTCGATCATATCAAACGGCGCGGGGTCAGTCGCCGTCTCGGCGCGCCCGATCTTGCCGAAAACCTGCTGCACTTCGGGGAACTGGCGGATGAGCTTATCGGTCGTCTGCAGGATTTGGCGCGCTTTGGTGGGAGAAATGCCCGGGAACGTCGTGGGCATGTAGAGCAGATCGCCTTCATCAAGTGGCGGCATGAACTCCGAGCCAAGGTTCTGGAAGGGAAAAACCTTCCCGGCTTTCAACGCCCACTCCTTGGCCGCGCCATCGGGCAACAGCCGCGTTACCAAATTGTTCCAAGGCAGGAATACCCACACGACCAGCCCGCCGGCTGCCAGAACCACCGCCCAGCGCCATTTGATGACAAAGTCGATCACCGGATGATAAACCCAAATCAAGAGCCGGTTGAGCGGGTTGGTTTCTTCCCGGGGAATTTTTCCCCGGATAAAGAAGCCCATCAAGACGGGGGCCAGAGTGATCGACAACAGCGCGGCGGCGGCCATGGAATACGTCTTGGTGAAGGCCAGCGGCTTGAACATGCGCCCTTCCTGCGCCTGGAGCGTGAATACCGGCAGGAACGACACCGTAATCACCAGGAGCGAATAAAACAGCGTCGGCCCCACTTCGATGGCCGCATCGCGAATAATGTCCCAATGCGGCTTCTTGCCCTGGTCGTGTTCCATGTGTTTATGGGCGTTCTCGATCATGATGATCACCGCATCGACCATGGCGCCGATGGCAATCGCAATGCCCCCCAGGGACATGATGTTCGAACTGATTCCCTGCCCGTACATGACGATGAACGAGATGAGCACGGCTATGGGGAGGATGACTATCGCAACGAAGGCGCTGCGCAAGTGCATCAAAAACGCGATGCACACCAACGCCACCACAATGCTTTCCTCCAGCAGCTTTCCTTCGAGTGTTTTGACCGCGCGTTGAATCAGCGCGCTGCGATCATAAACAATCGTATAATCGACGTCGGCGGGGAGCCCTTTCATCGCGCCGTCGAGTTTGTGCTTCACATCCAGGATGACCTGCCGGGCATTGGCGCCATAGCGGACTACCACAATGCCCCCGACGGTTTCGCCCTCGCCGTTCAATTCGGCGATGCCGCGCCGCATATCGGGGCCCAATTCGATATTGGCGACTTGCGCCAGCAAAACAGGCACGCCGTTGCTGCCCACCCCCACCGCCACTTTGCGCAAGTCGTCCAGCCTGGTCACGTAACCACGCACCCGCAGGATGAACTCCTTTTCCGACAGTTCAATCGAACGGCCGCCCACCTCGCCGTTGCTGCGTTTAATCGCATTGGCCACCTCGGAAATCGACAGGTTGTAAGCGCGCAGGCGTGTCGGATCCACCGTCACCTGGTATTGCTTCACGAATCCGCCCACCGACGCGACTTCCGCGACGCCTTCGACTGAGGCCAACTGATACCGCAGGTACCAATCCTGCATCGAGCGCAGCTCGGCGAGGTCGTGGTTGGTCGAGTTAAGCGAATACATGAACGCCCAACCGACGCCGGTGGCATCTGGTCCGAGGGTCGGGGTGACGTTGGGCGGCAACTGTGAGCTCAAGCCGCTGAGATACTCCAGCACGCGGCTGCGGGCCCAGTAGGGATCGGTGCCATCGGCAAAGATGACATAAACGAAGGAAAAGCCGTAATAGGAATAGCCGCGCACGACCTTCGCTTTCGGCACGGAGAGCATCTTGGTAGTAATCGGATAAGTGAGCTGGTCCTGGACAATTTGAGGCGCCTGCCCGGGCCACTCGGTATAGACGATGACCTGGACATCCGACAGATCGGGAATCGCATCCAGCGGGATGTTTTTGAGGGCATAGACCCCGCCAACCACAAGGGCAAGCGTCGCCAGCAGAACGATGAACTTGTTCTTCAGCGAGAGGTCTATAATCCGATTGAGCACAGTGGGGTAAGCGCGCGACCTATTACTGCACCCGCATCACTGGAATCAGCGTCATGCCGCATTTAGGACACTTGCCGGGTTTATCAGAGTGGATATCGCTGTGTTCCGGCATGGGGCACGTGTAGTAGAGGAGCTTGCCGCCAGGCTGCAGTTTTTGAAGCATCGCCGCCGAGACCGGCACGAGGGTCATGCCGCAGATGGGACACTTGCCCGGATGATTGTATTCGATCGAAACGTGTTCCGGCATCGGGCAGATATAGATGACGGGCGCGGAGAGTGGACCGTTGGTGGCGTTGGTGTCGTGCAGCGTCGAGCCTGAACCCTGAAGCGTGGCAGAGGATTCGGAGCTGTCGCCTGCAATAGCTGTTGCCGGCTCCTGCATCTTTTGGATCGCTTCACGGAGTTGGCTTTCCGAGTCGAGCATGAACTGACCCGAGGTCACAATGCGGTCCCCCTCCTTCAACCCGGCGAGCACCGCGTAATAGTCGTCGGCGGCTTGCGGACCAAGCGTCACCGCCCGGGGCTCGAACTTGCCGCCGTCCAAGGCCACGAAAACGGTGGTCCTCTCGCCGCTGCGCAAGATCGCCATATCCGGCGCGAGCAGCGCCGAAGGGTCCAGCTCCGACACGACATTGACGGTGGCGAACATGCCGGGCTTAAGGAAATAGCCCGGATTGTGAAACTCCATACGGACTTTTGCCGTGCGCGTCTTTTCATCGAGGTTCGGATAGATGTAGGTGACACGGCCGCGGAACTCGCGGTCCGGCAGATAATCCAGCGTCACCGTCGCTTCCTGCCCCAGCTTGAGATAGACCAAATCCTGCTCATAGACTTGTGCCTGCACCCAGACCAGGCCGAGGTCCGCCAGCCGATAGGTTCTCATGCCCGCATCGATCATTTGGCCTTCGACAATATCCTTTTGCACGACGAACCCGTCCTGCGGCGCCAGGATGCGCAGGGTCTTACGCGGCTGGCGCGTTCGTTCGAGTTCGGCGATTTGTTGGTCCGAGATGTCGAAAAACTTGAGCTTTGTCAGCGCGCTCTGCCGCAGGGCTAACGCATCAGGAGAGTTGGTCCCCTGCTCGAGCGCCAGCAGGTATTCGCGTTGGGCACTGTAAAGTTCAGGCGAATAAATTTCGAACAGCGGGTCGCCGTGCATCACCAACTGGCCGGTCGCACTCGCATAGAGCTTCTCCACCCAACCCTTGAACTTGGTGGTCACGTCCGAAAGCGCCGTCTCGTCGTAATCCACCACACCGACCGTGCGGATGGCCCGGCGCAAGGGGCCGCGCCGCACTGTGGCGGTACGGAGATTCATCCGCTGCGTGGTCGCCGGATCGAGCTCAATCATCGCGGACGCCGCCGCTGCCGTCGTGTCGTTAACAGCGGGCTTGCGGATCGGGGTCAGTTTCATGCCGCAGATCGGGCAATCGCCAGGATGATCCTGGATCACCTGCGGATGCATGCCGCAGGTATAAAGCGTCTTCTCACTTGAGTTAGCCGTGGCGGCGGTCGCCGGTTCTTTGCCGCAGCCAGTCAGCAGCAATACCGGAATCACCATCGCCAGGAATAAAAGACGGCAGAGGCCTTGAACCGGTAATGCTTTGAGCTTCGGGGTCATGCGAAAAAATGCCGGGCGCTTTTACATGCCGCCGGCACCCGGCTTTCTGGCGGGCGAGGAAGTTGCGCTGAGCAGGGGCGCGCTGCCGGCGCGGTTGACGGGCGACATGCCTTGAACGATCAAAGAGAGCTCGGCCAAAGCAATTTCCCGCTGGGTCGCCGCCGCTACTTTGTCGAGTTCAAACGCCAGCAGCTCTCGTTCGGTATCAGTCAGATTAAAGAAATCCGTCTGGCCGGCGAGATAGCTGGAGCGAGCAACTTCGAGCGATTGGCGCGCCTTGGGCAGAAGCTGGTTGTTTAACAGCGCCAGCTCGCGGGTGGCTTCGCGATACAGATACGCGCGCTCGGCAACATCGACCGCCAGGGAAATCTGCTCGGCGGACAGGCGTGCTTCAGCGGAGCGTTTGTTGGCCTGGGCCTCGGCAATTTGCGCGGCGATCTTGTCTCGCCAAATCGGCAGCGACATCGTCCCGGGATTGCCCGGCAGGCGGTAAAGCGTGGGCTCCGTTTTGGCATCGCCCATGAATCCCAAAGTAAAATCGGGGAAACGATTCCGCCGCGCCAGCAACAGCGAAGCTTCAGCGGCCCGCACTTCCGCCGCCATCCCTTTCAGGCGTTGGTTCCGGTCCACAGCGGTTTCCAGCAACTGGTCTCCCGTCAGGTCCAGGGATGTGGACTCGAATTGCCGCGGCAGCGGCGGCGCCGGTTCGGCGGGTTTCAGGCCCAGGGCGGCTTTGAACTGAGCGACCAGCGATTCGCGCGAATCTTCCAGGTTGGCGACTTCCGTGCGGAGCCGGTCCTGCTCGATTTGGGCGCGCAACACGTCCTGCAGGGTCGCTTTGCCGACCTCGTTTTGGGCTCGCGCGAGCGCCTCGAGTTGGCTGAGCAGGTGCAGCGTGTCCCGTTCGACTCTGATTTTTTGCTCGAGGAAATAGAGTTGGTAATAAGTCTGTTTCACCTCGAAGGCGGTTTGCAGGACCGCCGATTGGAACGCAAAATATTTCGCCTGGCTTTGCGCTGAGGCTACCTGCGCACCGACGCGCAACTTGCTCGGCCACGGGACCGTCCCCATCAGACCCGGCATGAGGGAGGTGATGGCGTTCTGAATATCCATCTGGAAGGTGAACTGTGGATCGGGCAGTGAGCGGGCTTGCGTGATGCGTTCAACCGACGCCAACCAATCGTAATAGGCGGCCTCGACTTGCGGTTGGTTGAGCAGGGCGTAGCCAAGATAGTTGCTCAAACCGGCGTCGGCGCTCAGCACGGGCAATGACGGCTTCTGCCCATCGGGCCGGTAGCCGGCGGCGACCGCCTGCACCTGCCGGCGCGCCGCCTTCTCCTCCCCGGTGGGAATGCCTTTGCAGCCCGTGAACAGAAAAGCCAATACCGAAAGGCCCGCCATTGCGGTTGCAAAATGGCGTTTAGGGCTGTTCAGGCTGCAGTTTCGTTGCATCGACACTGATAATACGAAGCAACACCTGTTTTTCCCACCAGAATTGCGCCGATTTTACCCGCCAGGCATGTCTCGGTCGGAAATTGGACTTTCGCCCCACCCTCGCCAGCCTCGTGGACTGCCCATTCCGCGTCTGTGTTCAGAACAACCTGTCCAGTGGTCCGCTCGGTCTGGCATCGGTCCAGTACGATTGCGCCTGGCGCGAGGGCTTGAGCCGCAACGCGTCCTTGCCCGCCCAACGCAGCACAATACCCAACGGCGTGATCAGGCAGACAAACACCAGCGCCAGCGCAACGCGCGCCACCCCTTGGGCCAACCAATAACCGAGCCGCATCGATAAGCGATAATATCCCCTGAACCAGCCCGGCTTGGCCCAGGCCAGCAGCGCCAGCGCGGCGAGCACAGATAGCGCGCTGAGCCAGGTCCGACCCGCAAGCACATGGCGCCAGCGCAGCACGGAGCTGAGCAGCCCCAGGCCCAGCAGCGTCAGCCAAGTCGCTTTGCGCCACTCTTTGGGTTGTTCTTTCAATCGCAGTCCCATAAAGCTTTGGTTGAATGGCCTTAGTCCGGCATCAAGCGCGGCCGGCTTTGCGGTTTGGGCTGTTGTGGCCGCTCGAGCACGAAGCTGCCCAGGACCAGGTAATCCATTTCGGTTTGAACAAAGCACCGATAAGCGTCCAAGGGCGTGCAAACAATCGGTTCGCCACGCACATTGAACGAGGTATTGACCAACACGCCGCAACCCGTCGCGCGCTCGAAGCGCAGCAGCAGTTCATACAACAGCGGGTTATCCTCGCGCGCGACGGTCTGGATTCGCGCCGAGTAATCGACGTGCGTCACCGCGGGCAACGTCGAGCGGACGCTCTTGAGCAAATCCAGACCGGTGATGCCGGCTGGTAAAGGGTGACGCAGCTCGGCTTTAATCGGGGCTACTAGCAGCATGTAAGGCGAGTCCACCGACATTTCGAAATAGTCGCTGAGCCGTTCCCGGCGCACAATCGGGGCGAAGGGCCGGAAGGACTCGCGGAACTTCACCTTCAGATTCATTACCGATTGCATCCTGGCGGACCGCGCGTCACCGAGAATCGACCGGTTGCCCAATGCTCGCGGACCGAATTCCATCCGGCCCTGGAACCACCCCACCACCTTCTCCCCTTGCAGCAGGCCCGCAGAAAAATCGAGCAGTTCGTCGCGCTCGAACTTCCGGTATACCGCGTTTTGCGACTTCAGCACGCGCTCGATTTCGTCGTCGGAAAACGCAGGACCCAGCAGCGCAGCTTGCATGCGATCCTTCCGGCGCGGAGGTTCCGGCTCAGGCGCCGGTTCTGGAGTTGAATGCCAGAGCGCCAGCGCCGCGCCCAAAGCCCCGCCGGCATCCCCCGCCGCAGGCTGAATCCATAGTTGCTCGAAAATCTCTTCGCGCAGAATTCGCCCGTTGGCGACACAGTTGAGCGCGACGCCGCCCGCCAGGCACAGGCACTTTTGCCCGGTCAGTTGCCGCGCGTAGCGGGCCAGCCGCAACATGATTTCCTCGGTTACAAGCTGGATGGACCGCGCGACATCCATGTGGCGCTGCTCAATCTGCCCTTCCGGCTTGCGTGGCGGGCCGCCAAACAGCCGGTGAAACGACTCATTGAACATCGTCGTGCCGCCCAGGAAATTGAAATAACTCAGGTTCAGCCAGAACGAGCCGTCGGCCTTCAGATCGAGCAACTCGGTTCGGATGACGTCGGCGTACCGTGGCTCACCGTACGGCGCCAAACCCATCAGCTTGTATTCGCCTGAGTTGATGCGAAACCCGCAATACGCCGTGAAGGCGGAGTAGAGCAAGCCGAGCGAATGGGGAAAGCGCAATTCCCTCAACAAATTGATCTCATTATTGCGGCCGACACCAATAGTGGTGGTCGCCCACTCGCCTACGCCGTCGATCGTGAGAACGGCCGCCTCGGTGAATGGCGAGGGATAAAAGGCGCTTGCGGCGTGCGCCTGGTGGTGTTCGGTGAAGACAATGGGACACGCGGGACTGAGCCCGGGCATCTCCTCACGAATCGTTTTGCGCAGGTTCAGCTTTTCGCCCAGCCAGGAGGGGAGCACGGCCGGAAAGGTGCGCCAACCCCCAGGCGCAATCGCCAGGTACGTCTCCAGGATGCGCGCGAACTTAAGAATCGGCTTGTCGTAAAAGACCACCGCGTCCAGTTGAGCCGCAGTCAACCGCGCCTGTTCGAGGCAGAACTGGACGGCGTGGGTGGGAAAATCGGGGTCGTTTTTCTTGCGCGAGAACCGCTCCTCTTGTGCGGCGGCGGTGATCGTGCCGTCCACCAGCAAAGCCGCGGCGGCGTCGTGATAATAGGCCGACAGCCCCAGGATATGCCGCGGGCGGGGCATGCGTTAAAAGAAAGGATAGAGAGCCCAGGCGATGCCTGAGCTGGAGGCGAAAATCAGCACCGCCCCTAACAGCACCAGAACGACTATCAACGGAACCAGCCACCATTTCTTCTCCTGGCGGGCGAACAGGAGAAACTCTTTCAGCAATCGCCACATGGACAGCGCGTAGGGTAAAGAGCTGCGGGACAGCTCGCAAGGCAGAAGTCATGGGGCGAGGGCGGAGCCAGTGGGTGGACGCGAACGCAAAGACGCAAAGACGCGAAGGCGCAAAGAATTGGAACTGACCTTTGCGTCTCCGCGCTTTTGCGCCCTTTCGCTAATCCGGTGGCCCCCTGTGCGAAGACCTAACGCAAAGACGCAAAGACGCGAAGGCGCAAAGAACGGAGCACTCGGAAGTGAAAAGCGCCGCGAAGTGTAATTTGGCGTAATTAGGTGAAATTAAGTGAAATTTCGCGCAATTCAGTGAAATTTTTTGCAAGAAAATGTAATTTTTCGCGGAATGGAAGGACGGAATAGTGACCGGCACTGGACCAGCACTTCAGGTGTCAACCAGGGTCAACCAGTGTCAAGCGGTGTCAACGGGTGACATCCGGTGACCGAATGGAATGGTGGAACGATGGAGTGGCAGGTTGGCGAAAAGATTTGAGGACGAACTGTAATTTGCGGGAATTAGCTGTAATCAGGTGCAAGAACTGGCTGGAGGGCTGGGATGCGCGCCGGCGCTCTCGCTATCCAGGTGGAAACGCATAACGCGACCCCCGCGGTGGCGGGAACGGCAGACGGGATTAGGATTAGGATTAAGATTAAGATTAAGACTATGTACGGAAATTTCGGGGGGGCGGAGGGGGCAAAAATGAGCCGTGCCACCCGTGACAAACGAGTAAGGGGCTGGCAATCAGATGGATGGAGCGCGCTTTCCCGAGGTGTGACATGCCCGTGCCGCACCCTTGCCAGACCCTTGCCAGACCCTTGCCGCACCCTTGCCAGACCCTTGCCAGGGCCGTGCCGCCGGGCCAAGAGCCTGGAGCAAGGGTGTCACTGGTGGCGGCGAATTGTGCAGGCGTGACACATCCGAGCCGTGCCAGGACGGAGGCGTTGCCGGCGTCGTGTGGCGGTCGAGGGCGTCACGGGTTGGCCTAAATTGTGGAGGCGTGCCAGGCCGTGCCGCCGTGCCAAATGCCGCTCCGGTCTGGACCCGCGCTTCGGTGCTTCGGTTGGCCAATGAACCCCGACACCTCCGTCTCCCACTCAAGAGCCCCAAGCACCCCCTCCGGCGCTTGCCGCGGATCAATCACCTTGCGCCTCCGGGGTAGAGGCTTAACTTGGCTTCGTGCCGGTGGGTTTGGAAGCCATGCTTTGGTATCTGCACACCGTCTGGCGGTGGGACCTGTAGCAGGCAAACAAAAGCGGTTGGACATGAGACAAAGGCGTGGACCTGCCAACCGTTTTTTTCGCAGTCTGGGCCAACGTTTTTAGGAAGCGGTGGCGATCCTCATCGTCCTCAAAGATTTCGTCCCGGCGGTCACCCCGAATCATGAGGTGGTAGATGGCGCCGGGATACTGAACTCGCAATTTGCGCGGCATGAGCCAAGTAAGTGCACAAACGGCGAACTTGTGTCAATAGTTATGACTGATAGACATTAAGGGCGCTGGCGAAGCCGGCCGCCTCTCGGTAAAAGAGTTGTCGTTGGTAGACAGTAAATAAACAACAACACTCAACCGAAAGGCGACCGATGAAAAAAGTAGTAGCTGGAATGGATCT
>DASYXT010000001.1:0-54050 GCA_035934555.1 Verrucomicrobiia bacterium | reverse complement strand
CTCCAAAAACTACTACACCATGATGCAAGTCGCCCAGATCCTCTGGCTGGTCGCCTGTCGTGGCTGCCTGCAACGGCTCTATGACTGGGCGCGCCGAGCCACCGAGCTGGCGCTGGCACAAGCCGTCTGGGAGGGCTTGCGCGCTCGGCGGTTGCCTCCTGATTTGCCTGCCTTGGGCCAAATCCGGTTCGTCTCCAGCTGAACCGGCCGCGCCGAAAGCCTCCCACCCGATCCCGTTGACAATCTAATCTCCGCTGTCCGGCATACTTTGCACGGCTGCCTCTCGCGCTCGTTTCACGCAGGTTTTACCCCCACTTCTCCAGCCCGCAGCGCTCGCCCTTTCGAGGAGGGGCTTATTCGGAACCGCCGCCGGGCGTTCGTTGACTTTCTGTGTTCCCGGGCGCAGCCTTACTTTGGGCATGATGCTGTCGCTACGATTGTTGAGGTCGCTGACCGGTTTAATGCTTCTGGGCTCGAGTTCCTTAACGTTTGCGGGGACATGGTCGGACCATTTTTTGGGCAACGTCTTGGGAGCGAATTGGCAGGGAGATAGGGACTACGTTCTCGAAGTCAGTCCCGACATCACCGCGCCGGACGCATGGACTCTGGTCACAAACAGCCCCACCGTAAGCGGTGGTGGTCAGTTTACGATTATCCTGGAGCCGGCGCCGGGCAGCCAATTTTATCGGCTTGTGCCAAGGAGCCCCTGACCTAGGAAGCTTTGGCCTCCTCAGCCGGTTTGGCTTCCGGAGCCGGTGTGCCCTCGCTGGCCTTGGTTTCCGCGGTCGTGGCAGGTTCCGGCGTCACGCCTGCAGGCAACTCCACCCATTCGAGAATAGCGGTTTGGCTGGCATCGCCCTGACGTTGGTCCAATTTCACGATGCGTGTGTAGCCACCGTGCCGTTCCTTTTGCGCCGGGGCGATCTCGTCAAAAAGGACTTTGACGGCTTCTTCCTGGTGAAGGCGGGCGGCGGCGAGGCGGCGGTCATGAATGGTGCCGCTCTTGCCCAGCGTGACCAGCTTTTCCGCAACGGAGCGAGCGGCTTTGGCCTTGGCCAGAGTGGTGGTGACGCGTTTGTGTTTGATGAGGCTGCAAACCAGGTTGGCGAGCATCGCGTTGCGGTGCTCGCCGGTGCGACCGAGTTTGGCGGTTCGTTTGAGGTGGCGCATAAGGCGTGAACAATCCGAGTTAAGCTCAGCGGGTCAGGGAAGTGGATTCCTCTTTGGGGCCTTCGAGCAAATCGGGTTCGAAGGTCATGCCCAAGGTCAGGCCGAGAGCCGCGAGCTTTTCCTTAATTTCGTTCAAGGATTTCTTGCCGAAATTGCGGTACTTCAGCATTTCCTGCTCGGACTTCATCGCCAACTGGCCAACGGTGGTGATGTTGGCATTGTTGAGGCAGTTGGCGGCGCGGACGCTCAGTTCGATCTCGTTGACGCTCATATTAAGCAGCTTCTTGAGCTTGGTCTTTTCCTCGTCCTGTTTATCAACGACTTCTTCGAACTCGACGGCGTTCTTATCATAGCCGACGAAGACATCGAGGTGATGCTGAAGGATGGCGGAAGCCTGGGTCAGGGCGTCGTCGGGCGAGATGCGTCCGTCGGTCCAGATTTCCAGTAGCAGGCGATCGTAATCGGTGCGTTGTCCGACACGGGCGTTTTCGACAGCGTAGCGGACGCGAGTGACGGGAGAAAACAGCGAATCAATGGCGATGACGCCGATGGCCTGGTTAGGCTTTTTGTTCTCATCCCCCGGCAGGAAGCCGCGGCCGACTTTAACTTCCAATTCCATCTCGAGCTTTTTCTTCTTGTCGATGGTGCAGATGTGCTGGGTGGGATTGACCAGCTCGAGGTTTTGGTTGAGCTGGATATCAGCGGCGGTGACTTCGCCTTCTTTGTTGGCCGATAGCAGCAACATTTGCGGATCGCGGCTGTGGGCCTTCAGAAGCACCTTCTTCAGGTTGAGGACGATTTCGGTGACATCCTCGACAACGCCGTCAATGGTGGCGAACTCGTGCATGGCGCCATCGACCTTGATGGAGCTGATGGCGGCGCCTTCCAGCGAGGAAAGCAGCACGCGCCGCAGCGAGTTGCCGACGGTGTGGCCGTAACCGGTTTCAAACGGTTCGGCGATGAACTTGGCATAGGTTTCTGTGGCGGTGCCTTCTTCTTTGGTCAACCGCTTGGGCATTTCAAAACGTCCGAGACGAACTGGCATAACTATCCTTTCAACAATTTTAACCTGGCCGGCCCGGCTATTCCCGCAAACCGGGCTGGCCCGTATAATTGTTTTTGAACAATGCAATAATGGAAGCTTCCAATGATGGAACCATGGGAAAATGGATTCGTGACCCGCTATGAGCGCAAGAGCACCAGAGGTTCGGTATTCCAATATTCCAATGTTCCAACATTCCAGGTTTCCAGTATTCCATCATTCCGTTTGGTTTTTGACTACCGGGAATAAAATTCTACGACGGCCTGCTCGTTGGCGATGGGTTGGATTTCATCCCGAGTAGGGATGCGCATCACCACGCCTTTAAGGGCTTCCTTGTTCAATGACAGCCAATCGGGCACGGCGCGGCTGGCGGCGATCTCGAGGTTCTTGGTCGCCAATTGGCGTGCCGCATTCGAGTTCTTGATTTCAATCGTATCGTTCACCTTGAGCCCGAAGGAGGGGATATTGACCTTGCGGCCGTTGACGCGCACGTGGCCGTGAGCGACGAGTTGGCGAGCGCCGGCGCGTGTGTTGGCAAAACCAAGGTGATAGCAAACATTATCCAACCGGGTTTCCAGAATCTGGAGCATCTGTTCGCCAGTGACGCCACGGCGCCGCAGCGCGCGTTCATACACGCCGCGGAACTGGCGTTCGAGCAATCCGTAGTAATAACGGAGCTTCTGTTTCTCGATCAAGCCCAAGCCGTAATCGGTATGTTTGCGGCGGGATTTGGGTCCGTGGACGCCGGGGCCGTAGTTACGCCGTTCGAGGTACTTGGTGGGGCCGAAGATGGGGACACCAAAGCGGCGGCTGATGCGGACGCGGGGACCGGTATAACGTGCCATGAGAAAAAGTGGGTGGTACTGGATTAAGGGATTGAGGGGTTTAGACGCGGCGCTTTTTGCGGGGACGGCACCCGTTATGCGGTACCGGAGTGACATCCTTGATTGTGGTGATTTCCAAGCCGATGGCCTGGAGCGCGCGGATGGCCGATTCGCGGCCGGAGCCTGGGCCTTTGACGCGCACTTCGATCTCTTTCATTCCATGGGACATGGCCTGGCGAGCAGCGTCCTGGGCGACCTGCTGGGCGGCATAAGCGGTGCTCTTGCGCGAGCCTTTGAATCCGACCCGGCCGGCGCTGGACCAGCCAATGACGTGGCCCTGCATGTCCGTGATGCTAACCAGGGTATTATTAAAGGTGGCAAGAATATTGGCGACGCCGCTGAGGACGTTCTTCGCGCCTTTGGCTTTGACGATTTTCTTTCCCGCCAGATCATCGGCCAACAGTTCGGCGGCAGTGGGGGCGGCGGGAGCTGCAACCGGCGCGCCGGGCGCACCGGCTTCGGCGGGTTTCGCAGCGTCGTCAGCGGGCGCAGGAGCGGCTTCGCCGCCCGGCCCGGCAGCAGCGGCTTTCTTAGGAGCTTTGGGCGCGGCGCCTTCGGCTGCGGGTTTGGCAGCGGGCTTCTCGCCGGCAGCTTCAGGTTTACCTTCCTTTTTAGGAGCAGGTTTCTTTTTTTCGTCGGCCATACTGAGACTGGATTAATGGATAAACGGAGGGTGAATTAATGGATGCCGGTCTTGGCGGTTGGGCTGCGGACCACGCCAACGGTCTTACGGGGTCCTTTCCGAGTGCGGGCGTTGGTTTGGGTGCGTTGGCCTCGAACCGGCAGGCCGCGCAGATGGCGAACGCCGCGATAACATTTGATACCCTGGAGCCGCTTGAGGTTCATGCCGATTTCGCGCCGCAGGTCGCCTTCGATGACGTACTTTCCGTCCTGGATGGCGTGGACGATCTGCGAGAGCTGTTGTTCGGTCAGGTCTTTGGCGCGGGTGCTGGGCTCAATATTGGCGTGGGCCAGGATGTCTTTGGAATTGCTGGGACCAATGCCGTAGATATAGCGCAAAGCGATATCGATCCGTTTGTTGGGGGGAACCTCGACGCCGATGATACGTGCCATAAAAAATGGATAAGTTGGTGAACGATGTTTAACCTTGGCGCTGCTTGTGGCGCGCGTTGGTGCAGATCACACGAATGACTCCCTTGCGACGAATGATTTTGCAATTCTCGCAAAGCTTCTTAACTGAGGCGCGCACTTTCATAATCAATTAGTTTCTATTTCACAACAATCCGGCCTTCCGACAGATCGAAAGGCGACAGCACTAAATCCACTTTATCGCCCGGGGCGAATCGCGCTGCGGTCGAGCGCGCTTTGCCGGGCACAAACCCCAACAGCCGATGGCCGTTGGCCAGTTCCACCCAATAGGTCTTGTTGGGCAAAGCTTCCACCACTAAGCCTTCAACTTTGATGGCATCCGTTCCAGGCACGTCAGAATCTCAGGCTCGCCCTCGGTGATGAGCACCGTATGCTCGAAATGAGCCGACAATGAACCATCTAAAGTAACAACTGTCCAGCCATCACTCAAGACTTTTACACCAGGCAGGCCGGAATTAACCATCGGTTCGATGGCGATCGTCATGCCGGGCCGCAGGCGCGGAGTTGCCTTGCCATCCACATAATTCGGCACCTGCGGTTCTTCGTGCATGGAGCGGCCGACGCCGTGGCCGACGAACTCGCGGACGACGCTGAACCCGTTGGTTTCGACGTGGTTCTGCACGGCGCGGGAGATGTCCACGACGCGGTTGCCCGGAAGCGCCTGGGCGATTCCTTCGTAAAGCGCCTGTTCGGTAATGTCCATCAGCTTCTGCGCAAGCACGCCACAACCGCCGACGGCTACCGTGCGGGCTGTATCGCCGATAAAGCCGTGAAACACGACTCCGACGTCCAGGCTGACAATATCGCCGAAGCGCAGCACGCGCGGGCCCGCCAGGCCATGCACCACCTGCTCGTTTACCGAGATGCAGATGTTGCAAGGATACTTGCGATAGCCCAGGAAGGCGCTTTTGGCGCCATGGTGTTTAATGCGGTCGGCGGCGAATGCGTCCACCTGTTGGGTGGTGACCCCGGGCTGGATAAAAGCGGCGACTTCATTCAGGACCCTGGTTGCGACGGCACATGCCGGTCGCATGGCTTCAAGGTCGCGCTCGCTTTTCAGAATGATCATCGGAGTTTTTGGCATGGTCGAACAAACTTCTACGGACCAATACCGCTATGGCAAAGAACAATCAAAAACGGCCCCTCAAGCGGCCCTTTTTCAAGAACCCATCGTAGTGGCGCATGAGCAGGTGGGTTTCCATCTGCCGCATGGTATCGAGCAGCACACCCACCAGGATCAGCATGCTGGTGCCGCCAAAATACTGCGCCACCGCGTAGGGAATGTTCATATGGTGGTAGAGCAGCGATGGGATGATGGCGATCAGCACCAGGAACACCGCGCCGGAAAGAGTGATGCGGCTCATCGCGTTGTGCAGGTAATCGCTGGTGGCCTGCCCGGGGCGCACACCGGGGATATAGCCGCCGTTCTTCTTCAGGTCGTCGGCGATCTGAAGCTCATTGAACTGCGTCGCGACCCAGAAGTAGGAGAAAAACAAAATCATCAGGCCATAGACGGTCAGGTAAAAATTCGAGCCATCAGCCAGGAGGCCGGCCAGGCGGTGGCATACGCCCCAGAAAAATACCGCCGCGGCCGAATGAAAGCTCCCCAGCCAGTCGGACAAACGCTGAAAGAGCATCTGCGGGAACATCAGAATGGCCTGGGCGAAGATGATGGGCATGACGCCCGCATAATTAACGCGCAACGGCATGAAAGAGGTTTGGCCCTGGTAAATCTTGCGGCCGACCGCCCGTTGCGCGTATTGGACTGGAACTTTTCTTTCCGCCTGGGTGATGGCGATCACCCCGGCGATCACTCCGGCCAGCAGCAGGATGAGCGCTACGCCATGGCCGACGTTAAAATTGGATTCCTGGCCGCCGTGGAACATATCCATCAAACCCTGGAATGCCGCCGGCAGCCGCGCAAGAATCCCGATGGTAATGACCAAAGAAACCCCGTTGCCGATGCCGCGGTCGGTAATTTGTTCACCGAACCACATCAACAGCACCGTGCCGGTGGTTAACAGAACCGTTGTTTCGATCCGATACCACCACAAGTGATTGGGGTGCATCACCAGTTGCCCGATGCCCTGGAACCCGGGGATTTTATCCGGGTTTTCCCAGCCCAACGCCATGACGAATCCCTGGCCGATGCACAGTAGCACCGTCAGGTAGCGGCCGTATTGGACGAGCTTGGTGCGCCCGCCTTCTTCACGGGCGAGCTTGCTTAACTGGGGCACCACCGCCGTGAGCAATTGGATGATGATGGTCGCGCTGATGTAGGGCATGATGCCCAGCGAACCAATGGCGCAACGCTCCAGCGCGCCCCCGGTGAACATGCTGTACATGCCCAGCAGGCCGCCGCCGGCTGTTGCGGCATGCGTGGTGAAGAAATTCTGCAGCACCTGACCGTTGAGCCCCGGGATGCGGATAATGGCTTCCAGGCGGCAAATGGCCAGCACGAACAACGTGAAAATAATCCGGGACTTCAGTTCCGGGATTTTGAAGCAGTTATTAAAAGTATTGGCAATGGCGGCTAACATGGTTCTCGCTCAAACTATCAACAGGCAGAAATCACGGTGCAACAGGTTTAACAGGTTTGCCGGCCAGTACCTCACATGTCCCCCCTTTGGCCTCTATCTTCGTCTTGGCCGACGCGCTAAACGCATGGGCGCTGACCGTGAGCTTTTTGGTCAACTCGCCGTCGCCGAGGATTTTGATTTGCTCGATGCGGCCGTTGGCCAGGCCGGCCTGGCGCAAGGCAGAGGCGTCCACGCGGGCGCCGTCCTCGAACTGGTTAAGCGCCTCCAGATTGACAGGCAAATAGCGAGTCGCATGGCGCGCATTGTTAAAACCGCGCTTGGGAATACGGCGGATCAGCGGCATCTGGCCGCCTTCGAAGCCAATGCGAATGGAACTGCCCGAGCGCGCGGTCTGGCCCTTGCCACCGCGTCCGCTGGTTTTGCCGTGGCCGCTGGATTCACCCTGGCCGAGGCGTTTGCGGCGGTGCTTGGCGCCCGGGCGGGGCTGGAGGTCATGTAAACGCATAAAAATTAATGAGTCAGGGTTGGCAAGCGGCTCAGGCTACGGGGACCGGGGCTGCCATCGACGGCGGCATCGCCTCAGGCGGCTTGGGGGCTTCGACTTGCTTTATCTGCAAACCGCGCCCCTCATAGATATGCTCGCGCAGGCGCAGGCTCAGCAGCGCCTGGAGAGTGGCTTTGACGACATTCGCCGCGTTCTTCGAGCCCAGCGACTTGCTTAACACGTCTTTTACGCCGGCCGACTCCAGCACGGCCCGGACGGTTTTACCGGCGATAATTCCTGTTCCCGGTGAGGCCGGCCGCAGCAGGACCTTGGCGCCACAATAGTGGGAAAACACCTCGTGCGGGATCGTTGCATCCTTTAGAGAAACACCGACCATTTGAGAACGCGCCAGTTCGCCGCCTTTGCGAATCGCATCGGCAACCTCACCAGCCTTGCCCAGGCCAACTCCGACGCGGCCCCGCTTGTCGCCTACTACGACCAGCGCGCTGAAGTTGAAGCGGCGTCCGCCTTTGACAACTTTCGCCGAGCGATTGATGAACACGACCTTCTCGATCAGTTCCTGCCCCCCCTCGCCCAGGTGGGATGAGTCCTGAGCCGGGCGGTTACGCCGGCCCCGAAAGCCGCCGCGCGAGCGTGACTCGGGCTGCGCCTCAAGGGCGGGCGCAGGCTGGGCGGTTTCTTCAGGCTTCTTCGGTTGTTCGCCGTTCTCTAAAGGATTTGGGTCTGCCACAATATTGATCTCCATGGACATTAAAATTTCAAGCCGGCTTCGCGCGCGGCATCGGCCAGAGCTTTGACCTTGCCATGATAACGAGCCGTCCCGCGGTCGAAGACCACTTCCTTGATGCCCTTGCCGAGGGCAACCTGGGCAGCAGCCGCGCCAAGGCTCTTGGCGCTGGGAGCGTTGGCAGCGAGTTTATCGTGGTCGGGGGTGCTCTTGCTGGTGGTGGAAGCCGCCGCCAGGGTGATACCGGCCGTATCGTCAATAAACTGCACGTGGATGTTTTTGTGCGTAAAGCAGACGCTCATCCGCGGGCGCTCGCGCGTGCCGTTGATCTTCTTGCGGATCCGCCAGCGTCGCTTCTGTGCCAGTTTTTGCTTTTGTTCCGTTCTCATGCTCGTGCGATGGGTTACTGGACGGTCTTGCCTTCTTTGCGGACCACATGTTCGCCGACGTACCGGACGCCTTTGCCCTTATAGGGTTCCGGGGGGTAAAAGCTGCGCAACTCGGAGGCCACCTGGCCGACCACTTGCCGGTCCGGACCTTCAATCGTCAGCTTGGTGTTCTCCTCGACAGTAACTTTGATCTGATCGGGAATAGGATAATTAATCGGATGGGAAAACCCGAGGCTCATGTTGACGGTCTTACCCTGCACGGCGGCTTTGAATCCGACACCTTGGATTTCGAGCTTTTTGACAAAGCCATCGGAGACGCCTTTGACCATGTTATTGACCAATGCGCGGCTCAGGCCATGCAGCGCCTTAGCCTCGGCATCATCACCCTGGCGGCTGATATGAACCGTGCCACCGTCCACTTTGATCGAAGTGCGGCGGGGGAGTTGCCAATCGAGTTTGCCTTTGGGGCCTTCGACGTGCACCTGCTGGCCTTTGATTTCGACTTTGACCTTAGGCGGCAGGACGATGGGTTGTTTTCCGATTCTAGACATAACAAATCCAATTGTTCAGGGTGTTACCAGACGTAGCAGAGGAGTTCGCCGCCGAGGTTTTTCTTGCGGGCCTGGTTGCCGGTCATCAGCCCTTCCGAGGTGGAAAGGACGGCGACGCCCAGGCCGCCGCGGACGCGGGGGATTTCGGTGGACCCGACATAGCGGCGCAGGCCCGGCGTGCTGACGCGCCGCAAACCCTCGATAACGCTTTTCTTGCCCTGGTACTTGAGTTTCAGTGTCAGGGTGCGGCCAATCTGGCCTGCGACGGCGTAGTCCTGGATATACCCTTCGCGCTTGAGGATCACGGCGATGCTCTCCTTCATTTTGGAGTGCGGCAGGTCCACAGCGGGCAGCAACGCGTGGTTGGCGTTGCGGATGCGGGTGAGCATGTCGGAAATGGGGTCGTTCATAGTTACCAACTTGCCTTGGTTACACCGGGGATCAGGCCGGACAGGGCGGCTTCGCGAAATGTCAGGCGCGAGCAGCCGAATTTGCGGAGATAGCCGTGTCGGCGACCGCTCATCGAGCAGCGGTTGACCACCCGCACGGGGCTGGCATCCCGTGGCAGTTTCGATAACCCGGCATAATCCTTCCGGGCCTTGAGTTCGGCGCGCAACGCCGCGAACTTCTTCACCGTTTCGGCTTTGCGCTTGTTACGTTCGATCCATGCGGTTTTTGCCATAGGACTAAATGAGACGTGATAAAATCAGGCTGCTGCGGTTTCTTTTGCGGGTTCTTTGGCTTTGGTTTCGGCAAAGGGCATGCCCATCAAGCGGAGCAAATCCAGTGCTTCCTCATTGCTCCGTGCACTGGTGACAATGGTGATGTCCATTCCCTGCTGGCGCTTGATTTTGTCCAGCTCGATTTCCGGGAAGATGGTTTGGTCGCCGATGCCCAGGGAGTAATTACCGCGGCCGTCGAAGGAACGCGCCGACAACCCCCGGAAGTCGCGGATGCGGGGCAGGGCGGTGGCGATCAGGCGATCGAAGAACTCGTACATGACTTCGCGCCGGAGCGTGACGCGGCAGCCAATGGGCTGGCCTTCGCGCAATTTGAAATTGGCGATGCTATGCCGGGACTTGCTGATGGCCGCCTTGCGGCCGGTGATCAGCGCCAGGTCCTTGGCCGCGTCATCGATCGCGCTCTTCTCCAACGAAGCGCTCACACCCATGTTCACCACGATTTTCTGCATGCGGGGAATCTGGTGCGGGTTTTTGTACTGGTGCTTTTCCTTCAGCGCCGGAACGACTTCGTTGATATATTTGTCGTAGAGTCTGGCTTTCAAATTGGCGGATGGTTGAAGGTTGATAGTTGAGGGAGAGCTTAGCTGGCGGCGGGGGCCGGAGCGGTGCGGCGGGCGGCACGCGCATCGAAGGCCGCCGCCTTCATCACATTGGAGATATGCACCGAGCCTTCGCGCTCGACGATCTGGCCATTCGGGTACTGCTGGCTTTTGCGCATATGGCGTTTGATCATGCGCACACCCTCAATGATGACCCGTTGTTTCTTGCCGCTGACTGCGATGATGCGGCCGCGCTTGCCTTTATTGGCACCAGCGAGCACCACCACTTCGTCGTTCTTCTTCACGTGACAATTGTGCATAAAATCCTCAAATGACCTCGGGTGCCAGCGAAACTATCTTCATGAATTTCTTGTCGCGCAATTCACGGGCGACGGGACCGAAGATGCGGGTACCGCGAGGATTAAGTTCCTTATCAATGATCACGATAGCATTGCTGTCAAACCGGAGGTACGACCCATCGTTGCGCCGGATGGCTTGCCGGGTGCGGACCACCACCGCATCGACCACCTCGCCTTTTTTAACCGTGCCGTCAGGAGTGGCTTCCTTGATATGCGCTTTGATGATGTCGCCGATGTGGGCGTAACGCTGGTTGCTGCCAAGCACGCCGATGGCGGCGGCGCGTTTGGCGCCGGTGTTATCGGCAACGTCGAGGATGGAACGAATCTGAAGCATAAATTAGCGCAAAGCGGAGCGTTGGAGGCGGGGGGCAGGCATATCAGGCATTGAGGGGGGTGAGTTCGACGCCGCGCTCGACGACCTCAACCAGGCGCCAGCGCTTGGTCTTGGATAGCGGACGGGTTTCCTCGATGCGCACTCGGTCCCCGACCTTGGCTTCGCTTTTTTCGTCGTGGGCGTAGAATTTTTTATACCCGGTAATGACTTTCTTGAACTTCGCGTGCGGAAAGCGGCGCTCGACGCGGACAATGATGGTCTTGGCCATCTTATTGGAAATGACCTCACCGACGCGCTCCTTGCGGTGGGCGCGAGCCGCGGGTTGCGCCGCGGGGGCCGCCGAAGCGGGCGCGTTTTCAGTGGCGGTGCTGGAGGTGGATTCGGACATAAAAAAATATAGAACAGGTTAAGCGGCTTTGCGGCGCAGTTCCGAAAGGCGAGTTTCCATCCGGGCGATGTCGCGCCGCAACGTGCGCAGACGCGCCGGCTTCTCCAACTGGGCGCTGGCCTGCTGGAGCCGCAGGTTAAAGATTTCCTGACGCAGGTTCCGGCTGTCGGCCAGAAGTTCCTCGACGGTCTTTTCCTGAATTTCCTTGCGTTGGTTCTTTTTCATGAGCCGATGCGGTGGCGGGAAATGAATTTGGTTTTGATAGGCAGTTTAGTGGCGGCCAGGCGCATTGACTCCCGCGCGACGGCTTCCGTCACACCGTCCACCTCAAAGAGCACGTTGGCCGGTCGGATGACCGCGACCCAGGATTCCAGCGGGCCTTTGCCCTTGCCCATACGGGTTTCCAGCGGCTTTTTGGTATAGGACTTTTGGGGGAAGACGCGAATCCACATTTTGCCGTGGCGCTTCATGTTACGGGCGATGGCGACACGGGCGGCTTCCAGTTGTTTGGTATCCAGCCAGCAGCGCTGCAGGGCCATCAGCCCAAATTCGCCAAAGGCAACCGTGTTACCGCGCGAGGCCAGGCCGGCGCGGTTGCCGCGGTGCATCTTGCGATACTTAACTCTGTCGGGGATCAACGGCATACAAAAGTCTTTCTAATTAGATCGAACTGGCAACCGGCTCGGGCCGCGGAGCCGTCTCAGTGGGTTGGCCGGGAACAGGGGTTTTCTGGACTTTGGTTTCACCTTTGCAAACCCAGCATTTAACCCCCAGCTTGCCATAGACGGTATGGGCTTCGGCAAATCCGTAATCGATATCCGCCCGCAAGGTGTGCAGGGGAACGCGCCCCCAGTGGTACTGTTCCACCCGGGCCAGCTCCGCGCCGCCCAGCCGGCCGGCACAGCGAATTTTGATCCCTTCAGCCCCGAAGTCTTTCGCCGTTTGCAGCGCCTTCTTCATCGCGCGCCGGAAGGAAACGCGCCGCTCGAGTTGCAGCGCCACGTTCTCGGCGACTAGTTGAGCATCCGTTTCGGGGTGCTTGATTTCGACGATATCAACGTAAATCTCTTTGCCGGTCATCCGGCTAAGTTCTTCTTTGAGCTTATCAATTTCAGCCCCTTTACGGCCGATGACGATCCCGGGACGGGCGGTGAGGATGGTGATGCGGCAGCGGTTGGCGGCTCGCTCGATCAGAATCTTGGGAACCGAAGCCGACTCGAGCTTTTTCTTGAGCAGCTCGCGGATATTGCGGTCCTCGGTCAGCAACCGGCCGAATTCCTTTTTGCCGGCATACCACTTCGAGCGCCAATCGCGATTCACCGCGACGCGCAGACCGATTGGATTGGTTTTTTGGCCCATGGGGAAACTCGAATTAATGGATTAGTGAGTAAATGGGTTGAAAGACTGGAATGGCGGGCAGGCTATTCATCGGAGAGGACGATTTTGATGTGGCAGTTGCGTTTGAGGATCGGACCAGCCGAGCCGCGAGCCTTGGGGGTAAAGCGGCGCAGGGTCGAGGCAGTTTGTGCCAGCGCTTCTTTAATCGTCAGGTTATCGGTGTCCATTTCCTTGTACTGCGGGTGATGCGTTTTGAGGTCCTCGGCGTTGGCGATGGCGGATTTCAGGGTCTTGGCGACCAACCGGGCCCCTTTGCGGGGCGTGACGGCCAGAGTCGCCTGCGCATGCAGCGCGGACATCCCCTGAATCTGCCGCACGACCTCGCGCATCTTCTGCGCTGACATGCGGACATTCTTGGTAATTGCGTGGACTTCCATAGGATTACTTCGCCTCTGCCTTGGCGGTGTGCGCGCCGTGCTTCTTGAAGGTCCGCGTCAGGGAAAACTCGCCCAAGCGGTGGCCGACCATGTTTTCGGTGACGAACACCGGGTTGAACACCTTGCCGTTATGGACGTTGAACGTCATGCCGACGAAATCAGGCGTGATCATCGAGCGCCGTGACCAGGTCTTGATGGGCGCTTTGGACTTGATGTCCTTGGCCTTCTGGATTTTCTCCAGCAAATGGCCATCAATAAACGGCCCTTTCTTAATCGATCGTCCCATACAGTTTAGCCTCTATTTATTCTTCATCGGACGCCCATCCCGGCGCACGAGGATGAACCGGTTCGAAAACTTCTTCTTGTGCCGCGTGCGATACCCTTTGGCCAGCAAACCCCAAGGGGAAGTCAATTGCTGCCAGCCGCCACCAGATTTGGATTTGCCTGCACCGCCGCCGTTCGGATGGTCCACCGGGTTACGAGCAACGCCACGGTTAATCGGCCGGATACCGCGGTGCCGGGAACGGCCTGCTTTGCCTAACACGACGTTTTCGTGTTCGGTGTTGCCGACCTGGCCGATTGTCGCGTAGCAATTCTCGTTGATCAGCCGGATTTCCCCTGAGGGCAGGCGGATTTGTGCGTAGCCTTCGTCGCGAGACATTAGCGTCGCTGCGCCCCCGGCGCTGCGGACCATTTGGGCGCCGCGTCCGGGGATCAGCTCGATATTATGGATCGGCAAGCCTACGGGCACGGTCCGCAACGGCAAACTATTGCCAAGCTCCGGAGGGGCGGCCGGACCGCTCATCAGCTTGGCGCCAACCTGGAGCCCGCTGGGCGCAATAATATAGGTCTTCTCGCCATCGGGGTACTGGAGTAGCGCCAGCCGTGCTGAGCGGCGCGGGTCGTACTCGATGGCCGCGACCGTTGCCGCCACGCCGTGCTTGTTGCGCTTGAAATCCACCAGGCGGATTTTCTGTTTATGACCGCCGCCAATACCGCGCGCCGTCACGCGCCCGTAGGCGTTGCGGCCGCCAGTGCGTTTGCGCGTTTCGACCAGGTCCTTTTCAGGCTTGGCCTTGGTGATATCGCTGTAATCGGCGTACGCGATATAACGCGTAGAGGGCGTCAGCGGCCTAAATGTCTTTACTGGCATAAATCCAATCGCAAAATCCGAGCATTAGCGTTTCCCAAGTCAGCAACTTGGAGAGCGGGGCCATCAATCCCGCCCCTGGACAGGGGTCGGTTATCGGTGCCGCAGTTATGCTGTCCGGCCACCCTACCGGGTGAAACGGAACGGGGAATATACCAAGGACAATCTGGGACGCAACAGGTAAATGGAAAAAAATCGCAGACCGATTTCAGCCCTACATTTGCAGGATTTCCCAAACCCCGAAAGCGAGAAGGGAGAAAGGGTTGCGACCAGCGTCACTGAACCGTAACTGGAATCTGCGCCAATCTGCGGCCAAAATTTGGGCTCGGCCGCTCTTTGGGAATTTGGAGCTGCGACCAGGTAGGGTGTTCATCCCATAGCCGCAGTTGCGACGGCTGTGGTAAAAACTTTAAGTTCGTTGGCAAGGGGAAGCTAAGGATTTTTTGTGCGTAGTTTCGGAGCGCGAGGGGGAACAAGGGCGCCTGTGACGACGCGGTCATTGGCAAGCATCAACGTTAACATTTCACGACTGGAGGAGACATGAGCGCACGAGCGCAAATTGAGCAGGAAAGTTGGGTCAATGTCGGTGCGGAGCTAGACACCGGCCCCGGAGCGCAGGCTCGGCTGCAGCATTTGATGGGAAATGCGGAGCACCGGGATGCACGGCTCGAAGCGAAAGAATTGCTGCGGCGTGAAATCAAACGGGGACGCGAATATCTGGAGGAGACGAAGCAGGAACTGGCCACGCTGCGAACAAGGCTGGAGGAATGGCATAGGTACGAACAGGTCTGCGGCCATAATCCGCTTGCAGACTACATGCAATTGGTGGCATCCAAGGAAGAAATCATGAGATTTCTGCCGGCGTGGTTGGAGCGGCGTGAGGCTGAGTTGCGGATATTGGGTTAGGAGATCGAGGATTTGGCTGAGCACCCACAGGCTGGCCTAAGGGTGTAACCCGTCTCGGCACACGAAAAGAAGGGACTGTGATATGTCCAAACGGCGCTGAGTGCAACTGTCCCTGGGAGCCAGCGCGAGGGTAAATGGCTGAAAATTAAAGGCTTCAACAAGCCCTGTCGGGCGCAATTTGCACAATTTGCCGCGCCAAGTATATTAAGCAGGGGTTATTGTGGTGGTTGTTAGGTTGGTTAGGAGAGGCGACTCGGTCTCGGATCGGGTCGCCTTTTCCTTTAGGCCCTGAAATAGCGCTCTACGCTTTACGCTCCACTCTCTCCTGCGTGACAGCCCGCAGTTGGTGGCTGCCAGACACCGTGATTGCTCGGCGGCAGCAAGTCATGCTCACCGAACTGGGGCACCGGAAACTCCGCCGGTGCTTCCGGCAGCAGGTGCCTGGGGCGCTGCGGGCCGGTAAGTGATTGCGCTGCGATCTTTTCCTGTAAGGTGATGATGGCGTGCAGCAGCGCCTCCGGCCGTGGCGGGCAACCAGGGATGTGCACATCGACCGGGATGTAACGGTCAATGCCTTTCAAAACATTGTAGCCCTGTTTGAACGGGCCGCCGGAAATCGCGCACGCGCCCATAGCGATCACGTATTTGGGTTCCGGCATCTGGTTGTACAGGCGCACAACCTGCGGCGCCATCTTCTTGGTGACCGTGCCCGCGACGATCATCAGGTCGGCTTGGCGGGGCGAGGGGCGAAACACTTCCGCGCCGAATCGGGCCAGGTCATACCGGGCCATCGAGGTGGCGATCATCTCGATCGCGCAGCACGCCAGGCCAAATCCGAGCGGCCACAGGGAATTTTTTCGGCCCCAGTTGTAGAGTTCGTCGAGGGTGGTGGTGAGAATTCCCTGTTTGCGTAACTCACTGCGCAGAACGTCGTCCATTGTATCATTTCCAATCTAATGCGCCCTTGGCCCACGCCCAGGCTAAGCCCTCGACCAAAAGCAGCAGGAAAACCATCATCGCGACGAACCCTCCCAATGACAGATGCCCAAATGCCACCGCAAACGGGAACAGGAAAAGGGTTTCCACATCGAAAATCAGAAAAATAATCGCATACAGGTAATACTCGGCTCGGAACTGGACCCAGGCGTCCCCCTGCGACTGCAGGCCGCATTCATAAATCGCGGTCTTCTCCGGGCCCGGAGTTGGCGGTGAGAATTTTCTCGACCATAATTTGGCTAGGACCAGCGGTGTCAGCGCGAACACCAGCGCCCCTGCCAGCATCAGCAGCAGAACCGTGTGGGGCTGGGCCGGGGCGGGTGTCACGGTTCCTCTTTGTCGGGGCGAAGGCCCACCGAGCGGGCCAGATCGTCGAGTTCGGCGCCCGAGACCTCTTCGAGTTGCTTGCCGTGGGCGGAAAGTTTCTCGTTGAGCTTAATCACCTTTTCGGTCATGTGCTCGTGGGTTTCAGCGGAACCGCCCACCAGCACGAAGTTGGGACCGGTGGTCAGGCGTTTGTGGCCATCGGAGTCGAGACCCACCCCCAACAGCAGGGCTTTGCGCCTGGCCTTCTTTGCGTTCGCCATGTAACAAACCCTAAGGGCCGGGATAAGGCAGGTCAAGGAGCGACTATGGGCACAGAACTGCCTGGGAGCGGACACGTTTATGCGCGGATCCGCATTGGTCGGTTCGGCGGCCTCTGCGCGCGGGACTTGCGCGCCACCTGAGGTCATGGAACACTAGCGGACTCATCGGGCCGGCTTTGAGCGCCGGACGGGACTCGAAATTATGGTGCAAAAACCTGAACCATCACGCATGAAAATTGCCGAACCGCATCTGGAAAAATTTGAGCGGTTCGAGCGAACTACCGAACAGCCGTCCTGGCTGTTTCCGCTGCGCAAGGCCGGCATTGCCCGGTTCGCCGAACGCGGTTTTCCCACGCTGCACGATGAAGATTGGCGGTTCACCAATGTGACGGCGCTGGCGAAGCTCCCTTTCCGGCCGGTATTCGAATTACAAACCGACGCCGTTTCGGGCGAAACACTGGAGCAGCGCACGTTCGGCAGACTGGATTCGGTGCGCCTGGTATTCGTCAACGGTCATTTTGCCGAGAACCTTTCCGCTGTTTCGGGCCTCGAGGAGGGTGTCACCGCGAAAAGTCTCGCCACCGCGCTCAAGACCGACTCGGCTTTATTGGAGACACATTTAGCCCGGCAGGCCGCCGGTGAAGAGAATTCGTTCACCGCGCTGAACACGGCATTTTTTCAGGATGGGGCGTTTATTCGCATCGCTGCCGGGCGGCGGGCAAGCCGGCCCATTCACCTGGTGTTCCTGAGCACAACGGGTGAGCCCGGCGCCACCAGCCATCCGCGCACGCTTGTCCTGGCTGAACGTGGCAGCCAGGCAACCATTTTGGAAACCTACCTCAGCGCCGGCGATGCCCCTTATTTCACCAATGCCGTTACTGAGCTGGTTCTGGAGGAAGGTGCGAGGGTCGAATATTGCAAAGTTCAGGACGAGAGCCTCGAGGCGTTTCACATGGCGGCGGTGCATTCGCATTTGGGGCGTGGCGCGAATCTGCTCGCCCATTCCTTTGCGTTGGGAGCGCGGCTTTCGCGCAATGATATTCGCACCTCGCTGGCCGGTGAAGGCGTCGAGTGCATTCTCAACGGATTATACCTGACTCGTGGCGAGCAATTGGCCGACCACCATATGGTCGTCGAGCACGCCAGTCCCCGTTGCAACAGCCACGAGTATTATAACGGCATTCTCGATGGGCGCTCCAAAGGGGTGTTTCATGGCCGTATTCTGGTTCGCCAGCCCGCCCAGAAAACCGACGCCAAGCAGACCAACAAAAACCTGCTGCTCAGTCAGGACGCGACGATCGATACCAAACCGCAGTTGGAAATCTACGCTGACGACGTGAAGTGCACGCACGGCGCGACCGTCGGCCAATTGAATGAAGAATCGATTTTTTACCTGCGCGCGCGCGGCATCGGCGCCGAGACGGCCCGGCGGATGTTAATTCACGCGTTTGCCGGTGAAATCGTGGACCGGATTCGTTACACGCCGGCGCGTGAAGAGTTGGACCGGATCGTTTGGGAGCGGCTTGAAGCCAATCCGCATCTCGTTGGTGGCGCCAATGGCAACTGACGACCTGAGCGACCTGTATCAGCAGGTCATCCTGGACCACTGCAAGCACCCACGCAATTTCCATGAGCTGGTCCAGGCAACCTGTTCGGCCCAGGGCCATAACCCCTTGTGCGGTGACCAGCTCAAATTGTTCCTGCAACTCGACGGCGAGACGATCCGAGACATCAGCTTTCTCGGCTCGGGTTGCTGCATCTCAAAAGCCTCCGCGTCGTTGCTTACAGAAAGTGTCAAAGGCAAATCCAAAGCCGAGGTGAAACGGATGTTCGAGCAGGTCCATGATATGGTCATGACGGGCAACGTGGCTGGAGATGTGGGCAAGTTGGCGGTGTTTGCCGGCGTGCACAAGTTCCCGGCCCGCGTCAAGTGCGCGATTCTGGCCTGGCATGCGGTCATGTCGGCGCTCCAGGGCGAGACCGGCCGGCCGGTGAGCACCGAGACCGAAGACATGTGAGCTGCAATTCGACCTGCAACTCGGCCGTTATCAAGTATATTAGAACCCATAGTCTATGAGCTATAGTGACCCAGTCACCTTAACCCGGGATGTGGCGGCGGCGGTTATTCCCGTCGGCACGCCTGTTACCCTGCAGAAGGGCGAGCAGGCCGTCATCACTCAATCCCTCGGCGGTTCTTATACCGTTGTCGTCAACGGCAATATGTTCCGCATCGAGGGGAAGGACGCCGACGCTTTGGGTATCGAGGCTGCCGCGAAGGCTGCCGGAACCGGCGCGCCGGTAACTCAAGAAAACCTCGAGAAAGAAATTTGGAACCAACTGCGGAGCTGTTATGACCCGGAAATCCCGGTGAACATCGTCGATTTGGGTCTTATTTACGATTGCCACCTGAATCCTCTCGGCTCTTCCAATTACAAAGTCGATGTGAAGATGACGCTGACTGCGCCCGGCTGTGGCATGGGACCCATGCTGGCCCAGGACGTGCAGAGTAAGCTGCTGTCGTTGGAGGGCGTCGATGATGTGGCGGTTGAACTGGTGTGGGATCCTCCCTGGAACCAGGCAATGATGACCGAAGCGGCCAAACTGCAACTCGGCCTGCTGTAGGAGCCCCCCTGCTTATGACGCTCGCCGCTGCTGACGCTCCACCCGAGACAACGCAGGACTGGTCCGCGCTGCGGGCCGATTTCCCCGCGCTTAACCAACAGGTGCATGGCCGGCCTCTGCTCTATTTCGACAACGCCGCCACGACGCAAAAGCCGCGCGCGGTGCTTGAAGCTCTGCGCCACTATTACGAGCATGACAACGCCAACGTGCACCGGGGCATTCACGAGTTGAGCAACCGCGCCACTGCCGCCTTCGAAGCAGCCCGGGCGCGCGCCGCTCGGTTCATTAACGCCCGCAGCGCCGACGAAATCATTTTCACGCGCGGAACAACCGAAGGCATAAACCTGGTTGCGCAGTCCTGGGGTGGCAAGAACATCAAGGCAGGGGACAAAATTCTCCTGACCGAGATGGAGCATCACAGCAACATTGTGCCGTGGCAGCTCTTGGCCGAGCGGACTGGGGCGGAGTTGTTGTTCCTGCCAGTGACCGGGGACAAGGGTTTGTTGGACTTAAATCGGCTGGACGAATGGCTGACGAAAGAGGTGAAGCTGCTGGCGTTGACGCACATCTCCAACTCGCTGGGCACCATTAATCCGGTGACGGAATTGTGCGCTCGCGCCCGCAAGCTGGGCGTAATGACGCTGGTGGATGCCGCCCAAAGCGCCGGGCATCGGCCGCTCGATGTGCAGGAAATCGGCTGCGATTTCCTCGCCTTTTCCGGTCACAAGATGTGCGGCCCGACTGGCATCGGGCTGCTTTATGGCCGGCAGGAAGTGCTCGAAGGCATGCCGCCCTATCAAGGCGGCGGGGAGATGATCTTGAGCGTGAGTTTTCAGAGGAGCACCTGGAAACATGCGCCGCATAAATTTGAGGCCGGCACACCGGATATCTCGGGGGCAGTCGGACTGCATGCGGCGATGGATTACCTGGACAACATTGGCCGGCCGCATATTGCCGCGCACGACCAGGAATTGGGCGCGTATGCCTATGCCAGGCTTTCGCGGTTGAGTGGCTTGCGCCTGTTCGGACCGCCCATCGGTCGCGCCGGTCTGGTCAGTTTTTTGCTGAAGGATGTTCATGCCCATGACGTCGTAACGGTAGCCGATCAGCACGGCGTCGCCTTGCGCGGCGGCCATCATTGCAACCAGCCGCTGATGCATAAGCTTGGCGTCGAGTCCACGGCTCGCGCCAGTTTCTACTTTTACAATACGACGGCCGAAATCGATCGCTTCGTCGAGGTGCTCGGCGAAATCCAGCGGTTTTTCGGCGCCTGAGGCGCTGGTCATGGATATGAAGTCGTTAAGCTCCAGCTCGACCATGCGCGAGGTGCTCGACATGTGCCCCGGGGCGCAGCGCGCTTTATTCCGCCGCTACCACATTGGCGGCTGCAGCAGTTGCGCGTTTCAGCCGGAGGAAACGGTGGCCGAGTTATGCGCGCGCAACGGCGGCCTCGACGCGCAAGAGGTGCTCGAGCATCTGCGGACCAGCCAGGAGCAGGACGCCCACATTTTGCTCGAGCCCAAAGAGCTGGCCGATTGGCTCAAACGCGAGCCGTCGCTGCGTTTGATCGATGTGCGCTCGCGTGAGGAATTCGCGGCGGTGCATCTGCCCGGCTCGTTGCTGCTCTCGCAACCTGTGATGCAGCAAATTTTGGGCGAAGGCACCAATACCCGGCCGTTGGTGCTGATCGATCACCAGGGCAAACAGGCTCTCGATGCCGCTGCCTATTTCATGGGGCACGGCTTGCAAAATGTCCGGTGCCTGCGCGGTGGACTCGATGCCTGGGCTCGCGAGGTGGACCCCGCCATTCGAAGGTACAAAGTCGAGTAGGGCGGAGCGCGGACTTTAGTCCGCAGCATCAGCCGGATGGAAAATGCGCAAAGATTTAGGCCTACTGAGCGATTGAACATTGCTGCGGGCTCAAGTCCGCGCTCCGATTTATGAGTGATGAGTTACAAAAACGAATTTCCGAGGCGCTGCGCAATCCGCAGAACCTCGGTGAGTTGCCCGATGCCGATGCGATCGGGACAGTCGGCAATTCCGATTGCGGCGAGATGCTGCGCTTGTGGGTGAAGTTCAAGGAACAAAACGGGCGTAAAGTGATTGACCGGGCGACATTTCAATCCTTCGGCTGTGAGACCGCCATTGCGGTGGCTAGTCTGGCGACCGAGTTGATTCGCGGCAAGACTGCCGAGGAAGCGCTGGCTTTGAAGACCGAGCAATTGGCCGGTGAGTTGGGGCCGCTGCCGCCGATGAAGATCCACTGCGCTCAACTGGTCGAGGGCGCGTTGCGTTCGGCCCTGGAGCCGCAGAGCGCGCCGACGAAAGCTGCGCTGCCTCCAGCAAACTCCGGCACGACCTTGCTGGACAGTTTCGCCAAACCAACCGAGGCGAAGCGGAAGATTACTTTTCTGGAGTAACCTCTTGGCCCGATAGATTTGGAGTTTTCTGCTTTAGTCCCGTAATGCGAGATGTGCGAGATAGTCGCCGCTATGTTTCAAGCTTGCCAAGCGCGTAGCGCAGATTTTCAATCTGCGGTAGTGCAGGTTTTCAACCTGCCCACGCTCCAGAGGCGCACGCGGCACCGCGCCGGGACCAAATCCGGCGCAAAGGACGGGCCACGCGGTGGTATAGTCGATTGTAGATTTTATGGCATCGGAATTGTTTCGGGCGAGCCGCTGGACCAGCGGCAATCATCTGTTCCCTACCGTCATCGAGGTGACTGATAAAGCGGTGATCCGCCGCAAACGATCGTGGTTGAGCCAGGACGAAATCAGCGTCAGCATCACCAAAGTGGCTTCGGTTCACATCCGAACGGGCATGATCTGGTCTGAAATCCTGATCGAGTCCTCGGGCGGCACGGACCCCCTATCCAGCCATGGGCACAGCAAGGCCGATGCTTTGCGGATTAAAGAACTGGTTGAAAACGCCCAGGCCCAGTTTGTGCCGCGCCCTCCGGACGCCTCATGAGAGCCTGTTGCCATGTTTCGCCCCTGCATTGATCTGCATGAAGGCCGCGTGAAGCAGTTGGTAGGCGGCACGCTGGCTCCAGAGCCCAGCGCGCTCAAGACGAACTACGTTTCGCCGCACGATGCCGCCTGGTACGCTGAGCTGTACCGGCGCGACGGTTTGCGTGGCGGCCACGTCATCATGCTCGGCCCGGGCAACGAGACGCAAGCGCGCGCGGCACTGGCCGCGTACCCCGGCGGGCTGCAGGTGGGCGGCGGGATTCAACTCGGCAATGCGCGGGAGTGGCTCGACGCCGGCGCATCCCACGTCATTGTGACCTCATGGGTCTTTCATGCTGGTGCTATCGATTGGGATCGGTTGCGAGAATTGGTTCGGGCCATTGGCAAAGAGCGGTTGGTCTTGGATTTGAGCTGCCGCCGGCGTGAAGGGCGTTACGTGGTGGTAACCGACCGTTGGCAAAAATTTACCGCCACTCCGGTGAGTCGTGAAACCCTCGAGCAGCTTTCCACCTGGTGTGCGGAGTTTCTTATCCACGCCGTGGATGTGGAAGGGTTGTGCCGTGGCATTGACCAGGAGCTGGTCGCGGACCTGGCCGCGTGGTCGCCCCTGCCGACGACCTATGCCGGGGGAGTGTCTTCCCTGGCCGACCTTGAGACCGTCACGCAGATTGGGCGGGGTCGGATCGATGTGACGATCGGCTCCGCGCTCGATGTTTTTGGCGGCCAGGGCGTGAAATATGCCGAGGCCGTGGCTTTTAATCGCGGCCGGCAACTGTCCCAACCCCGATGAACATTCACGATTGGCTGCGCCGTCATTCCTTGCGACTGCTGGCCATTCGCGACACGCCCCAGGCCATTGCGGGGGGTGTGGCCATTGGCGTCTTCTTCGGCTTCACACCTTTGTTTGGCCTTAAAACGTTGTCGGCTATTTTTTTCGCCTGGCTCACTGGCAGCAACATTCTGGCGGCGGTAATCGCCGGAACTCTCCACGACGTCATCCTGCCTTTCATGCCGGTGATTTACCGTTGGGAATACGACCTTGGTTATTGGCTGCTGAGCCATCCGCACAAACTTCCCCCCCACATCACTCGGCCCCGGTGGGAAGGGTTTTCCTGGCGGATGTGGACCGCGATTTTTGGCTCGGTGGGGAAACGTTGGCTGCTGGGCGGGTGCATCTGTGCGACACCCTTCGCGATCATCTCCTTTTTCGTTACGCGTGCCATTGTGGCGCGCCACCAGCGCAAAAAGCACGCTCAGACCGCTCCACCCCCTGAGCAAGACGCCAATCCGAGCTGAGCAGCGGAATAGCAGAGCGGAGCGCGCACTTCAGTCCACAGCAACCCCAGAACTAAAGGTGGGCTGAATAATTGTGAAAACGGGTCGGGCGCTCGGGCGTTGTTGCGGACTGAAGCTGAAGTCCGCGCTCCGCGGCGAATATTATGTCGCAGGGGATTGTATGTTGGCGAATTTTAGTGACGCTTTCTGGGCGCTGGTGTAAGAGAGCGGCGGTTTTCTTATGCGTTATCGACCCATTGATCCGCAACTCTTCATCAATAACCGGGCGAACCTGGCGAAGCTGCTCGAGGCAAATTCGCTGGTGATTGTTAATGCCAACGACCTGATGCCCACCAATGCTGACGGCTCGTTTGCCTGGCGCCAGAGCTCGGATTTGTTTTACCTCACTGGCGTGGACCAGGAGGAAACAATCCTTCTGCTTTACCCGGACGCGCACGAGAAAAACATGCGCGAGATACTTTTTGTCCGCGAAACCAACGACTTGCTGGTGACGTGGGAAGGGCACAAGCTAACCAAGCAGCAGGCCCAAGAGGTCTCAGGCATCAAGCGCGTCGAATGGCTTTCGGAGTTCCGTCCGCTCTTTCATCGGCTCATCTGCGAATGTGACCACGTATATCTGAATTCCAACGAACACAAGCGCGCGGTGATTGAAGTTGAAACGCGCGAGGCGCGGTTCGTGCGCGACACCCAAACGCGCTATCCTTTGCACGACTACCGCCGGCTGGCCCGGCTCATGCACCGCTTGCGCGCCGTCAAATCCAACCTGGAGCTGGACCTGATCGCCCACGCCGCTTCCATTACTCGCGCCGGCTTCCTGCGGGTCTGCCGGGTCGTGAAACCCGGCGTGTCGGAAACGGAAATCGAAGCCGAGTTCGCGCACGAGTTCATTCGCCGCGGAGGCGATTTTGCTTACGGCCCGATCATCGCCAGCGGGCCCAACGCCTGCGTGCTGCATTATCACCAGAACGATCAGGTTTGCCGCGCCGGTGAGTTGCTCCTGCTGGATGTCGCTGCCAGTTACGCCAATTACAACTCGGACTTGACCCGGACAATTCCGGTGAACGGGCGGTTTACCCGGCGGCAACGCCAGGTTTATGGCGCAGTACTGCGAGTGTTTCGCGCCGCGAGCAAGGCTGCGACTCCGGGCAAGCTCCCGCGAGAATGGCAGAAAGAGTCCGAAGCGGCGATGGAGAAAGAACTGTTGGACCTTGGCTTATTAAAGCCATCCGAGGTTCGCAAACAGGACCCGGAAAAGCCCGCGCTGAAGAAGTATTTTATGCACGGGGTAGGCCATCCGCTGGGTTTGGATGTCCACGATGTTGGGATCACCACCGAACCCATTCAGGCCGGCTGGGTGCTCACCGTCGAGCCGGGCATTTACCTGCCAAAGGAAGGATTGGCCGTGCGGCTGGAGAACGATATCCTGGTGCAGGAAGGCGGCAACATCGACCTGATGGCGGACGTCCCGTTGGAGGCGGACGAGATCGAGCACCTGATGAAGAAACGAAAGTAGCCTCCGGCCTGGCAGTCGTCGGATGAACACCGACAACAAATAGCGTGTTCGTCTGAATGTCACCGCCAAGGGGGCTGGCGCAATCTTGCACCATGCAACCGCAAAGGCAGCCAGACGCGCTTCCGCTGGATTGCGCTTCGGAAATCATCGTCGAACTCCAGCTCCTGCGTAGCGAGTGTTGTCTCACCGCCGATCAGCTCACCCGCCGCACGCCACTCGACGAACCCGGTCTGGAGGAATGCGCCCGCCTGGACGATGCCCTGGCCCAGGCCCATCGCCTGTTGCTCGGGGTCGTTAGGGAAATCAAACGCCTACGCCGTTTGCGCGCGAAGTGAGCATTTAGCTCTTTGGAAAATTCGGGTCGGCCTTCACCTCTTCGATTTGTTTGGTATGCCGTTCGCTGTGCGCCGCCAGAAAGAGCACCCACTCATAGGCGTCGAGCTGTTTCCCCATGGGGCTGTCCGCAGCGTGTGCGCGCAGGTCAGGCGTCGCCTTGAGAAACTCGATGGTCTTGGCGCGGCTCTCCTGGAAATGCTTCAGGCTGGCCGCGGGCGAACCGAAGCGGTTGGTCGGCCGCAACGGCTCGGGTGCCTGGACTTTATGGCTCCGGTCAGGGACGGCCTTCAACACGAAGTCATCGACGGTCTTTAGATCGACGGTGTCGGTTCGGGCGGGCGCCTTCATGACCTTGTCCTGAATCATCCCGCGCAGCAAATCCTCGGCGGCGGCAATGTGTTCGGTCACCTCGGCTACCGACCAGCGGTCGGGCGCGGGTTTGAAATCCCACTGCGCCGGTGAGAGCCCGCGGGTCGCGTGCAGCACATCGGCACGGGTCTTTTCGAGATACTTCAGGGCGCGGGCGCGGTCGCCCGGGGTTAAGTCCTGCGCGCGCAGGAATGGGGTTTGGGCCGCGAGCAGACAGAGGGCAACCAGGAATGTTTTCATAGTAGTCGGAATTGTGTTGGGCGGAAGCTAGCCTAACCCCAACGTGCGAGCAAGTGGGGGGTGGCAGAAACGGCGGCAGCAGCCTTGTTGCTGGTAGCCCGCCGCTAGCGCGCTTCGATTAAGCTTCCGCAGCGGCGGAGGCGTAGGCGCGGCGAGTGGCTTCGCGATAGCTGGTGAGAAACAGCGTGTTGTCGGCGACAGCCTTTTCGATGAGTTGCTTCAGGAGGAACAGTTCGGAACTGTTTATAACCGCGTGGACACTTTGTTGAAAAGCTTGCATCGGGGTGAAGGTCTGGAACGATTCACCGAAGAGAATGGTCGTGGCATGGCGCCGCTGGCTCATCGGCATATTCTGCAGAGCCTGGAGCGTGAGATTTTCGGCGCGGCTATTGGCCGCGAAGAGTTCCTCGAGGATCACCACCTGGTAATGGATTTGGCTGAACCGGATAAGGAAATCGCTGTGCGTCGCCGCGGTGTGGACTTTATAGCCCAGCTCGGTGAGGGCCGTTTTGGCGGCATCGAGCCATTCCGGCGTGGAAAAGGCGAGCAGTGCCGGCTTATCGTTGGCGCTGATGAAATCGAACTTGCTGGTCATAGGTTATTTCAGTTTTAAAGTCGCCGGGAGGGGGGGCGGCGCGCCGACGCGCGATTCCTGGCCGGACCTCATGCGCAACGAGCTCATCTCATGAGTGGACTCGCCGCGGCCTTTCTTGATGTTGTCAATGCCGCGCATGACCGGGCCGCGCTTGGTGCAGTACAGCAGGGCGACCTCCTCGGTGATCTTGCCCTGTTCGTACGCTTCCAGAGCGGAGAAGTCGAACGTGCGCCAGCCGAACGGTTGGCTGGCCTCGATAATTTCGTAAAAGCTTTTGCCTTCGCTCTCGCCCAGGCGAATGGTTTCCTGTGTGCGCAGATTTGAGCCCATGACTTCCAGCAGGGCATGGCGGCCGCTGTCCCTCTTCGGCACGAGCCGCTGGCTGACCACCCAGCGCAAGGTGTCGGCCAACCGCGCCCGGATTTGCTCCTGCTCCTCGGTCTCGAACATGCCAAGAATACGGTTGATGGTTTGGCCGGCATCGATCGTATGGAGTGTGCTGAGCACCAGATGTCCGGTCTCGGCGGCGCTCAGCGCAATTTTTACCGTCTCTCGATCGCGCATTTCGCCCACCAGAATCACTTTGGGCGCCTGGCGCAGGGCCGCGCGCAAGCCATTGGAGAAACTGTCGAAATCGGTGCCCAGCTCGCGCTGGTTGAACGTGGCTTTGTCGTGGGGATGAATGAATTCGACGGGGTCTTCCAGTGTGATGATGTGAACCGGCTTGGAGTGGTTCACTTCGTTGAGCACCGCAGCCAGAGTTGTGGATTTGCCGGACCCGGTGGCGCCAGTGACCAGCACCAGCCCGGTTTTTTCGAGTGGGAGTTGGGCGATGATCTCGGGGAACCTTAGCGATTCAAGCGTCGGTATGACCGTGTTGAGTTTGCGCAACACGATCGAATAATTGCCGCGCTGCGAGAAAATATTGATACGGAACCGCGCCTTATCGGCCAGCGTGTAAGCGGTGTCGCACGAGCCCCGGCGAATGAGATCGATCAGGTGCCACTGGTTGTCCCCCACCAGGTTTAGCGCCACCATCTCCGTTTGGAACGGCGAGAGCTTCTCGAATGCGGATTCCACCGCGACCGCTTTAAGGTCGCCGAAGGACTCCACCTGGAGCGGTTTGTCCACCGTGAACAGCAGGTCGGACACCTCCGGCTGGGAATCCAGCATCGTGGACAACAGGTAATCAAGTTCTGGGCGGCGCATAGGTCAGGTTTCGTCTTCTTCGGGCGGGTGCGGCAGGAATGTGCGGAATTTCTTTTTGTCCATGGACTTGTCGTAAGCTTCCTCGGGCGACACTCTTTTCATGCGCAAGTGCTCCATGATGGCGTCGTCCAGCGGCTGATTGCCGATTTTCTTGCCCACCTGGATCATGCCGGGGATTTGGTGGGTTTTGCCTTCGCGAACCAGGTTGGCGATGGCCGTCGTGAAAACCAGAATTTCCAGCGCCGCGACCCGGCCTTTCTTGTCGATGCGCTTGAAGAGGTTCTGCGCCACCACCCCTTTGAGCGCTTCGGAGAGTGTCGCGCGGATCTTATTTTGTTGTTCGGCGGGGAACACGTCGATGATGCGGTCCACTGTCTTGGCGGCGCTGGGGGTGTGCAGGGTGCCAAACACCAGGTGACCGGTGCTGGCGGCCACCAGCGCAAGCTCGATCGTTTCAAGGTCGCGCAACTCACCGACCAGGATGATGTCCGGGTCTTCGCGCAAGGCCCCGCGCAGCGCGGAGGCGAAACTCTTGGTGTGCACGCCCACCTCGCGGTGGTTCACCAGGCAATTCTTGCTCTCATGGACGAATTCGATGGGGTCCTCCACGGTGATGATGTGGTCGCGCCGGTTCTTGTTGCAGTAATCCACCATCGCCGCAAGCGTGGTGGATTTGCCCGAGCCGGTGGGGCCCGTCACCACAACCAGTCCCCGATGCAGCATCGCAAACTTCTTCAACACCGCGGGCAGCGGGGCATCAAACTTCTCGAAATCCTCGAATGAAAGCACCTTGCTGGGAATCTGCCGGAACACCGCCGCGATGCCGTACTTCTGATTGAAGAAGTTGGCGCGAAAACGCGAGATATTGGGAATCTCGTACCCAAAGTCCACGTCGCCGGTTTCTTCGAAAATCTTAATCTTGTACTCCGGCGCGATTTCGTAGAGCATCTTCTTGAGATCGTCGTTCTCGAGCGGCGGGTGGTCCACGCGCTGGAGTTCGCCGTTGATGCGCAACATGGGATTGTTGTTCGAGGAAAGGTGCAGGTCGGAGGCCTTTTGCTCGAACATCAGATTGAAGAATGCGTCTATCTTCGCCATAAATGTTACACCGTTTGACGGGTTGATAGCTAAATCCGCACCACACTTGGAATCTTGAGCCAACTCGCTGAAAAAATCGCCCAGTTGATTCAAAATCGAGGGTGCATCTCCTTCGCCCGCTTCATGCACCTGGCCCTGTATTGTCCTGTTTATGGATATTATGAAAAGGAACCGGACAATATCGGGCGGCGCGGCGACTACTTTACCAGCGTCAGCGTAGGTGGCCTGTTCGGCGAGTTGCTCGCGTGCCAGTTCGCGGGGTGGCTGGAAGAGCTCACTGCGGCGACGGATCCCCGACCAGGCCCGTTAGCCCTGGTTGAGGCCGGCGCGCATCGCGGCGAATTAGCCCGCGATATCCTAAACTGGCTGCGCCAGCACCGGTCCGCCCTCTTTGAGCGAACTCGATACTGGATCGTCGAACCCTCGGCTCGCCGTCAGCAATGGCAACAAGCGACCCTGGCTGAATTTGGCGACAAAGTATGCTGGGTCCCGAGCCTGGGCGCCGCAGCGCAAGGAACTCAAGGACCGGAAAATTCTGCGCCGCTGCGAGGGGTGATTTTTTCAAACGAGCTGCTCGATGCTTTTCCGGTGCATCGCCTGGGTTGGGATCGCACGCGCCAGGAGTGGTTCGAGTGGGGGGTTACGAGCGAGCAGGGCCATTTCCGTTGGACTCGGCTTGAGCCGCCACGCTGGCTGCTGCAATGCTGCCGCCGGCAAATTCCCGTGACCGAGTTGGAGGCGCTGAAACCGGTGTTGCCGGACGGTTTTACCGTTGAGATTGCTCCGAGCGCAACACGTTGGTGGCGCTGTGCTGCACAACGTCTTGGCGCCGGGAAACTGATGACCATCGATTATGGGCTGACTCGTAATGAACTGCTGCTGCCGCACCGCACCGCGGGCACTTTACGCGCGTATCGGCAACATCAACTCAGCCCGGACGTCCTGGCCGACCCCGGCGAGCAGGATCTGACGGCCCATGTCAATTTCGCTGCGCTTGAGACAGCCGGGCTGGGCGTCGGGCTCCAGCCGAGCCAACTAACCACTCAGGCTCAGTTCCTGACCGGGATTGCGGCGCGCACTTGGAGTGGTGAATGGGAGTTCGGTGAGTGGACGCCCGAGCGGCGGCGTCAGTTTCAAACCCTGACGCATCCCCAGCACCTGGGCCAGGCATTTCGTGTGTTGGTGCAGGGCAGGGGATAATTACGGCTTCCACTGCAACTCGTAATTCAGCACCGAAAGGCAATAGATGGCGGCGGTCTCGACCCGCAACACCAGTGACCCGAGCGTGATGGGCTTTGCGCCGGTGGCTTCAATCGAGCCGAGTTCGGCGGGGGTGAAGTCACCCTCCGGCCCGACGAAAACAGCCACCGAGCCCGGTTTGCGCTGCTGCTCACGCTCGAAGGCAAGCAGGCACTCCCGGGGATGCCTGCTGCCCGGTTGTAAGGAGCCCACCAGGGCCAGCTCAAAGTTTTCACGCCGCTCAAGATACTCCGGCAAAGGCAGGGGTGCCTCGACTTTGGGCAGCCACGGCGCGCCGCTCTGCTTGATGGCCTCGACGGCCACCGCCTGCCACTTGCGCTGCTTTTCCTGCGCCGCTTCGCGATCGAGCACCGCCACGACGCGCTCCGTCAGCAGCGGCACGACACGGGCGGCCCCGAGTTCCGTAGCCTTTTGGATGATCGACTCGATGAGCTTGCCTTTGGGCACGGCAACACAAAGCGTGAGCCGCCAGGCTGGTGTTCCGTGCACGCGCCGCTCCAACACCTGCAAAGTCAGACGGTCCCGTTCTGTTGCCTCGATTTTACAGAGGAATTCCTGACCTGCGCCATCGAGGATGGTGACCTGCTCATCGGCGCGGAGACGTAAGACGTGCAACGCGTGACGGGCCTCGTCGCCAGTCAGGGTGAGGGTTGGCTGCGGAGCGGCCTGCGTTGGCGCTAGATAGAAACGATGCACGGGGGCAGTTCACTTGAACAGCTTCTTTGCCTTCTCGAAAACCGTCTGAGTCGAGGGGCTTTCTCCGCCAGTACAAAGGTCGGCGAACTCCTGCAGTTTGGCCTTTTGCGCGGCGGACAAATGCGTTGGCACTTCGACGTTGATCCGCACGTGCAGGTCGCCGTGGCCGTAACCCTGGATGTTCTTGACGCCTTTGCCCTTCAGCCGGAACATGGTGCCGGGCTGCGTGCCGGCGGGGACCTTGACGGGAGCTTTGCCGTCGAGAGTTGGGACCTCGATCTCGCTACCCAGGGCCGCTTGCACGAAACTCACCGGCACTTCACACAACAAGTCATCGCCGTCGCGCTGGAAAATGTCGTGCGGTCGGACATGCAAAATGACATAGAGATCGCCCTGAGGTCCGCCACGCCACCCCGCTTCGCCATTAGAGGCGGAACGCAACCGTGAGCCGCTGTTCACCCCCGCAGGAATCCGTAGCGTGATCTTCGAAGTGCGCTCGCGCCGGCCATGGCCGCGACACGCCTTGCACGGTTTATCGAGCACCCGGCCTGCGCCCTGGCAGGTGGGGCAGGTTTGGGCGATGCTGAAAATACCACGCGAGCTGATCACCTGCCCGCGTCCGCCGCACATGCTGCACGTGCGCGCGCGCGCGCCGGCCTCGGCGCCGCTCCCGGCGCATTCCTCGCAGCGGTCCAGCTTGGTGACTGTGATTTCCTTTTCGCAGCCGTGGGCGGCTTCCTCGAACGTCAGTTCCATGTCGTAGCGCAGGTCCTCACCGCGCTGCGGTTGGCTGGGATCCTGGCGGGCGCCGCCGAACAGGTCTTCAAAAATGCCACCGCCGCCGAACACCTCGCGGAACACCTCGAATGGATCGTGAAATCCGCCGCGGGCGAAGCCGCCGGCGCGCCGGTCAAACGCGGCGTGGCCGTACTGATCGTAGGCGGCGCGTTTCTGGGCATCGCACAGTACTTCGTAGGCCTCGCCTAATTCCTTGAAGTTTTCCTCGGCGGCTTTGTCGCCCGGATTTTTGTCCGGGTGAAATTTCACCGCCAATTTCCGATAGGCCTTCTTGATTTCCTCTTCGCCCGCGCCTCGCTCCACCCCCAGAACTTCGTAGTAGTCGCGTTTCGTCATGGATGGGGTGCGGGGGCTTTGGCGACAACCACGGTAGCCGGGCGCAACAGCCGCTCGCGCAGCTTATAACCTTTGCGCAATTGTTGCATCACCTGGCCTTCGGGAATGGCGGTGGTCTCCTGCTGGGATACGGCTTCGTGCAGATTGGGGTCAAAAGGCTTGCCGGTGGCGTCGATTTCTTCGATGCCGGCATCCTGCAATGCGGTTTTCAGTTGTTGATAGACCATACGAACACCCTTTTGCAGCGCCTGCACCGCATCGGTTTGGGAATTGTTAGTTGCCGCCAGCGCCATGTCAAAGGTATCCAGCACCGGCACGAGCTTTTGTAGCAGATTTTCGTTGGCAAATTTCACCGCCTCCTGCTTCTCCCGGGTCGCGCGCTTCTTATAGTTGTCCAGGTCCGCCGTTGTGCGCAGGAGCCGTTCCCAATGCTCGTCCGCCTTGGCTGCCCGCTGCTTGAGTTCTTCCAATTGTTCCGCGGTGAGAGTTTCTGGCTCGACCGGCATCAATGGCTCTGAAGCCGGGTCCGCACCGGCTGGCTGCTTCTCCATAACATCGTCGCTCTTTTTCATGGGACTCAGTTCCTTACCAAATGTTTTCGAACCGCAAAATAGACTATCAACCCTCGCGGGGCAACCCCGGAGAACACGGGGTAACGGGGGCTCAGCACCAAATCATGAAGGGGCGAGGACGGCCTTGTTCCCCTCACGGTTCGCAAATTAATAAATGGATCGCCGGGACAAGGCCGTCACCGCCCCGATGTGACCAGGTTTATGGACTTGTCCTAATGCTGGCTTCGAGCCTGCCAGTAACGAGGCTCCCAACCTCGGCTCTAGCCGAGGCTGGGACAACGTGCCGCATGACCTGCCAACCAGGATGGCCGCATCCGCACCATCTATCCGGATGCCGGAGCAGACGAGTATCACTGCTGCTCGGCGGGCGGCGGGGGCGGCGCTTCGCCTGGGGGCGGGTTGGGTCCACCGGCGCCAAACCCAGGGCCGGGCCGCCCGGCACGCCATGGCGGGGGTGGCAGATGGCTCTGGACGTCGTTCAGAAACGCAGTCAGTTCCGTCTCGTCCAGTTTTCCGTCCTTATCGGTGTCAAAACGCTCGAGCACTTGCTGCGCAGTCGGGAAGGGGTGCATGCCTCCAGGACCGGTTCCATTCTGACCAGGTCCGCGCTGGCCGGGACCAAACTGGGGCAGTTGAATCTTGCCGTCCTCGATGTCTTTGCGCAAGGCTGCGCGTTCGTTTTCGTCAAGGTACCCGACGTGATTGGTGTCATACTTCTCGATGATATCCTTCGGCAGCCGCGGTGGGCCGCCCGGGCCCCCGGGCCCGCCCTGCCTGCGCAAGCCCGGTGGCCTGACTTTGCCGTCGGCGATGTCTTGTCGCAGCGCAGCCATTTCGTTTTGGTCGAGCTGGCCATCGTGATTGGTGTCGTATTTCTGAAGTACATCCATCAGTGCCTGCCCGAAGGGAGGCGGGGGATTTGGCCGGTTGGGCTGAGCCTGGCCGGGGGTTGGGTCGGGGTTATCCGTTTGTGCCTGCACCGACGCGCCTAACAGGCTGCCGATAGCGAGCCAGAGGGCGAGTTTTGGTCGTGTGTTCATAATTTCTGTTTTATTGTTTTATTTTCATCGGCCGCATCCGCTCATGAGCGCTCGGCCATCTGCGCAATACTCTACCGGCTCCCCCCCGGCCGGCCATGCGCCTGAGATAAACCCTCGATTGTGCGGGGTAGAACAGGGCATATGCGTGATGAACGGGCACCGGAGCGCGGACTTCGGTCCGCAGCAATGTTCCATCGCCGAGCACGTCTGGGAAACATCTGCCAACCGAATGTTGCTGCGGACGAAAGTCGGCGCATCCGGTTAAGCGAATTTCAGCAACCTCTGCACCTCGCGTAGCCCGCGGGTCATCGTCAGTTGTTTGCCGTTGTGCAACCGCACCGCGTGCTCACCTTTGAACAGCGGCTGCACCTCCTTGATCTGGTCCATATTTACCAACGCCGAGCGGCTGATGCGCAGGAACTGTCTCGGATTTAATCTGGTCTCCAGTGCCGTCAACGTCTCCCGCACCACGTGATTGGCTTTGCCTGCGTGCAGCACCACGTAATTGCCCGCAGATTCGATATATTCGATCTGGCTGGTCTTGATGAACTGCACGCGCTCGCCTTCCCGCACCGGGATGCGCACCAGCCAGCCCGGCCCTGGGCGGACTTGCTCCAGCAGTGCGAGCAGTTCGCGGGAGACGCCGGCTCCGCCACGCTGCGCCAGAACCTCACGCGCATGACTCAGCGCCTGTTTGAACCGGGATTGCTTAAAAGGCTTAAGCAAATAATCCAGCGCGTGCACCTCGAATGCCTTGAGCGCGTGCTGATCGTATGCCGTCACGAAGATGACCAGCGGCAACCGCTCAGGTGGAATGGCCCGCAGCACTTCGAAACCGCCCATTTCGGGCATCTGCACATCGAGGAACATCAGGCCGGGCCGGTGCGCTTCGACCGCTTGCACCGCCTGCTGCCCGTTGGCGCATTCGGCCACAATCTCAATCTCCGGTTCGCCCTGTAGCAGCGACCGGATGCGTTCGCGCGCCAGCGGTTCGTCGTCCACGATCAGAATGCGCAGAGTCATTGGTGAAAGGGCAAAATGATTTCAACCGAACATCCGGAATCGGTTTTTGTTTTCAACACCAGGCGCGCATCGTTCGCATAAAGTTCTTGCAGGCGCGCGCGTGTGTTGGCCAGGCCGATACCTTCCTGTGGAACCGAATCGTTGCGAAATCCCGGCCCGTTATCCTCCACGTCAATCTCCAGGTTGGCGCCGGCGCGGTGCGCCCGGATGCTCAACCGCCCTGTGCCGCTCTGCGGTTCGATGCCATGGCGAATCGCGTTCTCCACCAGCGGTTGCAGAATCAACGTCGGCACCAAGCCCTCCAGCGCGGTGGTGTCGATTTCTTTCTCAACGCGCAGGCGGTCGCCGAAACGGGCCAGTTGGATCTCCAGATAGCGATCCAGAAAGCTCAGTTCCTGGCGCAGCGTGATTTCCTGTTGGCTCGTGTCGAGCGTGGCGCGGAGCAGCTCGCTCAAATTGGCCAGCATCTCGTCGGCGGCGTGTGGGTCCTTATGAATTAAGGTTGAGATCGCATTCAACGTGTTGAACAAAAAATGCGGATGCAATTGCGTGCGCAGCGCCTGGAGCTTGGCTTCGGTAAGCCGGCTATTGAGCTCGGACGCCTGCAGAGCCCGTTCCTCGGACCGGCGGTAATAGTTCAGCGTATGAACGATGCTGACAATGACCCAGTAAATCGGAATGCTGAATTGCGCGCGACCGAAGGCCGTACGCCACACGGGCGGGCGGCCGCCGCCGGGGCCCGGCCGGCCGGGCAACGGTCGGAATGGTGGTGGCCCGGGAGCAAACGGGGGAGCCTCATTGGGCTCGCCCGCGCGCCTTCCCTCGAAAGAAGGCCCATTTGGCCCAGCCCCGAGTTGCGCTCCAGCCGGCCGCGCCACCAGTTCGCAAAGGACAACGGTGAGCATACAGGCCAGCACGTGGACGGGGACGTGGGTTACCAGGGTTCTGCGTTCCAGTGGGAACCGGAACGCCAGCCATGCGACCGCCGGCGCCAGCGCAGCCCACGGAGCCCAGTCCCGCAGCGAAAGCATCATTGCCTGCGGTAATGCTAAATCATTGGTGAATACCAGGTGCGCCGCAAATGCCAGCACCAACAAACACCACAAACCTAACACCAGGCCCCACAAGGCCAACTGCTCCCGGAGCGGGTTCGGGCGGTTCATTGGCCTAGGCTAGACGTACCGTTTGGGAGCGGGCGAGCAAAATGAAACCCTGGCGGAGCGCGGACATAGGTCCGACATAAGTCCGCAGCACTGCCCAGTCGCCAGGCCGTCTGCGAATCGGGGTACACTGGCTATCCGGAGATTGCTGCGGACTAAAGTCAGACTAAAGTGCGCGCTCCGCTACCCCAATCATTCCCTGTTTTTGGAATCAATGATAATTGTCACGGGCCCATTATTGGTCAGGCTCACCTGCATATCGGCGCCGAATTCTCCCGTCACAATCGGGCGGCCGAACTGCCCAGCCAGGTGAGCCAGGAATTGTTCATACAACGGAATCGCAATTGTGGGCGGCGCAGAGCGGCTGTACGACGGCCGGTTGCCCTTCTTTGTACTGGCAAATAACGTGAATTGGCTTACGACCATGATTTCCCCGTGCAGCTCCTGCACGGAGCGATTCATGACGCCGTTCTCGTCATCAAAGATACGCAAGCGAATCAGCTTTCCCACCAGCCACTCGATATCTTCCTGGCTATCGGCCGGCTCGATGGCGAGCAACACCACCAGCCCGGCTCCAATCCGCGACTTAACCTGCGCACCAATCGCCACCTGTGCCTGACTCACCCGCTGAATTACTGCGCGCATTGGCTGGCATTCTTGGGGTTTGTCCCCCATTGGGAACCCCGGACGCGCAATTTAGGATGACGTGATGAATACACAAGAAATGAGCGACAGAATTCAGGATTGGCAACAACGCGCCGGCGAAACGGTGCGCAATTTCGGCCAGACCACCGATCAATACGTGCACGAGAACACCTGGACGACCATAGCCATTGCCGCTGCGGTAGGTTGCGTTTTGGGTTACTTGCTGGCCAGCCGCAACGACTAACGCGGTTGCCGCGCCGCTTGGTTGCAAAGGCGCCGGGCGCACGGCCAGTGTGAAACTGTCGGCTCCTCGCTCGAGAGGCAGCTGGCATGAATGACATTGTTACCCTTCTGATCGGCCTGGCAGTTGGGGTCATGGTCGAGCTGTTGCTGCCGGGGCACACGCCGGCAGAATTGGTATTGGCGGTATTGCTGGGGATTGCGGGCGCACTGTTGGCCAGGCTCGCCGGCCGGCTCGGCGGTTGGTTTGAACCCGATGACCCGGGAGGCTTTGTCGCCGCAGCCCTGGGCGCCGTCATTGTTCTGTTGCTCTACGGGGCTCTGTTTCGCCGCAATAGCCGGCGTTAGTGCCCTTTGCCCGGCAGACAGCCCAGCTTGGCAAACGCCACCGCGTAAGCCAGGAAACCCGCAATCAACAACCAGGGCGCGCCGTGAAAGCTCAAGAGGATCCCCCAGCCCAGCACAATCGCGATCGCCAGATACACTACTATCGCCAGCACGAATTTCATCCGTGCAGCATACTCGGCCCTGGCGGTAGCGCAAGCGCCGGAACCTGACCTCTGAACTCTGATTCGGCCCACTGGCCTCTGGCCTCTGCCTCGGCTCAGCTACGGCTGCTGGTCCTCTGCCCGCTGCTCTTCAAGCGGTTGGCCGGTTCCTCTTCGATATCCAAATCCATTTGCTTCCACACAGCGAACCCGCCTTCCAGTTCCATCACCGGATAATCCATGCCGGCGAACTGCACGCACGCGTTGGCCGCCAAATGGCATTGCTGGCTGTAACAATAGACCACGTTGGTTTTGTTCTTGGTCAGACCCTCCGGGTTCTGCCAGCGCTCTCGGGGCAGATTGATCGCGCCGGGGATGTGCCCCTTGGCGTAATCCTCAGCTTCCCGCACGTCCACCACCACCAGGGTGTCCTCCCCGGCTTTGATCCATCGGTCCAGCTCTACCGGCCCGGTCGTGAACGCTAACTTGTCCTCAAAGTATCTCCGGGCATTCGCCGGAGAATGAAGTCGATGCATATTGTTTTGCATATGAATTCCCCTGCTGTTTTTGGTTTCGGTCGCGCCGACGTGGCGATGCCAATCGGCAACGGCTAACCTAACCCCATTTGCGCTAATGCTCAACTTTAGTCGGCGCCATTTTGTACGACCACAGGCACAGCACCAACAGAACGGGCGGAGCGTGGACATTCTTGTCCGCAGCAGGTCCCTAACACGGCGACAGCGCGGGTTGGATTTACTCTGAATTTTGTGGGTAAAACACATTGCTGCGGACAAGAATGTCCGCGCTCCGGACTATCACGCGAGCTTTTCCGTCCGGTTGACGGCGTGCCGCGCCTGGCGTTTGGCGGCGCGCGCCGCAGACCTCGGCCCAGGCGCGCTCAACGGCTGATGGTCGCGGAGATAATCCTTGAGGAATCCGGGTTTGTCGCGGCGGCCGCTGCGCTGGTAATCGCGCCAGAGCGCTTCGGCAGTGTTGGTGGGTGGCAGCCGCAGTTCCTGCGTCAGGAACTCGAAGAGCAGTTGCATTAACCGCAGCAGCGCGATGCCGTCGCCACGCCCCACGCGCGCATGCAACCACTCGCTCCAGCGCAAGAACCCTGCGAAGGACGACGGGCTCGCCGCCCACACCAGGTGCGTGCTTTCAACAAAGTTGCCGCTGTTACCGACCAGGTCCCAGTGCCGGGCGAAGCGGCGCAGCTTCTGGAGCGTCGCGAAATCAAGCAGCTTGTTCTGAAGAATCTCGTACGGGGGGTGCGGGTTATAAACCATCTGCCATTCGGCGTCATGGCGGACGATAGGGGTGCCACGCAGGCGTTTGAGGATGCCGACCTGTATCTCCTGAGGCCCAAGGGCCACCAGCCGATCGAACCCCGCGGCAAAACTTTCCAGGGTCTCGCCCGGCAAGCCGGCGATCAAGTCGGCGTGAACGTGCACGCCGGTCTGGGTTTTCAGGAACCGCAGGTTCTCCTCGAGCTGCACGTAATTCTGCCGGCGTCGGATCAGCGCGCCAACTTGCTCGTTGAAGGTTTGGATGCCGACCTCCAACTGGAGCGCGCCGGCTGGAAACTGTGCGATAAGTTGCTTCAACCGCTCGGGCAAGCGGTCGGGAATCATCTCGAAATGGATGAACAGCCCGGGACGGAGGCGCGCAAGGAAAAATTCCAAAATCGCGCTGCTGACGTTCAGGTTCAGGTTGAAGGTGCGGTCCACGAATTTGAAATGCTGCACGCCGCGCGCCAGCAGCTTATCCAACTCGCCGAGCAACGCCGGTAGCGGGAACTGCCGTACGGGGATGTCCAGCGACGACAGACAGAATTCGCACGTGAAGGGGCAGCCGCGCGAGGCCTCGACATAAATGATGCGGTGGGCCACGTCGCGCTCGTCGTAAAGCGCATAAGGCAGCTTGAGCTGAGCCGGTTCCGGCAGGTCCGCGGGGATGATCTTATTGGGTGGCCGCTCGCCGGCGAGAATCTGGCGGCACAACTCGGCGAACTTGAGATCGGCTTCACCGGTAACGACGTAATCGCCCAGGGCGGTCAGCGGTTGTTCGTCCGTTTCGTAGCTGATTTCAGGTCCGCCCAGGATCACCACCACATCCGGCCGGAGGCGTTTAAGGCCGGCAACAACTTCCAACGTTTGGGTGGCGTTCCAAATATAGACGCCCAGGCCCACGATGCTGGGCTCGGCCGCCAGCACCGCCTCCAGGATATCGACGGAGCGCTGGTTGATATCAAACTCCAGCAATGCCGCACGTGGCTGGAGTTCCCCCAGATTCGCCAGCAGGTAACGCAAGCCGAACGCCGCATGGATGAATTTGGCGTTGAGGGTTGTCAGAACGATCTCGGGCATCCTAAGCGGCAAGCTAGCAGGGCCGTCTGGCGCAGGCAAACGGCGAATCTTTGTCATCTTTTTCCAACACCGCGCCCCCTTGATTCCCAGCGTGCGAGGCTTAAGCTTGATTCAGGTAATCAACCCAGGAAGGAGCAGGTTATGCCAGGTCACCACCTGATGTCATTTGGTCGCGAACGCTTCCAGGTGCCGGCCGGTCCACAACGGCGACTGACAGGCATGGGAAACGATCGAGAATTCCTTAAAGCGGCTCGCCGATAGAATCGAGCGCAATTGTCCGGATGTGAGGCAAAAGAACGGTGAGATCTGCTGACGCCGGTCCAGAGCTTGCCGCAACCCCAGGCTGAGATTTGGATAAAGCCAGTTGCGCACGCGGCGGCGGGCCCGATGGCACCAGGGTAATCCAGCAAAATCCACCACGTTGAACAGAAGCTTCCCGCCGGGCTTGAGCCAATCGTGGAATCTATTGCACACCTCGAGCGTGACCGGACAACCATGCCCGAACATCCCGAGCGAGTAGATGAAATCAAACGAGTCGGACGGGAATGACATCAGGTAGGCATTGCCGCGCATCAACTCCGTCCGGCCAACCGAGATATCTTGTTCCAGCACAGGGTGAGCGGCGGCCGCCAGCATGTCTTCGGAGATGTCCAGGCCAATCAGCCGCTCGACGTTTTGCAGGCAATGAAAGTAGCGCCCCGTCCCGCACCCAACGTCCAGCACCTGGATGGGGCGGGGGAACCAGCCACAAATCTGTCTGATGATTTGCTCCAGGCGGCGGTGATTGGGCGTGGCGACCTCGATTTCATCGTCACGCCGGTATTGCGCTGTGGCCGCGCGATACCCCGCTTTGAGTTGTTCCTCCAGGACCGCATAGTCCAGGTTTCCCGGCCTCGGCGGCGGTGCTGAGGGTGCAGCGTCGGAAGCGGTCCGGTCAACTTGAGTTGTCATGGGCATGAGTGATGATCATTCAGTTCGGCCCGCTGAATTGGAAAGACGGTAAATCGTGGTGGCAAGTCCAATACCAACCCCTTCAGCCTTCCGAGGAACTGTCCATCCTGATTCTTCACGGTTGAACCAATCAGGTGGCTGGCGCGGTAGTTATCCAGCACTTGTGAGAAATTCGATAACGAGGCGTCGCCGGACCCCTTATTTGCAGCGGCTACCTGGACGGAGGCGAAGATGGGGCATGGCGCGACCGCAGCGCTGCCCACGTTCCACCGCGGGCACAGCCATTGAGTCAACAACGCTACTGCAAAAACCCTCATCCGCACATTCTTGACAGAGCCCGCGTCAACTTGCCATGGGGTCTTCGCCCAGAAGCGAATGGAACCAGGGGAAGGGTGGAATGATGGAAGGTTGGGGGTAGCGAATAGTTCCCGTTGCTTGGGTGTCCGCAGGAAAGGTGTGAGGAGGAGGCAGGTGTTGCGGGGGACATTAGGGATTTAAACCGGGTTATTCCATTCCCTCACTCTGTTGCGCTGCAGTACAAAAAAAGGGCCGGGAATCGCTTCTCGGCCCTTCGAATTCCTTGCTTCGGAGTTATTGAAGCTGAAGGCGGAAGAACTGGCTCGTGCCTGTCGCAGGCAACGTCACCTGGTTTTGCAGCCCGACAACCGTCGGCGAGCCGGCGCTCGTCCACGGCCCGGTTACATTCGGACTCTTCTCCAGTTGGAAGAAGGTCGCGACCGACACCGGCCAGGAAACCACCACGTTGGCACCAACCGTGTTGACCGACAAGATCGGAGCTGTGGTGTACGAGAACCGGAAGTTGCTGACGGTCTGAATCGCATTAAGCCCGCCCGTCGCGCCGGTGAAGCCGACAATTGCGGTGTCCGCTCCTATTACTCCGCGCATATCCCCCTGGTTATACGTGGTCACGAAACTAGCGCTGGTGACCGTATCAACCAGGCGCACGATGTAGGTGCCATTGTTAAAGTACACCTGCACATTAATCGGGTGGGCACTGGCGATATTGACCGGCGCCGTCGAGTAATACGGCAGTGTTGCCACGGGGCTATCGGGTGTCATGCCGTTAGTGCCGAACTGAATGCCCTGGCCGCCGTGGGCGCCTGCATAGATATTGAGCTCGAACGCGGAGCTGTTTTCGATGCCAGTGAAGCCTAGCTCGCCGCCGCCGCCGCCCAGCGCTGCCGTTCCTGCCGCGGCGTTTTGTACGCAGAAGGTAGTGCCGTCTGCCAAAGGCGCGGAACCGTCGGCCTCCTGATACGTGAAGAACGCAGCAAATCCGTCGCTGTATTGCGGCGTGTTGAACCAGGCGCTGGAGGCTTCGCCGTTTTGTCCATCGGTTAGCAACAAGGTGCCATTGGTGATGCCCGCATCGGTAATCCCGCCTTGGTTGATAGTCCATCCTGTCCCGGAAGTGTTGAACGTCACCACGGGCGGCGCCCCGCTGAAGCCTGTGAGGCTGACCGGCGTACTGGTGGCTGGACCGAAGTTGTTGGTCACCGTCACCGAGTAGGAATGCGTTCCACTGAGCGCCACCACCGACAACGCCGATTGCGTGGCACCGGCAATCGCAGAACCGTCCTGCGACCACTGGTAGTGGAACGGCAGCGTGCCCGACGCCACCACGCTATAGCCAACCGTGACGCCAACCGGAACCTGTTGCGCGGCCGGCGCCGGATTGACCAGAATCGTCGGCGGGCCCTGGACCACGGTCAGTGTGACAATCGAACTGGTCACCGAGGCGAAGGAATTCCCGGCGACGAGGAAATATTGATAGCTGTTCAGGCTGGCCGAGACGTTATTCAGTGACAGGGTGGCGGTCGTATCACCAGCGACCGTGTTGGTGACGTTGCCGGTGCTGACCGAATACCACTGCAAACTGAGCGGCGCGCTACCGACGACTTCCGCCGTCAAGCTGGCATTGGCGCCCTCGTTAACCGTGATGCCATTGGTCGTCAGTACGATGTTCGGCGGCACGCCCACGCTCGAGTACAGTGTGCCGATCTGCGTTTCCGAAAGTGCGTAATCAAAGAGCGCCACATGGCAGATGTCGCCGGTGAAATACCGGTTGTTGTATTCGGGGTCACCACCGATAAGAAAATAGGTGCTCATGTTCTGCGGTGGCCCGCCGCTGAGTTGCGCCGCTAGGAGCCCGTCGATATACAGCAGTTCATTGTTGCTGACCGGGTCAAAAACACCGGCCCAGAAATGCCATTGTCCATCGCCGACCGGCGTAGTGCCAACGGCATCGCCGTTGGGATTACAGGCAAAGTGCGGCAAACCCGACGGATCTACGTCCATGCGGTATGAGGTATCGCCGCGGCCCATGACCGTCTGAAAATTAAGCGGATTTGACGGAACCCGCACCCAAGCTGTCAAGGACATCCCAGGGGTGATGTCGAGCGCCGACTGGCTAAACGCATTGCACATGACCGCCTGATCCACACTGGGTTGAACACCAGGGAAGGTCGAGGCAACACTGACGGGACCAAAACCGCTGTTGGTGGGACCTGCGGCTACGCCGGGCATCGTGCTCGGCTGATAAAAGCCATTGCCGGCGGCCCCTAAGCTGCCGTGGTTGACAGCGACCGGAAGTGCCACCGGGTAGGGTTGGCCTCTCGGCGTCACGTTCATCCGGTAGTACAGCGCCGGGTTGCCTTGCTGTACGAGCGTCGAGTAAGCCGTCGCGGGGGCAGGATTTGTTCCGGCCTGATAATGAGCCAGAATCGTCGCCGGATCCAGCGCGTTAGTGTAATAGGCCACCTGGCCGATGGCCGCGGCACAAGTGTAGCCGTTTGCGACGTCGGTTCGGCTACCAATACAGAACCCACCGACGCCACCGTCGTTGGGAACATAGGCGGGAACAGCCACCGGGCCCGCGATCAGGGCCCCATTAATGAACGCGTAGAAATTGGTTGCCGTGATGGCATTGCTGACCACCAGCACCACATGGTACCACTGTTCGTTTTGAATGGAGTGGGCAGCGCCAAGGTCGAGGTTTAGCGACGCGGCCGTGCCGTTCTGGGCGTACGTGCGGAAGTTATATTGGCCGGGGTTATCGATATTGGCGTACAAAAGCCATCCTGACCGTGGGCTGTTGGCATCAACATCGCTCAAGACACAGGTAGTGCCCCAATACGTCCCATCATCGTGAGCCAGTATCCACGCCTCTACTGTGAACGACGGGGCGGTGGAAACACTCGTGCTGTAGGGGGCCAGTGCCGCGGCATTGCGAAAACCGCTAAACGATACCGCCGAGTCGGTTGAACCGGCTATCGCTCCGGGATACCCGTACACATTTTCTCCCGCGAAGGGCGCGTCCTGAGCGGCACCCAGCGTGCCGGTGTTGGCGGCGGTAGCCGTCGCCCCGCCGGGCGGTGCCGTCGTTTCATTTAGCTGCCAGTAAGCCAGCGGGTTCAGGGACATCACGGTGTTGGAGTAATCCGCGCGAGTTGCCGGCACAGCCAGCAACATCAACGCCGATGTCATTGCAGGGACAAGGAACTGTTTGCGCATAGGTTTTTTGTATCTTAGCTATCCTCTACGGAAGGTTGAACCTCGAGCATGGACAAGCGCCGACAAAGCCTCGGAGAACGAAGATAAACAGCTTCAGGACCGGCCACATGTACATACTGAGATTCAAAGGCCATTATGCAAACCTTGTTCCGCTTTGCAAGAAAAAAGTCCATTATAGTGGAAAATGGAGTGCATTAGATATTTACACAAGCTTCGGTGGCCCGGCTGTTCCAGAAACCAGTTTAATCTATTCCCATCTAATCCTGAGAGCTGGGGAGATGTGTGTGGTTAGCGGAGCCGGGACCTTAGTCCGTCGCATTTATGCTGATGGCAGATCGGTTGCAATTCGCAGGCGTGCGCAGGGATTGCACATTGTTGCGGACTAAAGCTAAAGCCCGCGCTCCGCAAACAGGTGCCGGGAGATTTGCTCCCGGCACTTTGCCTTTTTCGGTTGGCTGCAGCCGCTAAAGTCCGATCACCACGGCCTTTGTCTCAGTATAATGTTCGAGGACTTCGTGGCCCATTTCACGGCCCCATCCGGATTGTTTGTACCCGCCAAACGGCAGCGCCGCGTCAAACACATTGTAGCAATTGACCCAAACGGTCCCCGCCCGCAAGGCCGCGGCGATCCGATGCGCCTTGGCGATGTCGCGCGTCCACACACCGGCGGCCAGACCGTATTGGGTCGCGTTGGCGCGCGAAATGAGGTCCTCCGTCCGGCTGAATGCCTCGGCCACCACCACCGGCCCAAAGATTTCCTCGCGCACGATGCTCATCCGGGGATTGATGTCCGTTACAACCGTCGGCTGGACAAAATAGCCGCGCTCGCCGGACCGGGCGCCGCCGGCCAAGTAACACGCGCCGTCCTGCTTGCCTTGGTTGAGATAATGAGTCACCCGGACCAATTGTTCCTCGGACACCAGCGGCCCCATCTCGGTGCCAGGGTCCAGGCCGGGGCCCAAGCGGATTTTTTTCGCCCGCTCAGCCACCCCTTCTACCACATCGTCGAAGATTTCGCGCTCGACCAGCAGACGGGAACCGGCGCAGCAGCACTGGCCGTGATTGAAGAAGATGGCATTGGCCGCGCCATTGATTGCGCTTTCCAGATCACCGGCATCTTTGAAAACAATGTTTGGCGATTTGCCGCCAAGTTCGAGGCTCACTTTCTTCAGATTGCCCGCTGCGGCGCGCACGATCAGCTTGCCGACTTCGGTCGAGCCGGTGAACGCGACTTTGTCCACGTCGGCGTGGGCGGCCAGCGCGGCGCCGGCGGTTTCGCCAAAACCGCTCACGATGTTCACCACACCCTCAGGCAAACCCGCCTCCAACAGCAGTTCGCCGAGCCGCAACGCGGAGAGCGGCGTTTGTTCCGCCGGTTTGAGCACGACGCAGTTGCCGGCCGTCAATGCCGGCCCCAGCTTCCATGCGGCCATCAACAGCGGGAAATTCCAGGGGATGATCTGGCCGACCACACCCACCGGCTCGCGTAAGGTAAAGGCATGGAATTGCGCGCCGGGCGCATAGGGCACGCTGATGGGAATCGTGTTGCCTTCGAGCTTGGTGGCCCATCCGGCCATGTACTGAAATAGGTCGGCCGCCAGCGGGATGTCGGCGACGCGGGCCACCGCGCGCGGCTTGCCGTTATCGAGCGACTCCAGCTCAGCCAACTCGTCCGCGTGCGCCAGAATGAGCTCGCCGATTTTCCACAGCAGCTTCCCGCGTTCGCTTGGAGTCAACCGCGTCCAGGGGCCGGTGTCGAAGGCCTTGCGCGCCGCCTCGACCGCTCGGGCGATGTCCTCCCGCTCGCTGTCGGGAACTTCAGCCAGTTTCGACCCGTCCGCGGGGTTCAGCACGTTGAAGGTTTTTCCCGACTCCGCTTCCAGCCAACGACCGCCAATGAGGTTGCGCTTGGGCTTGCCGAGCCATGATTTCACCACCGGGCCGGCCTGGTGGCCGTTGTGCGCCTGGTGGCCGTTGCCGTGAACCGCGTTTTGCGCCGGCCGGGAAGGTTTGCTGGAACGAGCGGAGGTTCGGGAATGAGATGAGATGGTCTTCATAGCATTGAGAAAAGCATTTGGGTTGCGTTGCTAATCAACCGGAGTTTAAGCCCGCAATATCAAGAACGCAAATGGAAGCGATAAGCCGGACGACTATGGTGGCCGCAGGAATTGCTGGTAAAATGTAACGGCCGATAGCCCGAACCCAATCGCGGTGATCAACTGGCGCACCCGCGGCTGGGCAATACGCTGGGCATAGTGCGCGCCGAGAAAATAACCGGCCAGCGAGCCGAACATCATGACTGCCGCGCGTGGCCAATCGATTAGCCCGGCCCAAAGGAACCAGAGCGCGGCGACGAGGTTTATCATCGAACCTAGAATCGTCTTGAGCGTGTTCATTTCATGGATGTGGCTCAAGCCGAGGAAGCCCAGGGAAGCCAACATGAGGATGCCAATACCCGCGCCGAAATAGCCGCCGTAAATCGCCACCGCCAATTGGAACAACATCGCGCCGCGGACAAAAGCGCGCCCGCGGGTCTGAATTGCGGCTTGCTCAAAGCCGACCAGCCGCCGGAACAGTCCCTGGCCCAGGAACAAGACCGTCGCAAAGAGGATCAGGAACGGCACCAATTTGGCAAACGTGCGATTGCTGGTCCAGGTGAGCAGCAGCGCGCCCACCAACCCGCCGAGCAGGCTGATCGGCATGAACAGCCACAGCCACCGCCGGATCGGCCCAAGGAATTGCCGGTAGCCATAAATGCTGCCTGAGGTGCCAATCGCCAGCGCGAGCGTGCTGGTCGCATTGGCCACCACCGGCGCCGTGCCGAAGAACAACAACGTCGGGAATGTGATGAGCGTGCCGCCGCCGGCAACGGCATTGACCGCGCCGCCGGCGGCGGCCGCCAGAACCAAGCCACAAATCTCTATCGGCGCCATACGTGTCGAATAGAAGCAAATCCGGAGTCCCGCCAGGGTAAACGGGCCCGGCTCACCTCCATTCAAATTACCAATGACCAATACTCAATCCTCAATTTTCAATAAAGTTGCCCAATCATTGAACATTGAGCATTGAGTATTCATTATTTGCCATTGATGGGGCCGGTTTCATTTAGGCGCTCTTTCAAAGAGTTGCCTTCTCCCAATGGCCGTGCCACACTGGCGGCCAGCCCGAACGCACCACATGAGTTCCACACGTGCCATTTGCCCGCAGTGCAAGGGTGAAGTCGTTTTTGAAACCCTCGGCCAGACGAAGCGCTGCCCTGCCTGCGGCTTTGCATATCAGCTTAGCCCCGCCTTCGCGCCCCCGGCAGGCGAGCCGTCAGCCTTGATGGAGTTCGCGGTTATGTTGGGGAAAGTACTGCTCATCATGGCGGCGCTGGGGTTGGTGGGGATAGGCATCTTCTTTGCCGGGTGCGCGCTGCTCGCGAAAGGGTTATGAGAAAAACCGTTTGGCTTCGAAACTTATTTCTATTGGATGCCGCCGTTTTGTTTTGGCTCGGCGGCCTGCTCGTGGTGGCTCCGCGATGGATTGAGGTTGTGTTCCATTTCAATAATCTTCCCCCTGGCGTCAGCTATTTGGTGGGGCTCTGGGGGTGTGTGTTTCTGAGCCTCGGGGTGGGCTACACGATGGCCGCCCGCGACCCGCTTCGGCACATCGGTTGGGCGCAGATTGGCATTATCCGCGGGCTGCTCGAATGCCTCGTGGGCCTTTACTATTTGTCGCGTGGCACTGTTACTTTTTCGCAGGCTGGAGTCGGCATCGTCCTCGCCGGGGCCATCGCCGTCGCCTACCTCCTGCTTTACCCGAGACAGTCCGCGCCACAGGTTGCAGCTCCGGAGAACCGGCCTAGCCCGGCTGCCTGATGAACTCAACCACGTCCGGGCGAGTGCTGAAAAAGACCAACAGCCGCTGCCCCGTCTGCCATGCCGCATGTCCCGCAGAGGTCAGGCTGGCGCCCGGACAACCGGCGCAAATCTTTCTGGAACGCACCTGTGCTCAACACGGTATGGCCTCAACGTGCATTGCCTCGGACGCCCGTTTTTATTGGCTGGCGAAAGGCCGGCCGGAGAACACGAGCCCGTGCTGCGCCTCAGGAAAAGGGCAGGGGATCGGCGATGAATTTGACAAAGCCAATTGTTGCAGCGCCGCTGCTGGTCCTGGTGGGGGCACGCTCGGCCGAAACGCTGCTGGCCGCGGCGATGAGCCTTTCGAGCACCTTTCAACCTGCCTGGCTTTAATCGAAATCGTTAACTCCTGCAACTTGTCGTGCCCGGTTTGCTATGCGGATTCCCCGGCCGGCGCTGGCAAACACGCTGAAGCCGTGCCGCTGGCCCAATTACAGCAGCGGATTCAGGGCGTCATCAACCGCAAAGGGCCCATCGAGATTCTTCAGCTTTCCGGCGGCGAACCCACGTTGCATCCGGAGTTTTTTGAACTCGTCGCCTGGATTCAATCCAACCCGGCGATTGACTATCTGCTGATTAACACCAACGGGGTACGCATTGCGCGCGACGAACCATTCGCCGCTCAACTGGCCCAGGCCGCTCGACAAGGTCATCTTCAGCTCTATCTCCAGTTCGACGGAGTACAAACCGCAGGCCAAAGCTTGTTGCGTGGGGTTGATTTGCGGGAAATGCGCCGCGAAGCCATCGAGCGCTGCGCCCGGATGCCGCTGCCCATCACCCTGGCGATGACGGTCATCCCGGAAAACCTCGGCAGCTTATGGGAAGCGATCGAATTCGGCCTGGCCCATCCCAATGTGCGCGGCGTGTGCTTTCAACCTCGTTTCAATTCCGGCCGTGTGCCGCCCAATGGCGCGGCGGGCGCGGGGCGGTTGAATACCGCCGATATCATCTGCGCGGCGGTCGAGCAATCGCGAGGCAACCTGCATTTCGAGGATTTCACTCCCTTGCCTTGTGGTGACCCGAACTGCGCCACCATTGGCTACTTGCTCAAGCTCGGCGGTGAGATTCGGTCCATCAGCGACTTTATCGATTTTCGCCGCGTTCAGGGTTTCCTTCAGGATAAAGTGCGTTACCGCCTCGAAGATTTAATCCGTTGCGGCTGCGACTCCGAACCGCTGGGCCAACTGCTCAAACAATTTGAGCTCGATGAATCCCACACCTTCCGGCTGCTGATTAAACCGTTCATGGATGCGTGGACCTGGGACGAAGATCGCATCGACCGCTGTTGCACGCACGTGATCCGGCCTGATGGCAAACTCGATTCCTTCTGCCGGTACTACTCCGGTTTTCCGGATACCGCGAACGCGCCATGATGGTTCGCCCTTACACCTTGCTGGCGTTGGTGGCTGTGCTGGCCGGGATTCCCTTTTGGGCGCGCCTGGCGCGGGGCGATCGTCGCCGCTTTTGGGTTTACCTGGCGGCGTTGGCTGGAGCTTTCGCCGGAGCCAAGCTGGTGTACCTGGGCGCCGAAGGCTGGCTGGACTGGAGCCGTCCGGAGCGGTGGCTACGGCTGGCGACGGGAAAAAGCATCCTGGGCGGGCTCCTGGGCGGCTATGTGGCAGTGGAGCTAACCAAACGGGTAATCGGGTATGAAAGCATCACCGGCGATTGGTTTGCGCTGATCACGCCCATCGGCATTGGACTGGGCCGCGTGGGGTGCTGGATTCATGGCTGTTGTGCGGGCCGGGCATGCTCCGAGGCCTGGTTCACGCTGCGCGATGCCACCGGTGTGCCACGGTGGCCTTCTGCTCCAGCGGAACTGACTTTTAATGTTCTCTTTCTGGCGGCCGTCCTGGGGATGCGTTGGCGGAAGAAGTTACCGGGCCAGCATTTTCATCTCTATTTGATCAGCTATGGCCTGTTCCGGTTCCTGCATGAGTTTCTGCGAGAGGAACCGCGCCTCCTCGGTCCGTTCACAGGCTATCATTTCGCAGCGCTGCTCGTCCTGGCGTTCGGGGTTTGGCGCTTTGCAGCTCGGAGAGCCGTTCGGGCCGGAGCGGATGCATTGGAGCGAGGCTTCGAGCCTCTCGGTAAATCGCGGGCGCCGGCCGCAGCTATTCCCGCAACAGAGACCCATTAGAGCCGGTCGCGGCTTGTCATTATCTTTGCTTCGTGTTGAACCCTTTCGGCCTAATTGAGACGGGCGGCACAGGCCGTTCAGGCCCATGCCGTCCGTGGTTCCGCTTACCCCGAGCGTCCTCTACTACACGTCGTAGTACAGGAAAAACTCATACGGATGCGGGCGCAGCCGCAGCGCATCGTGCTCTTTGCGCTTGGTCGAGATCCACATATCCAGGAAATCGGAAGTGAACACGTCGCCTTTGAGCAGGAAGTCGTGATCCTTTTCGAGGCAATCCAGCGCCTCGCCCAGGCTGCCGGCCACATTCGGCACCTTCTTCAGCTCTTCGGGCGGCAGTTCGTAAATGTTCTTGTCGAGCGGTTCGCCCGGCTCGATCTTGTTGAGAACCCCGTCCAGCCCCGCCATCAGCAACGCGGAAAACGCAAGGTACGGGTTGGCGGCCGGATCCGGCGGACGATACTCCAGGCGCTTGGCCTTCGGATTCTCGCTGTAGGTCGGGATCCGAATGGCGGCGGAGCGGTTGCGCGAGCTGTAGGCCAGGTTCACCGGCGCTTCATAACCGGGCACCAGCCGCTTGTAGCTGTTGGTGGTCGGATTGCAAATCGCGCAGAGGGCGCGGGCGTGCTTGAGCAGCCCGCCGGCGTAATACAGCGCCATCTTGCTCAGCCCGGCATACTCGTTGCCGGCGAAAAGCGGCTTGCCCTTTTTCCACAAGCTCTGGTGGGTGTGCATGCCGCTGCCGTTATCGCCAAAGAGTGGTTTGGGCATGAAACAGGCCGTCTTGCCATGTTTGCGGGCGATATTCCGCACAACGTATTTATAGACCATCATGGCGTCGGCGGACTTGATCAGCGTGTCGAAGCGGTAATCGATTTCCGCCTGGCCGGCGGTGGCGACTTCGTGGTGCTGGCGCTCGATTTTCACCCCCAACTGTTCCATCACCAGGCACATTTCCGTGCGGATGTCCTGCTGCTGGTCCAGTGGCGCGACTGGGAAATAGCCTTCCTTATGCCGGATTTTGTAGCCGAGATTGGGCATCTCGTCGCGGCCGGTATTCCAAATCGCTTCCTCCGAATCGACGCTGTAGAAGGTGCCGTTGCTCTTGGAGTCAAACTGCACATTATCGAAAATGAAGAACTCGGCTTCGGGTCCGAAAACGGCCGAATCCGCCAGCCCGGTGCTGGCGAGGTACTTCTCGGCACGGCCGGCGATGCCGCGCGGGTCGCGGACGTACGCCTCTTTGGTGCCGGTCTCCGCGATGGTGCAGGTCAGCGACAGCGTTGGTTCGGCCATGAACGGGTCGATGAACGCGGTGTCGGGGTCGGGCATGGCGAGCATGTCCGAGGCTTCGATGCTCTTCCAACCGCGGATGCTCGAGCCGTCGAAGCCCAGCCCCTCGCTGAAGATTTCTTCGGTCAATTCCCGGATGGGACAACTAAAGTGCTGCCACGTGCCAAAAGTATCAACAAACTTGATATCGATCATCTTGGCACCCGTCTTTTTTGCTAATTCAATTACGCTCTTGGGTGTGCTCATTTCTTTCTATGGTTTCGTTTCGTTTTGGTTCTGTCCACCGCGCCTGTCGCGTCTGCACGCACATCCAGACTTGTTCGGCGCCGGGGAAAATTATTGTCGCTCAGAGTTGGCCGGCCGTGTGATAGCCTTCCTCGCCATGTTCGGCCAAATCCAGGCCCGCGGTTTCAATTTCCGGCGGCACCCGCAGACCCACGACCGCATTGACCAGGAACGCGATCACTGTGGTGGCCACCACCGCCAGGCACAACGTCAGCCCGATGGCTTTCAATTGCTCCCACACCTGCGGCTGTAAAAAAGTGTTCTTCACGTAATCCTTCAAATTCATCGTCAAATTCGGGTTGGCCGTGGTTCGCGCCAGGAACCCCGTCAGCAGCGCACCGATGGTGCCGCCGACCGCGTGCACGCCAAACGTATCCAGCGCGTCGTCATACCCGAACGCGCTCTTGAGTTTCCAGCACGCCAGGAATGGAATCAGCCCGGCGCATAAACCGATCAGCATCGCCCCGTCGGCGGTCACAAACCCACAAGCCGGCGTAATGACCACCAAACCCGCAACGGCGCCCGAGCAGAAGCCCAGAATGCTCGGCTTGCCGCGCAAGGTCAATTCCGCCAGCGCCCAAACGAAGGATGCGGTGGCCGTGGCCAGCGTGGTGGTCATAAATGCATTGGCGGCGATGCCGTCGGCGGCAACGGCGCTCCCCGCGTTGAACCCGTACCATCCCACCCACAGCATCCCCGTGCCGACCATGCACAGCACCATGTTGTGGGGCGGCATCGGTTCCTTATTGAATCCGAGTCTTTTGCCGAGGATCAAGCACAGGATGAGAGCCGACCAGCCCGAGGACATGTGCACCACGGTGCCGCCGGCAAAATCGATCGCCTTGATCCCCGCCTGCGCGTTGCCCACGCCGTTCATGAAGCCGTCCACGCCCCAGACCATATGCGCCAGCGGGAAATAGACCAGGAACATCCAAATGGTGACGAAGAGCATGATCGCGATGAACTTCATCCGTTCGGCGATAGCGCCGACGATCAGCGCGGGGGTAATGATCGCGAACATCAATTGATACATCGCGTACACGTTATGTGACACCCAGCTCGAGTAATCCGGATTAGGAGTCGAATCGACTCCCCGCAAGAATGCCCAATCCAGTTTTCCCCAAAACGGCCCCCCGCCGTGGAACGTGAGGCTGTAACCGGCGATCCACCACAGGATCGTCACCAGGCCCGCGATCCCAAGGCACTGCGCCAGCACCGACAACACGTTCTTGCGGCGCACCAGGCCGCCGTAGAACAGCGCCAGCCCTGGCAACGTCATGAACAACACCAGCGCCGAGCTGGTCATCATCCACGCATTGTGGCCCGGGCCGGGGCCGGTAATCCGCGATACGGTGTTTGTGTCCGCGTTGCGGGCGGTGTTATTGACGTAAGCTTCCAAATCTTCCAAGCGTTGTTCGACCGAACGTTCCGGCGCGGGCAAAGCCGCTCCGGCTCGAGCAATTGTACTGCCACCGAGCATGACAATGGCCATGCCCACCAACACTAGTAGGGTTCTCATCAGGGTTCTCTATGGTTTGGTTTATTGTAGTTCCAGCTAGACGGCCGCCACTCCCTTTTCCTCCGTACGAATGCGCACCGCCTCTTCCACGGTCGAAACAAAAACTTTCCCGTCGCCAATCTTGCCGGTCCGGGCCGCTTTAACGATCGCCTCGATGGCGTCGTCGAGCTTCTCGTCTGAAATCACCAGCTCGATTTTTATCTTCGGCAGAAAATCCACCGTGTACTCACTGCCGCGGTAGATTTCCGTGTGCCCCTTCTGCCGGCCGAACCCCTTCACTTCGGTCACGGTCATTCCTTCAATCCCGATTTCTCCGAGGGCGTCTTTGACTTCTTCCAGTTTGAACGGTTTGATTATCGCTTCGATTTTCTTCATCTGCTTCGGGTATAGACGGCATCTGCTTGGATGCGCTTAGGCCATGATTGGCAAGCCTCCGAGCTGGCCAAAACACGCCACCACGCAATCGTCGGCAAGGGCCAATGCAGGGTTTATGCCACGTCACAACGAGATTTCTCAACGTTGCCTATCTCGCCATTCAGCAGCTAGTTACATTGGCGCTGCAAAGAGCGGTGTGCAATTCTGGGTGGCGCGATTTGACCAAAATGTAAATTTGTGAACAGTAATGGCCCGCCCTGCTGGCATTCCTGCAGGGCTATCGGCAATTAAAGACGACCAATCTTCGATATTCAGTTCCGGAGACCAGGCGGAAGTCCATCAAGTGTTAAGGGCCGCAGTGCCGTCGTAGAAAGTGCCGTGTTCTGGCCGAACTGTCATCGTAAGGTTACGACGTGAGTGTGGGCGAAGTGCCGTCAGTGCCGTCCCTCTTCCTTTCTCAATCCTAATGAACCGAGTCGCGCCGT
>DASYXT010000143.1:0-1519 GCA_035934555.1 Verrucomicrobiia bacterium | reverse complement strand
CCCAGGCTGGCCCCAAGCAGCATGAAAACGGAGGCGGCCGACCATGCCTGGGGCAGGCACGCCACGGGATAAAGCGTCGGCCCTTCGCCAGGGCGCCGATCAAACCCGCAAAACAGCTCGGGCAGGTGGTGGAGATCCATCAAGAGGACCGTCTCAAACAGGCCGGTAAAGACCCCCGCGGCATATCCGCCCAGTCCGTACCGCGCCATGCCGCAGGCAATCAGCGCGTTATCGTGCGGCCATACCGAGCCGTTGTGATAGGACATGGGGTTGTAGCGCAGTTCATTTGAGCTGACGGTCCTGATTCCCCACCCTGTAAACATGTCGGATGCCATCAGAGACTCTGCGGTGCGGCGCGCGTGCTCAGCACTCGCGATCCCGGTAAAGAGGCACTGCCCCGCATTGGAGCTCCGAACGCGGCAGGGCCGTTTCTGTCCGTCGAGCGCCAGGGCGTATGTGGACAGGGCCTCGCACCAGAATGCAGCCTCAAAATTTTCGCGCAGGCGGTCCGCCTCTGCGCGCAACCCCGCAGCACGCTGGCGGTGGCCCAAAGCCTCGGCGATTTCCGCGGCGCGCAGCCGTGCCCCATAGACATAGCCCTGCACCTCACACAGCGCGATCGGCGGCTTCGCCAGCGTTCCATCCGCGTGAAACACGGAATCCTGCGAGTCCTTCCAGCCCTGGTGGTCCAGTCCCTTGCCCGACCGGCGTTGGTATTCCACAAATCCATCGCCATCAGGGTCGCCGTATTCATCGATCCAGCGCACGGCCAGCTCGATGTTGGGCCAGATGCTCTCAATGAACGAGCGGTCGCCGGTTCGCTCGAGGTACGCCCCCGCCAGCACCACGAACAGCGGAGTCGCGTCCACGCTGCCGTAGTATCGCGCGAACGGCACCTCGCCCAGCGCGGCCATTTCGCCTTTGCGGATTTCGTGAACGATTTTGCCGGGCTCGGCATCGCTCGGAGGGTCACATTCGGTCGCCTGCGTTGCTGCCAGATATGCGAGCACGCAACGCGCCAGAGCGGGCTCGGTCCACAGCATTTCAAACGCCGTAATGATGCCGTCGCGTCCGAAAACCGTGTTGAACCACGGTACCCCCGCATAGGGGTAAGGACCTTGCGGCAGATCGGTCATCAACATGCGTAAATCTGCGGAAGAGCGATGCAGCCAGTCGTTGAACTGCTCGTTCGACGTATAAATTTCGCACTGATTGCCACGGCCCGCATTCAGCGACTTTTCGACCTCGGTAAAAGCGGCGGTGAAAGGTACGGCTTCCTGCCTGTGCGGGGCCGCGCCGTTCTCGCAGCGGACGCTGACGACGAAAATGCCGCGGCTCCGCGCCTGCAGGGCAACGTCAAAGCTCAACCCGCCCGACTGCACGCGCGCGGGCGGAGGTGAGCACCGAATGCGGGTCCGCCGTGTGACGTTGTCCAGGCCCTCGTAGGCCAGAACCACTTCAGCCTTGTCAAGTTGCGGTTCGAGCAGCCGACCCCGGGCCCTGCGCTGCGTTCCCCGCA
>DASYXT010000141.1:0-222633 GCA_035934555.1 Verrucomicrobiia bacterium | reverse complement strand
ACAGGATCGATTGGTTGCCGTCATACGTTGCGGCCACGTGATACCAGACCCCGCGCTGCACGATCGTCTGCGAATTGATCGCCACCTGGTCGCCGTAACGCGACACACAAAACTGGAAGCGGTCAGAGGAAGTCCCGTCGGGGTTGGCAACGGTTTCCTTCAACAGGCTGTAGCCTTCGAACCACGCCGACCAGGTATTTTTCTTGAATACGATCTGTTCGCCGCCGTTGGTCGCCGGCAGGTTGGGATCCAGCCAAACCCACGCCTCGACGGTCACGTTGGTCGGCTTGAGGGCAGGGGAATCGGCAATCTGCACGTAACCATTAGTACCGTCGAAGCGGAAAGCTTGTCCGACCAGGCCCGGGGCATAACTGGCGCCGCTGGCTGAGAGCATGCCGTTGTTTGCGCCGAGGCTGTCGTTGGCGTTGCCTTCACCCTTCCACCAACTCACCAGCCCCCAAGGCGGCGGATCACAGGCGCCGCTGGTTGCGGCGGTTGCGCACAGAACGATCAAAGATTGTATAAGACAACCCCAGAAAACGGCAGACATTATCCTGGACATAAGGTACCCTGGATTACCGGCCAGGTGAATTATTTCTTTTGCTGAGCGTGAGTCATTCCAGTTCCGAAGTCAAGATGATTATCCGAGCTGGTGTGACCGCTTGAAGGGTCTATGAAGGGTCTCGAGTTGAGGGCCTTTTTGATGGCTAGCAAAGCCGGGTTCTGCTACTCGTGACCGCCATGCCTCCGAAGAGTCTTTCACGGTTAGTTGCCACACTCATCGTGGCCAGCATCCTGAGCACGATGGGGTGGGCCGATGCAGCCGCTGAACTACAGTGGCGTCATCTCTCGAGCACCAACGGGGCGCTGCCAACTCCCGGCACTTCCACCGAACAAACCGGGGCCGTGGTGGCGGACCTCGATAAAGACGGGACGAATGATTTCGTGTTGAGTTTCCGGAAAGTGGCGCCGGCGCTGGTCTGGTTTCGGCGCACCACCACCGGCTGGGACCGTTACGTCATCGAGACGAACTTCCTCACGGTCGAGGCCGGTGGCGCGGTATTCGATATTGATGGCGATGGCGCGCCGGACCTCGTCTTCGGCGGGGATTACCAGAGCAGTGAGGTCTGGTGGTGGGAAAACCCCTATCCGCACTTCGACCCGAAGGTGCCGTGGAAAAGGCACACGATCAAAAAGGGCGGGGCGACGCAGCAGCACGACCAGGTCTTTGGCGATTTCCTTGGCACGGGCAAACCGCAACTGGCGTTTTGGAACCAGGGCGCGCGGAAGATTTTTCTGGCGCAGATTCCCCCGCATCCGCGCGAGGCGACTTCGTGGCTTCTGCAAGAGATTTTCAGCGGCGAAGCAGGCGCCGGCGGGCGCAAGACGGCGTTTCAATATCCGGAAGGAATGGCGGCTTATGACATAGACGGTGACGGGCAGGTGGACTTGTTGGCAGGCAACTTGTGGTTCAAGCACCGAGGCGGCGGCAAGTTTGAACCCATCCTGATTGGTTCGATTGGCGGGCGTATCGCGGTCGGCCGGTTCAAGCCGGGCAAGTACCCGCAGGTGGTGATCGCGCCGGGCGACGGCACCGGCCCGCTGCGTTGGTATGAGTGCGTGGGTGATCCGCTCAAGTCGAGTGATTGGGTGGGGCACGATCTGCTGGACCGCGAGATGATACACGGCCATACGTTGCAAGTCGCCGATATCGACGGCGATGGGCACCCGGACATCTTTGCGGCTGAAATGGCGAAATGGACCGAAAGCAGTCCCGTGCCTGATAATCCGGGCGCTACGGCTTGGATTTTTTATGGCGATGGCCACGGCAATTTTCGGAAAGCGGTTTTTTCCCGCGGCATTGATTTTCATGAAGGCAGGGTGGCTGACTTGAACGGGGACGGACGGTTGGACATTTTGGACAAGCCTTACACTTGGGAAGCCCCGCGCGTGGATGTTTGGCTGCAGGTGCCGGCACACTGAGAACCCCCTTCACATGGAAATGCGTCGGAATCCTGTTAATCCTGTCAAAATCCCTCACCGCGGTCATCCACAGCGGTGAATAAGCTGTGGATAGCTGTGGATATCTTGCGTTATTTTAGGGTTGACATTCTCGGCTCCAAGAGGAGTCTGGCCTTATGAGTGGCCGTGTAATCGTTCAGGACGTGGACACGCGGTTGTATCTGGATGAGAACAGTTCGTGGGTGGAGAGTTGTCAGCAGGCGAGGACGTTCGAGCACACCTATTCAGCTTTGCTCGAGGGGTTGGAGCATCACAACAAAACGTTGCAGATCGTTTGGTGCTTCCAAAACCCCGAATTGAATATGTATCTCGCGGTCCGACCCGGCGAAGAAGAGCGGATTCGTCCGTGCACAATTTGCCGGCGCGGACAACAGGCGCCCGCGCTCCAGACCGTCCGCTGCGTAAAGTCCGAGTAAGCGTCAGTTCGGAATCTGTTGGCTGTTGGCTCAGGAGCGAATGGTGACGTGCCAGGGGAGTGTTTTGCCATGAAGAGGAGATGGAATCGCGGATTCTGCTTGCGTGATGAGGTTTAAAACTTATAGTGGAATGCATATTGTATAGACATAGCTAATACATATAAAAAGTTTGTTTATGATGCGGGCGAATACGAAGAGGGCAAAAGATTCAGGAGCGTCCGCGGATTGGATTTATGAAGAGTACCATAGCTGAAGCCAGGAAAGTCACCGTGTGCGCGCATTGCGCCGGGACAGGGACGTGCCAGAGGGGCAGTTATCAAACCGACCATCACCATCACTGGCTGGAGTGCCAGTATTGCGGCAAGGGCGTGCCGGCGGTGGTCGGAGATGATCTCGAGACGGAAGAGCACCGGCCACGATGCTCGGTCTGTGACGGCCGAGGTTACCTGGGGCTTTAGTGGCGAAACTGCGCCGGCGCCTGGTGGGCGCTGAGTAAGTAGGCCATGCTATTTCACTGTGCTTTGTGCCTGGTTTTGTGGTCCTGCCAGAGGATGGAAAGCAGGAGCCAGAAGCCGCCGGCCGCCGCAGCGAGAAAGAGAATGATCGCCAGGGCGGGATAGCCAAACAGGCGGAAGTTGGTCGGCACGCGAACCAGCAGCGCGGCCCCGACGATCAGCGCAGCCAGGATCAGGCCCATCGTGATGCGGTTGGCGACTTTCCGCGCGCTTTCAACCAGGAAATCGGTTTCGCTCGGCCGGACGTTGACGTTCAGCTCAGCCTTGCCGACCGCGTCGAGGATTTTGTTCAGGCGCGCGGGCAGCGCGCCAACGAATTGCTTGGCTTCCAGGATCGTCGCGAAAAGTTTGCCTTCAGTAAAAGAGGACTTGAGCCGTTGATTGAGGATGTTGCTGGCGTTACGGCGAATCGATTCGTTGGGAGCAAACTCCGGCGCCAGCGCGCGGCCGATTTGGTCCAATTGCAGCAAGGCTTTGCCCAGCATGGAGAGCTCGGGCGGAACGCTCAGGCCGGTCTCCGCCGCGCCGCGGCCTATCTGCAACACCACCTTGCCGACCTCCAGATTGCAAAGCGGCGCGTGTTGTTCCTCGGCGACCAATTTGCCAATCCGGCTCCGGAACTCCGCTTCGTTAAATTTCAGACTGGGATTGCCGATGCGGACGGCCATTTCCCCTGCCTCCTCGGCCTGGCCTTCGCTCACCGCCAACAGCAATTTCATCAGGTTCTCCTGTAAACCCGGTGTGACATGGCCGACCATCCCCAGGTCCAGCAGCGCGATACGTTGGTCGGTTGTGACCAGCACGTTGCCCGGATGTGGGTCCGCGTGGAACACGCCATCGACCAGAATTTGCTTCAGGTACGCTTGGAACAATTCTTCGGCGAGCGCCGTGCCGTCCAGGTCCAAACGCGCGAGGGGACTCAGCTCGGTGATTTTTGTGCCCTCGATGTACTCCATCGTGAGCACGCGGCGTGTGCTGTAGTCAGGGATCGGCTGGGGGACAACCAGGCGCTCAAACTCACGGAGATTGGTGCCAAGCGTAATAAGGTTGGCCGCTTCGCGGCGGTAATCCAGCTCGTGCGCGAGAGTGTTTTGAAATTCCTCGAGCACTTTGTCCGGGTGATAGCGTTGGCCGGTCCGGGTGTGGCGCTGGAAGAAGCACGCCAGTTGACGGAGCACGGCGAAGTCTTCTTCGATCTGGCGAACGATGTTCGGGCGTTGGACCTTCACTACGACTGGCCGGCCGTCATGCAAAGCGGCGCGATGGACCTGGCCCAACGAGGCTGCGGCCAGAGGCTCGGGCTCAAAAACCGAAAAAGCCTTGCTGATGGGAGTGCCAAGTTCGGCTTCGACAATGTCTTCGACGTCGTCGAATGGAAACGGCTGGACGTTATCCTGCAGCCGGGAGAGTGCCTGGACATAGACGGGCGGTAGCAGGTCGCTTCGGCTGGCGAGCAATTGGCCCAGTTTAACAAATGTGGGACCGAGGCGTTCGAGGTCTTTGGGCAACTCCTGCGCGCGCACCTGGTCCTCCGTTTCATTGGGCGTTTCCAGCGGCGCCATTGAGGCGGGAGACCCGGCGCGGCCGTACTTGAGCAGCAGGACGGTCAAATCCTTATAACGTTTGAGATAATGCGGCGAAAGCTTCATGGCATGCGCGGTGCTGGCGTGCGGTTCCCAAAACGAGTCGCCGAGACCTGAACAGGAGAAAACAGAGGAAAAAGGTTTCTATTTTCCCCGCTGCCGGCTGTTTGAGCTGTCGAACACCGCTCTGGGTCACCACAGTGCAACGTAAATGGGGCGGGAGTGAAGACAAGTAGGCGAATTGCTGTAGCAAGGCGGGATATCACCGGTTGGGCGCTGAGGGAGGTTGGCGAGGGCTGCGACCATCGAGGTCCATGCCTTCAGTCCTGGGGGAGTGTCGCAAGCCTGGCGGAGTTGACATTGTGCCGCTGGCACAACAATCATCTCGCGCATGAGCGAAATCATTTATCCACGCAGTCCGCGGGAAACCATGTGCGGTTGGATGCATTTGCCGCGGTTTATTGATAAAATCCGGTTGCACCTGGCGGGGAAGTTGGCGCCGGATTATCAGCCGAACTTTTGCAAGGGGTTCGATGGGCTCTGGCTCGAGACGGCGGGAGTTGACGCGCAAAAGTTCATTGAGGTGGTGCGTGGGAGCCTCACCGATGGCGAGGTCTGTGATTGGGTGCTCAAGAATGCTCAGAAACCGGAGTCGGTTAAAGCGGCGCAACGCGAACGGATGTTGAATTATCCAAAGAAGGACGACCCGGAAATGCAAGCGCGGCTCAAAATGCGCAAAGAGCAGGCCGGCCTGGCCCACCGGGATGACATCCAATTGTTCGTGGATTTCATCGACGCGGACGAGAAGCGGATTTGAACGACGTTTCTTTCTTCTCCTTTCGCCGCTGAATTCGCGGCGATGACGTTTAAGGCTCACGGACACGGAAAAACTGGACCTGGGCGCTGCTCACCGGAACTGTGAACTGATGTATGAGACCATCCCCGACCAGGTTGGTGTAGGCGTTCCAATTGCCAGGTGGGGGGTTGGTGGTTTGCTGGATCGTGTAACTTTGGTCTCTGAAGGTTTGCAGAATCTACTCTTCTCGGTTAGGTTCGTCGAGATTATTCTCGGTCCTCGGTAACTGGAACAATTGTGCTTTCGTCCGTTTTATCCGACTCATCGGTGGAGTTGGCTACATAAAGGGACCCCTCACCCCGGCCCTCTCCCCTTCCGAAGGGGAGAGGGGGAATCCTCGCCAGACTGGGGGTGTAGAGCATGCGGTGAATTGTGCTGTAACTGATCGCTCACACCTGTTCGGGCACGACGAAGGGTTTGCGGTAGGGGTCGCGGAGCAGGGCGTTGGCGTGGCGGCTGCCTAGGAATCGTTCGGGATTGTGCGGGTCCATTTCCAGAACGGCGCCCAAGGTGACCGGGGTTTTAGCCAGGTCCACCATGTTGGCGGCCAAGTGTTCTTCCATGCGGCCCAGGGAGTCTGCTAATTCCGGGCGGTCCTTGGCCGCTTCCTTCAACTCGGCCGGGGAATGCGGTTTGCCCAGCCGGTAAGAGATATTGCCGGTGTGGCAAAGGGCGCTGGACAGGTTGCATTCGTGCACTTCAGCATTGAGATGGGAGCGGTCCCGGCTGCGCACCGCTTCAAGGAAATTGGCGAAATGGCTGGCGCCGCCTTTGAATTTTTTAACCTCCGCGCCGCTCTTGTCGAAGGCCGTCGCGGAATCGTAGCTCGGGATGACCAGGCGGCCGCCTTCGCACGTGACGACGACGCCGATGCTGGCGCCGTAGTAATTATCCATTTTGGATGAGCCGGCGCTGGTGGGCAGGCCGCGGACTTCGAAAATCAGCGGTGCTTCCGGGTAATCGTGCAGCACAATCAGCGTGTTGGGCGTGGTGCCGTCATCGGAGTAGCCCAATCGGCCCCCTAGGCTGAGGATGCGCGGGGAGAGGCGGTCCTGGCCGAGCACCCAGCGGGCGATGTCCATCTGGTGGATGCCTTGGTTGCCGAGGTCGCCGTTGCCGGTCGGCCAGACCCAGTGCCAATCGTAGTGGAGGTGCTTGCGCCGGAGCGGCGCTTTGTCGCGCGGGCCGCACCACAAATCGTAATCTACGTTGGGCGGAATCGGCTGCGGACCGTTGACCTTGCCGATGCTGGGCCGGCGTTTGTAGCAGAGTCCATAGGCGCAGCGAATCTTGCCGAGGTTGCCGGCTTGAACCCAGGCGATGGCCTCGCGCATGCCGGGATTGGAGCGGCACTGGGTTCCGGCCTGTACGATGGCATTGTACTTTCGGGCGGCAGCGACGAGTTGGTAACCTTCCCAGACGTTATGTGAAATGGGCTTTTCGACATAGACATCCTTGCCGGCCTGGATGGCCCAGATCGCGCCGAGGGAATGCCAATGGTTGGGCGTGGCGAAGGTGACGACATCGACGTCCTGGTTGTCGAGGAGGCGGCGCACATCGGTATAGCCTTGGACCTGTTGGCCGCGGTTTTTGCAGGCGGCGAGTTCGCGGTCGAGCACGTGGCGGTCAACGTCGCACACCGCGACCAGCCGCGCGCCAGACAGCCCGCCCAGTTCCTTGAGGTGGTCCTGGCCGCGGCCGTTAAAGCCGACGACGGCGTAACGAATATCGTCATTGGCGCCCAGGACACGGCGGCGCACGGAACCGGTATCGGCAGCCCAGGCAGGGAGCAGCGACAACGAGGCGGTGGTGAAGAGGGAACGTTTGAGAAACGAACGGCGTGTGTATTGAGTCATAAATTTACAGCTTTCCATTAACGTAATTGGCGTAGCGTTCGGCGACGTCGGCCTGGGCGGCATCTCCTGAATGAAAATAAAAGCGGTAACGGAAGGTGACGCTCTGGCCGGCAAGGAGCTTGAAATCGCCGGCGTGTTTGTCGGGCAAGTGCTCGAAATCGTGCTCGCCGAAGGGATTGGCGGCGAACAGGCCGTAATCGCGCACATGCCACCAGGTCGGGTGCCGCAGATTACGCGGATGGTCGAAGATGGCGACGCCGACGAGTTGGCCGTTGACGGGGCCGGAGTAATCGCACCAATCGGCGCGGGTGCCCCAGGTCTGGTCATCACGTTGGCCCGTGCTGGTGAGGATATGGCCCTGGCCGACTTTGCCTTTGAGCCGCAGGGTCGGAGCCAAGCGCATGGCCATCGTGCCTTCTTTGGTATCGCCGAAGGTCACCTCGCCGTTCGAGGCATGGAGCGTTACCTCGAAATCCAGCACGCGCTCCGGACGGTCGTTGGGATTGTAAATGCGCAAGGTTCGTTCATCGGTGCAAACAATCGTTCCATCGGGCGCGACCCAATTATCGCGCGCGCGGATGGTCCCCAGCGAGCGCCCGGAGCGGATTTCCGTAAAGCCGGCGTGGACGATTTTGCCGAAGCCTTTTTCTTCGCCCCAGAAATCGATGCCGTTGACGGCGCCGTGGGCGAACCAGAGGGAGCGGTGATGAGGGTGATCGTGTTGCTCATCAGGCGCGTCGCGCATGGGCCAATTGCGCGTCATGGGCGCCTGGCCCGGGCCGAGCACCGGGTAACAATACGGACGCGGGACATTGGTGAAGAAGTATTCGGTAAAGAGTTGCCCGTTGATTTCGACGCGGAGGCGGTCGGGGAGTTGGGTGATTTGAACGCCGGAATCCGAGGTGTGGGTCGAGGTGTGGTGCAAGGGGCATTGGGAACAGCCGGCGAGCAGGGCGATGAGTCCAGCCGCGAGCAGCAGTGAGCAACGCATGATGCACTGAGGGTGGGGGGAAGGAGAGGGGGAGGTCAAGGCGGGAGTGGGGATGTGGGTGGAGCGGGGAGCGGATTTGGACGGAGGAACCGGGCGCGCACGGTATTACAGCAGGGCATTGAGTGCGGGACGGGAAACCGGGTTTCAGTCCTCCGGCATCAACACCGGAATGACCTTGTTGCCGTGGCGGCGGTAGATGTTGAAGTCGGAGTCGAAGGTGAGAACCTGCGCATCGGGATGCAGTTCGCTCAGGCGCACCAGGGTCGCATCGGCGAGAGACATGGGGACGCCCCGATATTTGCGCATCAGCATTCGCAATGCGGCGCGCTCGCGATTGAATTGGAGGCCGACGTCGAGCACACCGTCGTCCGCCAGGGCAAAGAGTTCGTCCGCATCGAAACCGTCCCGAGTGAGCAGGAAGGCAGCCTCGGTCAGCACCGGTTCGCTGGTCAGAAGCGGTCGAGGCAGAGCTTTGGCGCAATCGCGCATCCACTCGTGTTCCTTCGTGTCCGGGTCAATCAGCGCCACGATTGGACCGGTGTCTGCCAGGATGATCATCTCCCGAAGGCACGGAGGTATTTTTGGTTGGTGGCTAAGTCGCGCTTGCCGCGGCCGCGCCGGGCCCATGCCCGCTTCAATATGGGCAGGGCCGTGTCATAAACCGATTGGCCGGGCGGCAGCTTGGGTAATTGGTTCAGGGAAGGTTTGTCAGGGAGTTGCTGTTCCAAACACTCCCGGACCAGGGAGGATTTCGTAGTGCGGCGGGCGCGGCTTTCCCTTTCGAGTTTTTTGAGCAAATGCTGCGGCAGTTTGAGTGAAATCGTTGTCACGGAGTCACGGTAATACGCATGAGCGGACCGCGCAATACCTGAAGGGGGAGCTGACAGCGAGGAGCGGGCGGAGTGACTCCAACGCAGAGGGGCAAAGAGCGCGGAGAAACGCAGAGGGAATGGATGGTGGATGTTGGATTGGCATGGCCGGATGGGGGAATGGTGGGGCCGTGGGGGCGTGGAGCGTTTCCAAACGGAGCGTCCTGCCCACCGGCGTGCGTCCAGAGCTGGCTGGCAGCAAAAGTTTTGGCGCAATACGCCGCTCGACTTTGCCGTTTGACTTCACTTGATTTGACCACGATATGTTTTTTAAAAGGTTGCTGATGGGACGAGTGAGACAAAACCCCGGCGAGAACTCCTCAGTAAGAACCAGCTTAAGATCCCGCGCTACTAGCGCCCAGGATAGTGGCGCCGCAGAGGGTGTAGGGATTATTGTTTTCTTTAATCACGATTCGGGCGTCGAGCTCGACGGGGGTTTGGCGGCCGAGGAAATCCAACAAAACCGCAACACGCTCCCGGCTGGAAAGGACGCGGGTGACGACGGCGCGGAGGCTGTCGAAGGCACCGCCGGAAATGACGACAGCGTCGCCTGGTTGAAGGGAATCCGGCACGATGTGCAACTGGTCCGGGCCGAGCGCGCGCTGCAATTCGTCCACGGCTGATTGGGGCACCGCAGGCCAATATGGCCCGAAATGAACGATGCCGCGCACGCCGCGCGCATGGTGGACGGCGCGCTGGCAGGCGGCGAAGGCGAACCGCGCAAACAGGTAGCCTGGGAACAACGCCTCGGTGAACCACATCGGCCCGGCGTGGGTCGAGCGTTTGAATTGGATGCGGGGCAAATACGCTTCTAGTTTGAGTTGCTGGCGCAAGTGCGCGGCGGCGATGTGTTCGTGCCTGGGTTGGGTATGCAAGCAGTACCACGCGGGCGCGTGTGAGACGCGTTCGGCGGTGGCGCTGTTTACCCGATCAAGCGGAGGTGGCGGCAGGATAGGAGGCATAGTAGTCCTTGTACTTGTAATAATAATCGCCGCTGGTGGGGCGCACGGCATTAAAGACGATGCCCAGGACGGGCGCATGGCGCTGGTGGAGCAGATCCATCGCCGCATGCGCCACCCGGGCGGAGGTGTGCTCGGCGCGCAAGACGAACAGGACCGCATCAACGTGAGGCGCGAGGCTGGTGGCGTCGTCGGCGGCCAGGACCGGAGCGGTATCAAGGAGCACGAACTCGTACTGGGCGCTGGCGGCCTTGAGAAAGACGCGCGTGCTTTCCGCGAGGAAAAGTTCGCTCGATTCCCGGCTGACTGCGCCGCGCGGCAAGATCCATAGGTTGGGGTAAGAAGTGGGCAAGACCAGCGGCTCCCACGGCTGGGTGTTTGTGAGCACCGCGCTCAGCCCGGGTTGCGATGGCAGACCGAAACGATGGTGCAGCACGCCTTTGCGCAAATCAGCATCGACCAGCAGCACAGAGGAACCGCTGTTGGCCAGCGTGATCGCCAGGTTCGCCGCCGTAAGCGATTTGCCTTCATTGGGGATCGAACTGGTCAGCAGTAATAGTTTTGGGCGCGGCGCTGGACCGGTCATGTAAAACAGCGACGAGCGTAGATTGCGGTAGGCTTCGGCAAAGGGATAACGGGAGTCCTCGCGCTCGATGAGCTTGAGCTGGCCATGTCGCGATGCCGGCTTTTCACGCGGGATTTGGACCAGAACGGGCTCCTCGAAAAGAGCCTCCACTTCACTGAAGGAATTGACACGATCATCCAGGCGGTCGAGCAGGAACAACAGGCCGATGCTGGCGGCAACGCAACCGATGGCCGCAAGGAGGAGGCTGCTGCGATGCTGGTGATCATCGACCACCGCCGGCGTCGCCGGTTCCATGATCGAGACGGTTTCAGCGCCTACTTCTTTGTTGGCATCGAGCGTCTGGACGGTGCCGAGCAATTGCTGGTACAGGCCCTGGATGCGCTGGGCGTTGGCTTTCAGCTCCTGGTACTCAGCCGAACGGCGGCTGATATCGACTATGCGCGTGTTCCATTCCTGGATGCTTTTCTCGAGGTTTTGCATCTGGAGAGCGACGGCGGTTTTGCGGCCTTCGAGCTGCTCGAGGTTTTGTTGGCGGAAAATTTCCAGCAAGCGTTCGCGGCGGGCGATTTCCTCGGCCGTGGCAATCATCTTGGGATGCTTGGGTCGGAGGTACTGGGCGAGGTCCTGTTGCTCGGCTTTCATGAGGAGCAGTTGCTGCTTGGCTTTGAGGTAGTCCAGCGCGAGGGAGTCGCTATTGACGAGGGAATTGGTCAGCGAATCCTCGGGAGCGGCGGAGGAGTCGGCGGTGAGCGGGACGGCGCTGCCGAGGGTTTGCAGGCGCTGGACGTTTTGGTCAAGCGTGAGGGTTTGCAGCAGGTCGTGCTCGGAGTGGAGTGCTTCGAGGCGTTGGTTAAGAGTCGAGAGGTAAGCGCCGAGGGTGTTGCCTTGTTCTTCGAGCCAAACCATGGAGTTGGTGCTTTGGAATTCGGCGAGTTCCTCCTCGGCTCGGCGCAGATCCTTTTCCAGGCCTAACACCTCCTGGGTAAGTTCAGCGACGGTGGTTTCGGACGCTTGTTTGCGCATGTCGCGTTTCAGATGGATGTATTCCTCCATGGCGTTCTGGAGGAACTCCTGCGCGAATCTGGGGTCGGGCGAGGTGGATTGGAGCAGGAAGATGCTGGTGCGCGGCGAGACGGAGACCTTGAGTGCGGGCGGGGCGGCGGGGGCGTTGGTAGCGGCGGCGGCGCTGCGGGAGAAAGCGCGGTCGATCACGATGTCGCTGTGCATGAGGGAGGCCTGCGTGCCGAGGAAATTATTCAATTCTTCGGTAATGACGGCTCCTTGTGGCAGCGGAAGTTTCACGTTGACGATCATTTGGCCGACGGAGACATACAATGGCCGCTGGAAATGGAGGATAGTGGCTTCGAGGAGGAGACCGGCGCAGGCACCGAGGGCCAGGACCCACCATTTGCGCACCAACAGTTCGCGGTAATGGGCGAGCCGTGCAAGAAACTGGCTCTTGGCTCCGGGTTGCCGGCGGGGCAGGGCGGCCGCGTGGTCTTCGATTGCGTTCATGGGAGATTTAGAAATTAATCAGGCGCGAGGGGACGATGATGGAGTCATCGGGCTGGAGAACGAGGTCCTGGCCGGTTTTACCCTCTTCCAGGATTTCGACCATGTTCAATTCGATGTTCTTTTTTTCACCGCTGCCGCGGATCAGCTTGACGCGCTTTTTATTGGCGAAATCGGCGAACCCGCCGGTACGGAGAATGGCTTTGCCCGCGGTGAGGTTTTCGTTCACGGCGATATCGAGCGGACCCTGGTTGCGGACTTGTCCCCACACATACACGCGGCCGAGCAATTTGTTTGCGGCATCAAGCGCGATAATAACCGTGGCGCGGTAATAGAATTCCTTTTCCAGTTGTTGCTTCAGGTCCAGGGCCAGTTGCTTGCAGGTCTTGTCCTTGGCCATCACGCGGCCCACATAGGGCGCGTCCAACTCACCGGAGTCGGCCACGATCAGGGATTTGGGGAGGTCGCGGTCTTCGAGGATTTGAAGGCTGACCTTGTCGCCGGGGCGCAGCTTGTATTTGTCGTCAGGCACGTACGCGCTGAGGTTGGTGGCAATGGGGGGAGCGGCGTTTGTTCCGGCGGAGAGCGCTGGAGGAGGATTGGAGATGGCCAAGGCTGGGGCGGTACCGGGCAAGTCCGTAAAAAGCTGAGCGGGGGTTGGGGCGGCGTGCAGAGTTTGGGCCGTGACCAGGGCCGCGAGGGCAAGGCACAGGAGGAACGTGGAGCGGAGAGCGTGGGAGCGTGGAGCGTGGGAGCGCCTGCCTGCCGGAGGCCTTACAAAGCTCATTTTTTTCATATGTTGGCTTTCGCTAAAAAGTGGTGTGTCGGTGAACATCAAAACCGGTAATTGAGATTTAGCGCCAGAATGTTGACGGTGTAATTGCGGCCGGGCAGATCGGAAGTGCGGAAATAGCACTGGTAAGCGAGGATCGCGGCCAAATGTTGAGTGAGATGGCGCATGAGGCTGGCGCCGGGGCCGTAGCGGTCGAAGGTTTCGGGCGCGAGAAGCAACTGCGAGCCGTGCTGGTACTCGAAGCTGGTGGCGAGGTTCAGCTTGCGGACCAGGTTCCAATCGGCTTGCCAGCGGACGAACTCGAGGTCCACGGTGCCGCCGTAAAAGGCGAAATTGATGGTGCGGCCAGCGGTGAGGGTATAGGTAACGAATCGATTCAGCCGATGTTCCAGCCCGCCTTGCGCATACAGGCCGCGGAATGCGAGCGCCGCAGCGAGGCAGGCCGGGGCGTCAGGCGTATAGACCATATAACCGGCGCTAACACGGCCGCGCAGATACTCGCTGATTTGGGTTTCGCAGAACGCGCCGACGCTCCATTCGGTCGCGTCGCTGTAAGGTTGGGTGGGCTCGCTTTGGGAGTAGTGCACGAGCGAGCCGCCCAGTTCGACACCAATAGATGTGCCGGCACACAAGGTGTAACCCGCCGAGGAGGAGAAAACTTCAGATTGGCCGCTGGGCTGAAGGCCGGGAGTGTCGGCCCCCTGGAGCCAGACGTAGTTAACGTGGTCGTAGCCCAGACGGAGCACAACCTTGTTGAGGTCCCAGGTGGTGGTTTGGCCAAGGCTGTTGACCAATTGCGAAAAATCCCCCGAGCCGACGACGGTGGGATCCTGGTAAGTGTTGGCGGAAATGGAAAAGCGGTCGTGAAAATTGAGCCAGAAATCTCCGGCATACATGTCGAAAGAGAGCTCCGAGCCCGGCGTCAGAAACAGACGATTGAATTCGGGATGCTGGACGTACGCCGAATACCCGCCACCGACATTCAACGCGAGAGTGTTGACGTCGGACATGCGCCAACGCATATGCGCACCAACTTCGGGATGGAAAATCAGGTCCTGTCGCGGCTCAGACGATTGCAACCGGACATTGTCATTGGCCTCAATGCCGAGGCCGGCATCGAAGCGGCAAAGAGCTGGTCCAAGCTTGAGGTTGTAGTAGCCGGCGCTGGCGTCGGCGTTGCGCCGCGCGCGTGCGGCGTCGGCCCCGGCCAGCGAGTAGCGCAGGGATTCCTGGGCGGGGGCCGCGCAGAGGCTGAGGGCAAGGGCAAGAAGTGGGCAGGAGAAAAAGTTGGCCTTCACGCTCCACCCGGCCGCGAGGTTTTGGACTGCGCCAGCGCTGTGGGGATTTCGGGGGACAGTTGTGTTGCGAAAGCGCCAGAGGGCTGGCGCAGTCCAAAACGCTGGCGTGCTGAGAGAGCCCAATTGCGGTTTATGGTCCCAATCCAATCCGGCACGATTGGCGGGCGAGCGCAGGGAGGGCACATTGCGGCGGACGGAAGTCCGCGGTCCGCTAAGAACATGGCTGCGGACTAAAGTCCGCGCTCTGCCAGGCAGGTACGCGGCTGCTGGCGCGTAGCCGCCGGTCGCGACGCTTTCCCACCCGCGTTGACCCAATGCTGTACTCATGGCCCGCGTGGTTTCGTAGGAGTTCGGGCAGCGCCCCCTCTCCCCAACGTTGAACCACTTCTACGTTTCCGCCTCCTTTGAACAAGGAAACGGGTTTGGCGTCAAGGATATTCGGTGTCCAACACCGATTGGGTTCCCTCCCTTTGCCCATGGGCTCCGCAGATGCAGCGGCGCGCCTGCACCACTGCGCCATGAACCAGATGGCTGAGAGCGGAACGGGCCTTCGTTTATGTGGCTTTACCCAATATCGCCATTCCACAACTGGTGGGCCTCACGCAGGAGTTGGGCGACAGGCAAGCCTTGGGGGCAAACGGCCTGCGCGAGTGCGCCGTCGAGGTGCGGGAGGCGAGCGCGGGCTTCGGCGGGCAGGCTGGCGAAGGTTTGCTGTGCCAGGGCGGCGTCGCCATAAACGCGGTGGTACATGAGGCAGCGCATGACATCGGCGACGGGCACATGGCCGCCGAGTGCGGGTTCGCACAAATGGGTGCAGCCGGCGCAATAAGTGGTGCAGGTCTGGCCGGCGTAGAGTCGCAGCGCGGAATGGTCGGAGGCGGTGAGTTTGGTTTTGTCGAGGGCGGCGGCGACGTTGGATTCGAGGACGGCGATGCTGCCCATCTGGGAGCAGATACTGGCGATTTGCGAGTTTTCCCAGACCGCTTTGACCTTGGCCTGTTTATCGGTGAAACCGCGCTTGATAAAGTGGCCGCCAAGCTTGAGGTCGGCTTCGGTTTCGGCGCGGAGCGGGCCGCCGCCTTGGGTCTTCATCGCGGTCAGGCCGATGCCGGCGTTGGCGCAGGCGTCGATGGCGGCCCGCATGGCATCGGTTTGCATGAGGCGGAAGTCGTATTTGAGCATGAGGCCGTCAATCCAGCCCAACTTGGCGGCCGCCTGGAGGGTGCGTTCCATGCCGCCGTGGGTGCTGAAACCGAAGAGGCGGATTTTGCCGGCGGCTTTGGTCTTTTCCGCCCAGCTCTTGACCTCAGGCGAGAGGGCGTCACCGCCGCCAATGCCGTGGAGGAAGTAGAGATCGAGGTAATCGGTTTTGAGCCGTTCCAGCGACTGGTTGAGGCTGCGGTCGAGGCCGGCGGGGGAGTGGCTTCCACCGGCTTTGCTGACGAGGAATAGTTGCTTGCGCAGCCCGGGGTTCTTTTCCAGATAAATGCCGATGCCCTTTTCGCTGTTGCCGTTGACGTAAACTTCGGCGGTATCCCAATAGGTGACGCCGAAATCCAGGGCGCGTTTGAGCACGAGTTGGTTGGCGGCGATGTCGAAGATGCCGCCCAGGGAGAGCATGGGCACTTTGATGCCGGTTTTGCCGAACGGGCGCAGAGGCATGGGCGGTGGGGCGGCGGTTTGGGCCAGGGCCGGGCCGGCGAGCATTGAGCCCATGCCGGCGGCGGTTACGGTTTTGACAAAGTCGCGGCGAGATACGTGGGATGGTTTCATAAGTTAGTTGGGATGATTGTAGGATTAAGGACAAAAAGCGACCGGCTCCTCGGACCGGCTCCGCAAGGCCGCAAGGTTTTGGACTGCGCCAGCCCTCTGGCGCTTTCTGGGGTCGCCGGCGTTTTGAGAGCGCCAGAGGGCTGGCGCAGTCCAAAACGCTGGCGCGGCCAAGATGAGCTGTTCTAGCAGACTCATATTCAGGTGAGGAGTCGATGCGAGCGGGTGCGAGATTCGTTTTCGGCGGTGACGCGAATGGCGCGCAGGCCGCTGACGGGACACTCATGTTCGCAGATGCCGCAGCCGATGCAGCGGGCGGGATCAACGTAAGGTTTCTGCAGAGTCCCTTCTTGGCGCAAGACAATCGCTTTAGGGCTGACGGGACAATTTTCCTGGCAGACGATACAGGGCAAGTCCATGGCCCAGGGCAGGCAGCGGCTGCGGTCAATGAAAGCGGTGCCCAACCTTATGGGGCCGGTCTGCGCAAAAAGGCCGCGGCCGAGTTTTTCATCCAGGGACAGCGGCCGGAGCGCCGCGGTGGGACAAACGTTGCCGCAGGCGATGCAGTTAAGCTGGCAACCACTGCTGCCGACGCGAAAGTTCAGGATGGGAGTCCAGAGGCCTTCCCAACCGGCTTGGCCGAGGGCGGGTTGAATGGTGTTGGTAGGGCAGATGCGCATGCACTGGCCGCATTTGATGCAGCGTTGGAGGAACTCCGGTTCGGCCAATGCGCCCGGCGGGCGCACCACAGCGGCGCGCCAATCGCGGTCCAATGTGCCGTTGAGCCGCAGCACTGGCGGAATGGCCAGGCCCGCTACGGCGCTAGCGAAAAACCCGCGGCGATTCAGCCCAGGCGCGGGCACCTCGCCTGCGGCGGAACGGTTTGTGCCGTAGGTCATTTGGTCTTGCCGACAGGGCTTCAGGCAGTTCAGGCACAACAAGCATTCGCTCAGCCGGATTTTGCCGAACGGTTCGCATGCGCCCTCGCAATCGGCCTCGCACAGGCCGCACTCGGTGCATTCCGGTTGACGTTTGCGGATGCGCCAGGGCGTCCAGCGCACGAGAAACCCAAAGAACGCGCCAAGCGGACAAATAAAACGGCAGTAGAACCGCGGCACCCACAGGCACGACAGGAGTATCGCCAGAAACACGACGGCAACGGCCCCAGCGCCGGCGTAAAAGCGGGCGCCGGGCTGGGCCAGGCCGCCCAGCAGCAGGAAATTGATCGAACGCTGGACCAGAGGAATAGGGTCGAGCAAACCGGTTTGTAAAACGCCCAGACCGGCAGCAGCCAGCAGCGCTATCAGCAGGTAGTATTTGATGGCTTGAGCGGGGTGATACTGGTTTTGTGCCCGGCGAGCCGCGAACCGGGCGGAACGGCGGCCCAGCCAGCCTGCCACTTGTTGCAGAGCGCCCAAAGGACAAAGCCAGCCGCAAAAGAACCGGCCGACGAAGAGTGTCACAACCAATGTCGCAACGCCCCAAAGCAAGCCGGCGTAAAGAGTGTGCGTGGCAAGGAGCGTGCCCAAGCCGACCAGGGGATCCAACTGCAGGAACCAATTAACTGGCCAACCGCGGAGTTGGATCCAGTGGTCGCCAATTGTACTAACCAGACAAAACCAGAGGAACAGGAGCACGAAGAACACCTGAGTGATCCGGCGGGTGTGGAGGATGCTCATGAAGCGGGTGGCGCGATGGTTGTGCCGCCAGGTTTTGGACTGCGCCAGCCCTCTGGCGCTTTCTCGCCTCGGACACTAAAGCGCCAGAGGACTGGCGTAGTCCAAAATGCCGGGGCGCTGTGGATGCCCCCTCTCCTGTATTCGGCTGGTGGGCTAAGAGACATTTTCTCTCATGATTTTGAGCGTCTCGTACTGCGCGGTGCCGAGGCCGGCCGCGGCGGCTTTAGTGATAAAGGGCAGGGCGTCGGCGGTTTTTCCCAGCAACGTGGCGCCGAAGGCGTCGGTTGCGACCTGATCGGTGCCGACAATCAGTGTATTGGTTGGTTTGAGGTCTTCCAGAGCGCCACCGGTTGGGCCGTTGGTCACGAGCGTCGTGAGGCCGTCCAAGACGACGAGTGTTGGTCGAACCATTTTGGCCAACTCGAAAATGATTGTATGGATGTCCTGGTGGAAGAGGTTGCGCCGGCCGCCCAGCAGGCCATACCAATTCTTCATCGCCATAGAGGCGCCGCTGCGGTGGTGGTCTTTTACCGGCGCAACGCCGATCAATTTTGTCGCGCGACGCAACGGCTCGAACAGCACCGGCCAGTTCTTGATGAGTTGGCCGCCGGCGAGTGTGACGGACCGGAACGCGGAGGACTGTGGCAAGACGACTTGAGCGCCGGCTGATTCGGCGGCCTTCCCGATACCGGTCAGGGCGAAGGAACTGACAGGGTCATTGATTGGGTTGTCGGTCACCATGACGGAAGCGGCGCCGGCGGCGAAGCATAACCGGGCGAGTTCGGCTACGAGCACCGGATGCGTGGTGGCTCCGAGCGCCGGCGGGGAGGCGAATGCGGCATTGACCTTTAGCACCACGCGGTCACCCGGTTTGATGAACTGATCCAACCCGCCCAGAGTTTGGAGCGCGCGATTCAAGCTGCGGACCCGGTCAGGCCCGGTGATCACGGAGAGTTTCCCGGCCATGGCCGGAATTGAGAAATCAGGCACCGAGACATGTTCTGTCGGCGGATTGGCCGGGGGCGGCTTGCTGTCGTGCAGTAACCAACCTGTGCCACCCAATAGGGCGGCAGTGGCGCCGGCGCTAGCTGTGCGCCGAAGAAAGTCGCGCCGCGCCAGCCAACGCGGGGCATCAGATTCGTCAAAAGTGGGCAGCGGTGGCATGGGGGTGGGGAGTCAGGGTGTGCTGGCGAGGCGGTTGCGCAACCGTTGGGCGAGCGTTGCGGCGGCGCTGGCCTCGTTGGCCGCATGAACCCCGGCGACAAACTTACCTTCGGCGAAAACCAGTTCCAGGCCGCCCATCAAAGTGACTTGTTCGCCCACTTCCGGCGGTCCGGACACCGCCTGGCCGCCATTGGCCAGCAGAAAGGAATGATAAGCCTGGCACAAGTTTCTGGCTCCGGCTGGGTCGCTGCAAGCGGTGATGAAACCTGTAACTTCTTTACCCGCGATTTTGTATCGCGCGGTAAAGACGTTCGTGAATTGGTCGAACCCGAAGGCATCGGCCACCTGCAGGGTTTGCGAGGCCGGGACCAGATCTTCAGCGGGGAAAGTCTCCAGGTCTGCGAGCCGCGCGGTGGCGGTGCCGGCATCAGCGACGGAGCGCTGCGCCAGGTTCAGCATTGCCTCCATGAGCGGCCCATCAGCGGCGGAGCCCAGCGCCTCGACATAATTGCTGCCGGAAACAAAATACAACCCGTTGCGGGTTCGATAACCATAAGTGGTGAAATCGAGTGGCTGGCCTTCGCTTCGCCGTTGGGTCGAGAACACCGAAAACGCGCCGGCCAGTGAGCCCATGTCATACACGAACCATTCCAGCCAAGGGTCAGGCGCTGCTTTCAATGACAGGCGCTGGCAACGCATTTCAATGAAACCGGCGGAGAGGTACAACTCAGCTTTGCCGTCAATTTTGTCGTAAAGATTGTCTGGGGAAAAACGCTCAGCCGGGCTGAGCGGTACGAGCCCGGCAAGTCCGGCCAAAGACAGGGGTTCCGCGGAAGCGGAGGCTTGCGGGCGTGCAGCGCTTTCAGCCACCGCGTCCCCGGTTTGGCTGGCGACGAGCACGGCGGGGTTGAAAGTGCGTTGCTGGAGAAAAACGCCGCAGGCGATAGCAGCGAGCACGGCCAGCAGCATTATGCTGAGCCATGTTTCAGTTCGGCCAGGCTTATGGGCGATGGGCGAATGGCGGCCGGAAGGGCCGGTGGTGCTTCGCACTGCCATGCGCCAAGGTGGCGCGGCCGGCTGCACCCGGCTTAGCGCGGATTGCCAAATGCTTAGCAGGAATTGCGAGGCTCTATTCGCCGATGATTTTTACGAGCACGCGCTTGCGGCGGCGACCATCGAACTCGCCGTAAAAAATCTGTTCCCAGGGGCCAAAATCGAGTTTGCCTTGGGTGATGGCGACGAGCACTTCGCGGCCCATGACCTGGCGTTTGAGGTGGGCATCGGCGTTGTCCTCGCCGGTGCGGTTGTGCTGGTATTGGGAAGTCGGTGCGTGCGGTGCCAGTTCTTCCAGCCACACTTCGTAATCATGCAAAAGGCCGTCCTCCGCATCGTTGATGAAGACCGAAGCGGTGATGTGCATGGCATTGACCAGGCAAAGCCCCTCAAGCACACCGCTTTTGCGGACCAACTCCTCAATGGTGTGTGTGATATTGACAAATCCGCGGCGGTTGGGGACTTCGAACCAGAGGTGTTCGGTGAGGCTTTTCATGCGCCCGTTATGCCACCCAGTGCCGGAAGGAGCAACGGGATTATGGTGGTGGAAAAAAATGGGGCCACCCAGTTGCCAAAACGCTAAAAGAGGCATAAGTAAATTGTACCTATGAATGCAGCAGAAAGAGAAGATAACGAGAAGAGCGAAATTCGAGTAAAGCTGGAAAGCGCCATGGAACGAGCCCGAGACGTTTGTGAACGGCTGGAAGAGAAGACGGCCGCGGCGGCCCGCGCGACTGACAAAGCGGTTCACGAGCATCCGTATCAAGCGATCGGACTGGCCTTTGGCCTGGGGCTGCTAACCGGCGTGCTGGTGATGTGGCGCAGGCGCGACTAAGGCCGGAGCCGCGTCACATGCCGGTGCGCTGCCGGACCAGCTTCAGGAACTCTATGGGGGTGACGACGGGTATGCCGAAAGGCTTACCCAACTCGAGCAGGTCGCGATCATTCGTAACTAGAGCCTCGGCGGAGGCGCTTAAGGCGCACGCCAGATACGGTTCGTCTTTGAGATCACGACTGCGTGGCTTCCCCAATGGCGCCGGTTCAACAAAGTGGCCGACCTCAAGGAGCAAGGCCAGTTCGGCGGAGGCATTTACGGGTCGCTTCTTAGCCTCGAGTACTTCGGGTGCGCGAGCTTCATATTCACGCCAGATATCATCGGTCGCGAATAATTGAACTTGCCCAGCATGAACCAAAGACAAGCAGGAACGAGGGTTTCCGGCCCATCCCAGGGCTGAAATAATGATGCCGCAATCGAAGACGGCGCGGATCATTTGCGCTTTGCCGCGAACGCGGCGCGTCGCGCTCGCTTAATCCGGCGCTCGATATCCTGCTCAATCGTGGGGGTGATCGGGTCCTGAGGCAACGAGGCAAGAATTTGTTGGAAACGCTTATAGTGTTGCGCCGTCTCTTCCCGGACCAATGCTCGGAGGCCGGCGCGGACGACATCGCTGCCATTGCCATAGAGACCGGACCGGACGCGGCGCTCAATAAACGCCTTCAATTCCGGGGTTAACGATACATTCATCGTAGGCGTTGCCATGCCTGCCAAGTTCGCTTTGAGAACAAACATTGTCAATGTTTGTGCACAGAGCGGAAAGCCCTCGCTCTTCGTTGACTTACCACACGATAAAACCTGATTGGCGCTTGGCCAGGCGTGAGGACAATTTCCGAGGCGATTGGGCCTTCGTCTCGCCAGAGAGTGGCTTGGCCGGCTAGGGTGGTAGTGGATTCGAGCCGCCCGGCCTGGGTGGTGGTCAGTCGGAATGAACCGCCGGGCAGGGCAGTGAGGGTAAGGACGGGCCGAGTGGTATCCGGCTGAGGGGTGTAGGCGCTAAGCGCAAAGATGACGGTGCGGGCGCCGGTAGGGGGGGAGACAAGCACGGTTTGCAGATTTGTGACCGGGCTGATGGAGTTCGTCAGGGCCAGATCCACAGCGTAAAGGCGGGGTGAGCCTGAATCCAAATGGTCCACGACGCGGTTGTTGCAATTGATGCGGCCGTTGACGACCACGGCCGCCGGATTGGCTCCCAGCCAGTCGGGTGCGACAAAGGAATTCGTTTCGACGCTGCCGTCGGCGTGAAATACCCACATGATGTTGGTCGTTGGCCCATGCGCCGACGCGCACAGGATGGACAACTGGGCAGTGGCGATGGCGCTTTGGGGAGTCAGGGCGGTTGGTTCCCCGCCAGGTTCGAGCAGCGCTACGTTGTTGGAATTGTAATCAGGCGGCAGGAGAAAATGATGGTCGGGCGCAGAGGCGCTATCGACGAGGGAACCAGCCGGAGGCAGGCCACTCAATGGTGCGGGGGCATAATAGCCGCGCTCGTATAAAGTCCAGCCCCAGTTTTCGGGCCCGTTATCAAACGTGGCAGTCGTAACGCCGGAAAGCACGATGCGCCGCGTGGCGTTGGCTTCGACGATCATGTCGGCGTTGTAGCCGGTGACCTCAAGCGGAACGAAGGAGTCTTCCGGGCTCGAGGCGCCGCTGACGGCAAACACAGCATTGTGGCTGTCGCCGCTGATATAGGCGAAATCGAGCTGGGTTACCGGGCTGTTGGTATTGGCGAGAGCGATGTCGATGGCAAACAGGCCGGGGCGGTCCTGAGGCACGTCCGCAAAAATAAACTGCGTCACTTCGACGCGCCCGTGGGTTGCCCAGGCTGGGTAAAGTGTGTTTATCCAATCAGGGCAGAGCACGGCCGCTGTTTCGGTTGTAGTGTCGGCATGGTGAATGCGGCAGGAGATGGTTCCGCGGCCATTGCCCGCAGCCGTGAGGAACGAGAGGCGCGAACACGACGTCGGGGTCGTCAAGCTGAAGTGACCAGTCGGAACGGCGCTGTCAATGAGCATGGCATTATTGCTGCCGTAATCGGGAGCGAGTTGATACTCGTGCACCATATCGTTCTGGCTCGTAAACGGCGTGCCCGGCGCAGGCAAGCCGGTGGTGATGAAGTCCGTCTGATAACCGCGCTCGTAAAAGCTAAACCCGGTATTGTTCGTGCCGGTGTCCATCGAGGCGGTGGTGACCGGCACCAGCGGGGGCGGGGCGGTTCGCTCGACGATCACATCATGAGTGAACGACTCAGGCGTGAGTGGGACCGGGTGGAAGGCGGCGAAGGCGGACGATACGAAAGTGCAGCAAAGCGTAAGGAGAGTGAATGGAAACCCTTTCATATACGCCACAATAAGTTAAGGTGACAGTGTTATGCAAGGGAAATTGAAGACGGTGTGCAACACCAATACGCGACCACACGGAAAACCCTAAGCCGACGTGCTTGTGCCAAACTTTGTCGTGAACTTTGTCGAAGCGCCGACACTTCTCACGCGTCCCCGGCCATATCCGACAAAGTTCGCACTGGCGGGTCAATGAGTCATGCCCACCCAAGCGTTACTGCGTCTGAAGGCGGAAGAAGCGGGTGGGGGCGTTGTTGGCTGGCAACGTAACCTGCCACTGATTGCCGGTGAGAGTTGGCGCGGTCGTGACCGGGGTCCAGGCGACGGGCGGGGCTAAATTTGTTGTTGAATAAAGACTGAACCCGACGCCGTTGGCGGGCCAGGATAACACGAGGCTGCCTGGACCCGTTGATAGCGCGAGCGAGGGGGCGGACCGCGAGACGGGCGCGTAATTGGCCAGGGTGGAATTCGCCGCGACGGTGGCCCAACTGGCCCAGGACCAATTCGCCGAAGCGGCGCCGTTTTGGATTCTGGCTTCGTCCATCACACCGGTAAAGTAGAGGGTGCCATTGGTGAACCGGCCAAGGTTCATATCGGCCAGGTTGACGAAGTCCGTGGCTACCTGGGTCGAGCCGCCGAGGTCGTTGCCATCAACATAAAACTCGACGGTGCCGTTGGTGCGGTTAATCGCCGCGGAGAGCAGATGCCATTGGCCGAAGCTGACGGTGTTGGAGGCGGTGTTAGCGGCAAGGCCGGTCGTGCCGTCGCCCGTTTCCAGCCGCATTTCCTGATCGGCTGTGTTGTAGCTATCGACAAAGAAAGCCAGACCAGCCGAATTCCAGCCGCCCTGCTTGTTAGCCCAAAGGGTTTGAATATTGCTGGCGCTGGAGGGGATATTGACCCAGGCGGAGAGCGTGAACGCATCGCCTAAGTTGATCGAGCCGCAATCCAGATAATCGGAGGAGCCGTTGAACCCGCAGCCCTGGCCAATTTCCCCCGGAACGGCGCCGGGCGCGACACCGGTAAGCGCGGGGTGTTGCTGCGTGCTGTCGGCGTAAGGGAAGCCCGCTTCGCGGAGGTGATAGACGGCAAAGAAATTTGGGCGCCATACACTCCCGTTGGTGCTGGTCATTGGTAGAGCCGTGGCCAACGGGTTGCCCCAATAAGCCCAGATAAAATCGTTCGGCCCGGCCAGGCTCGGGACATTAACCCACACACTGGAGGTGCCATTGGTATGCCACTCATCAATCTCGAATGGGAGGAGTGCGGTTCCCCCGGAATCGGTAAAACGCAGGTCATCCCCAGTTGGCGAGGCAAATTGAGTATAGGAAAAGCCCGGCAGGTTCGTGCCGAGTTTCACCAGCACGGGGAAGTTGGACAACGCCTCGCCGCGGTTATACCCGGCGAAGGTGATTTTCATCCGGGTGCCGTAATCGGGCGGGTTCACGGTAACGGTGCTGAACTGGTCCGAAGCGGGGGCCCAGGTTGCGCCGCTGGCGTTGGTCGCGTAAAAGCGATAATAATAATTGGTCTGCGAGGCCAGGTTCGTCAAAACCGCCGAAAAACTGGCGGGATTGAAATTGGTATTCACGCCAAGGAACTGCCCATTCGCCCAGGCGGTGCGCGAGGTGCCGCCGTCCTGGAGTCCCCAGTACACCCAAACGGAGGCTTGCTCATCGCCATATACTCCCTGGGCAAGCGTGCCGGACACCTGCGCGGATGTGGCCGTGAGCAGTGCGGCGCCGGCGTCAGAAACGGCCAGGCGGACAGGCGTCGGCAATGGTTGATTCAACATGGGTGAGACCAGACCAACAAACTCGCTGTTGGATGGGAGGCGGCCATTTGTCTCTTTGAACTGCGCAGTCAGCAGGCGGGCGTCGTTGATGTAGTTTTGGTGCAGGTAATAACTGGCGGTTTTGACGTCGTTGGAATCGATCAGGCAATAGGTGCGGTTGGTTTCGTTGTCATAGATTTCCCAAAAAAGCATATAGGGCAGCGCCTTGGACGTGTAGTTGAGCAGCCGCTGCAGATAGGCCCGGGTGTTGGCTTCGAGTTGGGTGGGGCTGAGCGTGCCCCAGCCATACTCCCCAATCCAAATCCGTTCGCCGGGAATGTTGCTCACCTTATTGGTCGGCAGATGCGCCTCCATATAATCGAGCGTGGCGTAAAGGTCAGAGGACGAGAGGTTCTCTACGTCATAAGACGAATAGGACAGGTAATCGAGGTTGGTAACGTACGGGACGACGGCATTAATCATGCGCACGTTGTTGGTGGGTCCGTTGAGCATCGCGTCACGGGTGCGGTTGGCCTCGGCGTAGTAATAGACGCTGACGTTGGTAGCGAGGGTGGCGGCTTTGGCGTCATCGACGGCTTTTTGGCGCGTGTTTTCCCACAAAACCATTGCCTGAACGACCGCAGGGCTGGGATTAGTGGACCAATTATTGACGCTGAGGTAACCATCGCCTTCCCAATGCCCCAGGTAAAAAGTCTTCCCTGAGTTGTTGTAATTAGTGAGAAGGTACTGGGTCAAGTCGTACATCTCGCGGTAATCGTCGGCTTGCTCGGCTGCGGTGTAGTTGCCATCCTGGAACGGTGCGTCCTGGTTTTTGAAGGGATAAGCCCAGGCGATGATGTGCCTGAAAGGCATATCAAACGTGCGATGGCAGGAGGGGTCGTCGCGCACCAGCGTCACGAGATTCGTGATATTGGGGCCAAGCGTGTAACTGTATTGGCGCTGGTAGCTGGAGCCGAGGTACAGCTTGATGATGTCGCTGCCCATGCCCTGGATGGCTTGAGCCGTTTCCAGCAACAAGGTGTTAGTGGTGAAGTTGTACATCCCGGCGAACGTCTGGGTCCCCACGCGGACGTTATAGGCGTCCACGGCAGGGTCGGATAAAGTGGCTCCGGAAAGGGGCAGAGCGAGAAGGAGGCCAACAAAGACGAATGTCCAACGTCCAACTTCCAACTTCCAACCTCGAAATAAGGTCAGAACGAGTCGGAGCTGTTCGTTCGAAATTCGACGTCGGTTGTTGGATGTTGGAAGTTCATGTTTTCGAACTTTGCAACGAATTCCCTCTCCTGCGCGGTTCTGCCCAACGTCTGTCGCGCCTGCTGCTCTCTGCATCATCTGTCGTAAAGGTAACCGATTTTTTGCTGGACTCAAATGGCAGCGGCCGGGAATCGCTTCCCGGCCGCTGCGTGCTTCATGCGGGAACTGCTGAACCCACCCGTTTATTGAATACGGACGCGATAGAACTTCTGCGGTCCAGTCATCTGGACCGAGTAGGTTCCATTGGTCGCGCCTGAGATGTCGGTATAAGGACCCGTGACCGCCGGCGCCGACTGCAGGGTGCCAGTGGACCAGGAGAGGTTCAGGGTCGTGCCTGAGATGGCCGAGGTCAAGGCGCGCTGTGCGCTGATGGTGCCGTAGGTCTCGAACGCGCTGTTCTGCGAGGCGGTCATATAATCAGCCCAGACTTTGTTGACCGAGCTGAGGCCGACGGCAATGCGGGCTTCGTCCATGCCACCGTTCAGTGGCAGGGCGATATCATCGGTCGCGCCAAAGATGGCCTGAGTGTTGAGTGGAGTGCCAGTGTTGCTGCTGCCAGAGGCAACCAGCGCGCCGTCCACAAAGATGCTGGCCTGGGCGGCGTCATGATCCACGGCTAAAACAACCTGATGCCAGCCATTAGCTTGGACGGAATTGGCGGGAGCATCGAGTTCGCTGCCGCCGCTCCCGGTGCCGGACTCGAGTACCACGGCGCCATCGGTCGTCTGCCAGTGATTCACGTATAAGCGATAGCCGGCAGAGCTGAAGCCACCGGGGCCGTTGGCCCAGAGGATCTGGATGTTGTTGGCGGTTGGGGAAACACTCCCCCAGACGGAGACCGTGAACGTGTTGCTCAGGGTTACCACGCCCTGATCGACATAATTGGCGCCGTTGAAGACTTCGCCCAACCCGACGATTCCAGAACCGATCCCGGAGGTTGAGCCATTCGTGGCAGTGTACTGGCCGGTGCTATCCACAAACGGCAGGCTGGGCTCTTTTAGGTGGTAAACGGCGGTATAATCCGGCAGCCAGACGCTGCTGGTTGGCAATGCGTTGGTGGGATTGTTGTTGCCCCAATACGCGTAGATATAATCGTTGGTGCCGGTCAAAGCCGGGATTTGGACCCAGACGGTGGAGACCCCATTGGAATCGTTCCACTGGTCGATTTCGTGTGGGACCATGCGATAGCCGCTGGAGTCAGTGAAGCGAAGATCCCCACCGTTCGGCAGGACGAACTGGTTATAGGAAAATCCCGGGAGTGCCGAGCTCAGTTTTACGAGGGCGGGGAAGTTGAGCAGTGATTCGCCGCGATTATAGCCGGTGAACTGGATTTTCATTCGGTAACCGTACTGTGCCCCGTTGAGTTGGGGCACCGGCGTGGCGACGAGGGTGGCGGTGCTGGAGTCAGCCGCGCCCTGGGCGTTGGTGACGTGCACGTAATAGGTGTTGGTGCCGACCAGCGCCGGGAAGGAATAGGTCGCGTTGGTGGCATTGGCGATAGCCGTGCCATTCTGGTACCACTGGTATTGGAACGGTGCGCTGCCGCCAGGCACGACGGTGTAGCTGAAAGGCGTGCCTTCGCGGACGGTGTCGTAGAGCGGTGTGATATCGGTGCTGATGTAAGGCGGCCCGGCAATGATGTTAAGCACAACATAAGCAGAGTTGCTTGTGCCATACGTGTTGCTGGCGCCGAGGTAGTACCAGAGGCCGTTCTGCGATGAATTGATGTTGGGGATTGTCAGTGTGGTAGTGGTTTGGCCCGGGACCGCCGTACCGGTATAGTCGTACCATTGATAGGTGACCGGGGCGGTGCCGATGGCGGCGCCCGTCAAAGTGAGGGTCGCACCCTCGTTGAGGGTCAGGTAATTGGTGAAATAACCAAGCGCGGGGGAGGTCGGCAATTCGGTGAAGATCGGGGCGATGCCTGCCGCCAGGAAGTGTGTCACAACCTGGTTTGAGCTCAGGGCGACGTTGTACATGGCCACATCGTCAATGTTACCCACGAACTGATTGGTATAAGCCGTGGCCGCCGCGGAGTCGAGGCGCGCGCCGATGGCCAGGGGCGACGTCAAAGCGTTGATACCGCTGTTGGTACCAATAACGGTGCTCCCGGCAAGAACCCCATCTACGTACAGGAGAACCTTGCCGTTAGGTTCATCACAGATACCGACAAGGTGGTGCCAGGCGTTGTCGCTTGTAGCCGAGGCGTTGCTGCTGCTGACGCCATGGCTCGAGCCGCTGGCATCGTTTACATAGAACCGGTAGGTGCGGCCTGCGGCGACTCTGCCGCCGGTATCAATGGCGAATTGCTCGCCACCGTAGCCGTAGCCGATAGCCACGATACCGCCATCGCTGAATTGGCTGCCGTTTGGCTGGACCCAGGCTTCTACGGAGAACGAGCGGCTGCTGCCGGCTGGCGTTCCGAAGTCCTGGTAGTTGGCCCAACCGGCGAACTTGTTCATGTCATTCATGCCTTGCCCAAACTGGACCGACGTTTCGGTCGGATCGGTCTGGGGCGTGAATAGAGACGTGTAGCCCGGCTGGCCGAGGGTGGCGTTGGTATAGGTGGCATTCAGGCCGCCGGCGTAGTCCCAGGCCGTGGTGCCGGAGGCTTCATCCAGGCGGTAGTAGGAGGCCGGGTGATCCGCAAGCACCGCGGCGGGGTAGGGCGCCGTCGGCGCCGCAAGCACCGAAACGTTGATGGACGAAATCGGCGTCGAGCCGTAGCTGTTGGTCACCGCGCAGGTGTAGCTGCCATTATTCTGCACATTGGCAATCGTATAGCTAGAGGCGGTTGCCCCCGAGATCGGGCTGCCATTGACGCTCCACTGATAGGCGGGCGAAGGACCGATGGCGGTGACGTGCAGCGTCGGGCTGGTGCCGCGGAAGACCTGGATCGAGGTCGGCGACTGCCCGGTGATGATCGGAGCGCCATAAACCGTCAGGGTGGCTACCGCGCTGGTCACGCTCCCGGCCGCGTTGGCGACCGTAGCGTAATAGGTGCCGGCGTTGCCAAGAGCGACCGGATTAAACACCAGGCTTGAAGCCGTCGCGCCCGGGATCGATGACCCGTTCTTGTACCATTGGTAATTGATGGGATTGCTGCCACGGGCGGCTACTGAGAGGGAAACGAGGGACCCTGAATTGACCGTCTGGCTCACCGGTTGCCCGAAGATGGTCGGCGGAACGGAAGCGGTGTCGTAGAGTTGGCCGATTTGCGCGGCGCTCAGCACATTGGTCCAGTACGCCACCTGGGCAATTGAGCCCGCAAAGCCGCGCATGACGTTACCCCCATTGTACACGGGGGTCAGATATGTGGGATCACCGCCGATGAAAACATCCTGGCCGGAACCGGCAATACTGCCGACCCCAGTGTTGGTCTTGGCGAGCGCCCCGTCGATGTAAAGGGCCTCGTTGGTTCCATCCGATGTGCCGACAACAAAGTGCCAATTGCCGTCGTTGCAATAGAAGTTGTTCGTGACGACATCCTGGATATTGGCGAACTGCAATTCCGGGCCTGGACCCGGGTTGAAGTGGTTGTCGCCATTCAGCGTTCCATAGCCCAGGCGCCAACTGGCGTCGCTGTGGCCGACGATGATCTGGTAACGGCCGCGCCCATCCACCGGGCCTTTAAACCAGGCCGCCACCGTCACGGCCGCGTAACCGGTTGGGTTCAGCGCCGCAGCAACACTGCCGGCCCCAATATCGACGTTACCGTAAAAGCCGTTAAAGGCCACCGCATGGCTCCCAGTCCCAAAACCAGAGTAGGGGGGACCGCCAACCGCCGGGGTAGTGCCCGGCTGATAAACGCCATTGGCGGCAGTTCCAAGTGTGCCGTAGTTGTTGGCGACAGGGAAAGTGCCCGGGTCTGGATAAGTGGTCATGGCGGGCTCATCCAAACGCAGGTAAATGGAAGGACTATCCGCCAGGACCGTCGCCGCGTAGGTGGTGTTGCTGACGTCGTTGTAGTGGTTCAGGATCAGCGAAGCGTCGAGGTTAGTAGGATAAACTGCTACTTCATCGATACCGCCAAGAAACTCCACCCCGCCGTTGCCTGAAGGGAACTGGGTTCCCGTGCCGATGAGCAAAGGTGAGACCACATCAGGCTCGTAGCGGTTGCCGCGGTAATTGGGCGCCGGCCCCAGCTTGGTGGTGACCAGGTTCCCGTTGAGGTACAAGGAAATGTTGGTGCCATCGCACTCGGCTACTACATGATACCAGGTGTTGGGCACCAGCGGCGGAGTATCGATTTCGGGATAGCCGTTGTTGTTGTCGATGGTCTGGTTATAAACCTGCCAATAGAAAAAATTCTTGTATTGCCCCAGGCTGAACCCGGCGAACATGTTCGTATAGTTCAGCGCTGCGCCGGTGTCGGCCGGGTTGCGGCCTTCGGTGATAATCGGTTGCAGCCCGTTATTGGTGTTGCCCGACATGAGCCAGGCCTCGACGGTGAAAGGGGCCTGGATGGTGAGCGCGGCATTGGCGACGCCGTTGGTTTGACGCGGGAAGATGACGTACTGGCCAGAGCCGGTCGTGCGGTTGCAGCCCATGGCCGCATCACCGTCACCGGTGACACCCGTGATCTGTTGAATATTGTTGGTGGGATAGAACCCGGTGCCGTTACGCTGGAACCAGGTCTGGTAGTAACCTTGGGCGAGGGCGCCGGCGGTGCCGAGGTTGGTTGCAATATAATAGCCGAAAGGCGGTTGGGTGGTTTCCTGGAGCGGCCAGTAGCCGACGGGGTTCAACGCCATGACGGCGTTGGAATAGGGCTGAGCCTGGGTATTGGTGGCGCCGGCTAACGCCAGCGACACCACGGCCAGGCCGAGGAGTTGTTTGTTTCGCATGAGAACGATTTCTAACGGATTGAGGTTTCGGTGTTGTAACTGCACAAAGCGTCATGCCAATACCCCGCCCTGGCCGCCCTCGTTGTGCGCGAGGCGCGACCGCTCTGCCACTGTCCACTGCATGCACTTTGCATGAATTTGGGTATTGTATCAGGAAAACCACTCGACCTTGTCGAGGTAATTTTGCTGATCCTGCATAAAATCCCAGCATGGCAGAGATCAGCTCGGCGGAAAATCGTATGTTTATATGGGGCCGACGCGAGATTCTCACGTGGCTGTCACGGGGTTGTCACAAAATGCTGGTAGGGTGATGAAAATGAGCGAGGGCGCCGTTTTTGGTTGTGCGGAGCGGGAAACCAGATACAAGCACCGCCAGCCTCAGCGTGGATTTCAGTCGAAGATAGTCCCCGCTGGGTAAGCAGATACAGCTTCCCGGCGGGTGGGTCGTCACAGGATTGTAACAAAGCCGACGCCAGATCGTAACGCAGGTCTTTAAGCGTTACGACGGTCAGACCGAATGGAACAACACAAAACATGAAACGAAAGTGTCTCAAGGGAATCGCGATCTTGGCAGGATATATTGGTTTGGCAGTGAGCGCCGTGGCACAAACCCCGGCTGCAGCCCCCAGCGCCGATGCGTTGCTGCGCAAACTGGTTGAAAAGGGCGTGCTGACCGATCAGGAGGCAAAGGACATTCTGAGCGAGAGCACCCAAACAAACCTTACCGCCAGCTCGGCTTCCAAATGGCGAATCAGCAACGCCATTAAGAATATCGAATTGTACGGGGATCTGCGGTTTCGTTACGAATACCGTGAGGCAGGCAACGCGCCCGGGGCCGGTTCCTTCAACGCGGGCGGAGCGCCGACGGAAGATTACATGCGCGAGCGGGAGCGAATGGCCTTGCGGGTAGGGATTCGAGGAGATCTCTACGACGATTTCTATTACGGACTGCGCCTTGAGACGGCCAACAACCCGCGGTCGCCGTGGGTGACCTTTGGCGAGGGCGGCACGCAGGGCAACCCGACGCCGTTCGCCAAAGACAAATTCAATTTGTACCTGGGCCAAGCCTACCTGGGTTGGCGGCCCTTTGATTGGCTCGAAGTCACGCTCGGCAAGATGCCCATGCCACTCTATACCACCCCGATGGTGTGGGATTCGGATATTTCCCCTGAAGGCGCGGTCGAGAAACTGAAATTCTCCGCGGGACCGTATGTGGACCTGTTCGCCAATTTCGGTCAGTTCGTGTACCAGGCATATGAGCCGGATTTGCAAGTGCCGACGAGCGACGCCTTTCTGCTGGCGTGGCAGCTCGGGACGACCGTGCATCTAACCAAGGATATCTCACTCAAAGCCGCGCCGGTGCTGTATAATTATACGGGTTACGGCCAGACCAACCTGCTGAACCAGACGTTCACGGGCGAGGGGTATCAGGGAGTGAACGTGGGCCTCTACACGAATTACGCCACCGCGCTGCATTTCAACCAAAATGGGTTGAACAACCTGCTGGTGCTGGAAGTCCCGGCAGAGTTGAATTTCACCGTCGGCAAGTACGGTGCGCGGGTTTTTGGAGATTTTGCTTACAATTTTGAGGGGAACCAACGGGCGGAAGCAGCGGCGCAGGCGGCCGGGCCGGCGATCTTGTCGCACGCGTATTTGGGCCAGGATAAGGCCTACCAGGTGGGCGTAGGTTTTGGCAACCTTGGGCTGGTGTATGGAACCACCTCCAAGAGACATACCTGGGAGGCGCGGGCGTACTTCCAGCACATCGAGCAATACGCCGAGGACGTGAATATGATCGACTCCGACTTTTTCGAAGGCCGGGCCAACCTCGAGGGGTACTATGTCGCGCTGGCGTACAGCATCACTGATGGTATCATTGCGACGGTGCGCTACGGCTACGCCAATCGCATTAATAAGGAGTTGGGCACCGGCGGGAATAACCAGGACCTGCCGATTTTGAACCCGATTCAGAATTACCATCTGGTTCAATTGGATGTCACTTGGAGGTTTTGACCCGAGCGCCGTCGAAGAAAGAAAATATGAAACGAACGCGGTTGCTAATCGTGGGCGCCGGCTGGCTGAGCCTGGCGCCGATCGCTGGGTTGGGCCAAATGCTGATCAACGGCGCGGGCGCCACTTTCCCGGCGCCGCTCTATACCAAGTGGATGTCGGATTACACCAAAGTGGATCCGTCGGTTCGGTTTAACTATCAGCCGATTGGGTCGGGCGGGGGCCAGAAGCAAATTCTGGAGCAAACGGTCGATTTCGGCGCGTCGGACGGACCGATGAGCGACGAAAACCTCGCCAAAGCACCCGGCGAAATCCTGCACATCCCGACCGTGGCCGGTGCGGTAGTCGTGACCTATAATCTGCCCAATAACCCGACCTTGAAACTGGATGGGACGATCCTGGCGGATATTTTTCTGGGGAAGATCACCAAGTGGAATGATCCCCGGATGGCGGCGCTCAACCGGGGCGTGGCCCTGCCGGATACGGACCTGATCGTGGTGCATCGTTCTGACGGCAGCGGCACCACCTATATTTTCAGCGATTACCTGAGCAGCATCAGCAAGGAGTGGGAGTCGAGCGTGGGGCGCTCGACTTCAGTGAAGTGGCCTGCCGGCCTGGGCGCCAAGGGCAACCAGGGCGTGACCGGCCAGGTCAAACAGTTGCCGGGCACCATCGGATATGTCGAATTGGCCTACGCCCACCAGAATAAGCTCCCTTTTGCCCAACTGCGGAATACGTCGGGGAATTTCATCACTGCGTCGGTGAAGTCGGTGACGGATGCATTGGCAACCGCCAAGATCCCGGATGACTTCCGCTTCTCGATGGTCAATGCGCCGGGCCCGCAAGCCTACCCCATCGCCGGGGCTACCTGGTTGCTCGTGTATCACAAGCAGAAGAATCCTGACGAAGGTAAGAAACTAGTGGAGTTTCTGACGTGGGCCTTGACGAAGGGGGAGCAACTCGCGCCGACACTGGACTATGCGCCCTTGCCGCCGAACTTGCGCGCACGCGTGCTCGAGCGAATCAAAAGCATCCAATATTGAAAATATCTAAAATATCTTCTCAAGATAGACTTCCTGATTTAACAGTGTAAGCTGCTGGCACGGACGGAAGGCGGCGTGCCTCGCGCTTTTCGTCCGTTCTATTTAGCCATGGATCTGGCCACCGATACTCGCCTGTTCGCTAAACCGCAACCCGCCGCGCGCCGCGGGGCAGGGGACCGTGGGTTCAAATGGCTTACGCTGGCCATGGCGGTAACGGTGTTCGTGTTGATCGTGCTCATTGGGTACGAGTTGGCCAATGGGTCCAACCTGTCCTTGCGCAAGTTCGGCTGGCACTTTCTCTTCAGCTCGGATTGGGACCCCGTGAGTTCGCAGTTTGGGGCCTTACCGTTCATCTTCGGCACGCTGGTGACGTCGGCCATCGCGCTGGTGATTGCGGTGCCGCTGAGCCTGGCGACGGCGGTTTATCTGACGGAAATCGCGCCGCCCTGGCAACGGCAGATTCTCACGCTGTTTATCGAATTATTAGCGGCGGTGCCCAGTGTCATCCTTGGGCTGTGGGGGATTTTTGTCATGGTGCCCTGGTGCCGCGAGCACCTCTTTTCCTGGCTGCGGCGTACCCTGGGTTTTTTGCCCATTTTTCAGGGACCTATTTACGGGGTCAGCATGCTGGCGGGAGGGATCATCATTGCGATCATGATCCTGCCGATCATTACGTCGGTGTCGCGCGAAATCCTGCGCTCGGTGCCTGGTTTGCAGCGGGAAGCCGCGTATGCGCTGGGGGCGACCCGGTGGGAAGCCACGCGGATCGCAGTGCTCAGCTACGCTCGCAAAGGCTTGTTTGGCGCGGTGATTCTTGGTTTGGGCCGGGCTTTGGGTGAAACCATGGCAGTGACGATGGTGATTGGCAACCGGCCGGAGATCGTCAAATCGCTGTTCGCGCCCGGCTATACCATGGCCAGTGTCATCGCCAATGAATTTACGGAAGCAACCACCGATATTTATTTCAGCGCGTTGTTTGAAATCGGGCTGGTGCTCCTGGGGGTGACGGTGCTGGTCAATGCGCTGGCACAACTGCTGTTGAAGACCTTCGCCGGCCCGGGGGTTACTCCGCAAAACTGAAGCGCATGAACGAGAACTTCCATCAATGGCGCAAGTTCAAGAATACCTTCATGCAGGTGCTGACCTGCGCCTGCGCGCTGGTGGTGGTTCTGCCGCTGGCGTTGGTGTTCTATCATGTGCTTAAGTCCGGCATCGGCTCGGTGAATTGGGCATTTTTTACGCAGTTGCCCAAGCCGGTGGGGGAGGTGGGCGGGGGCATGGCCAACGCGATTGTGGGCACATTTGTGTTGCTGGGTTTGGCGGCGCTGGTAGGCGTGCCGGTGGGCGTGCTCGGCGGGGTCTATTTGTCCGAGTACGGCGCGGAACGGCTTAATTGGTGGATTCGCTTCATGGCGGATGTTCTGAATGGGGTGCCCTCGATTATTTGGGGGATGGTGGTTTGGGGCCTGATGGTGGTGCCGATGAAAGGGTATTCGACCTGGGCCGGCGGTGTGGTGTTGGGACTGATGATGGTGCCGATGATTATGCGCACGACTGAGGAAGTTTTGCGGCTGGTGCCGGCGGGTTATCGCGAAGCGGCGTTGGCGTTGGGCATTGCCCCGTGGCGGACCGCCTTGCAGATCGTCGTGCGCACCGCCTTGCGCGGGATTGTCACCGGCATTCTGCTGGCTTTGGCCCGCGTCTCGGGGGAGACGGCGCCGCTTTTGTTTACCGCCTTTGGCAATGATTTTTGGACGCACCGATTGAGGGACCCGATCGCGGCGCTGCCGTTGCAGATTTTTAACTACGGTATCTCGGCGTACGACGATTGGCACCGCCAGGCCTGGGCCGGCGCGCTGGTCTTGCTATTAATGGTGGCGGTGGTCAACGTGAGTGTGCGTGTGCTGACGCGTGAGCGCTTTGCCGCACGCGCTTGATTGAGATGAACGCCTTGCCCCAAGCTCCTGAGTTGCCGCCGCCCGTGAAGCCGGACACCAACGCGCCGCCGCCGCCGCCGGCTGCCCAACCCGGGTCGGCCGTTCCCGCAATCAGTGTCAAGGATTTGGATGTGTTTTTCGGCTCCAACCAGGTGCTGAAACGGGTCACGCTCGATATTTCCGCCCATGCGGTCACCGCGATCATCGGGCCCAGCGGCTGCGGCAAATCCACCTTCCTGCGTTCACTCAATCGGATGCACGAGTTAGTCCCCAGCGCGCGGATGCAAGGGCGCATTCTGCTCTTTGGGCAAGACATTTATGGACGGAAGGTCGAGCCCGTGGTCGTTCGGCGGCGCGTCGGAATGGTTTTCCAAAAATCAAATCCGTTTCCGACGATGTCCATTGCGGAGAATGTGACGGTGGGGCTGCGCCTGAATGGCGTGCGTAACCGGAAAGTGTTGTGTGAGCGGATGGAGCAGGCGCTGGCTATGGCGGCGTTGTGGGATGAGGTGAAAGATCGCCTGACGGCTCCGGCGATCAGCCTTTCAGGCGGGCAGCAGCAACGGTTGTGCATCGCCCGCGCGCTGGCAGTCCAGCCGGAGGTGCTGCTGATGGATGAGCCGGCTTCGGCGCTGGACCCGCTGGCGACCGCGAAAATCGAAGACTTGATTCTTGAATTAAAGAAACAATACACGATTGTGATCGTAACGCATAACATGCAGCAAGCCGCCCGGATCTCCGATCAAACCGCCTTCTTCTATCTCGGCGAGCTGATCGAATTCGGCCTGACTCCCAAGCTCTTCACCCACCCTTCTAAAAAGCAGACCGAGGATTATGTCACCGGCCGATTCGGCTGAACCTGTCGCCTATGCTGCACCTGGATAACAACCTGGCAGAATTGAAGAACCTCTTGCTGACGATGGCCAGCCATGCTGAGGCGGCCACGCGCCGGGCTCTGGAGGCGCTGGTTAACCGCGATTATGATTTGGCCCAGCGCGTTCGGGCTGAGGACTCGGTGATCGATCGGCTTGAGGTCGAGGTCGATGACCAGGCCATTACGCTGCTTTCCAAAGCGCCGCTGGCCAGTGATCTGCGCCTGATCGCCGCCGCGATGAAAATGTCCCAGAACCTCGAACGCGTCGGTGATGAGGCCTGTAAGATCGCCAATCGTGCCCGGGACCTTACGACCGAGCCGCCGCTGAAGTTGTTCGTGCCGATCCCGCAACTGGCGGATTTGGCTCTCGGCATGCTCAAGCAAGCCATTGATTCTTTCGTCAGCCATGATACCGCGACTGCGCGCGCGTTGATTCCTCAGGACAAAGAAGTCGATGCGATGAACAAAGATATTCACCGGCAATTGGTGGAGTATATGACCGCTCACCCCGATACCATCTCGCGGTGCCTGCATTGGATGGTCGTTGCCAAGGCGCTCGAACGAATCGCCGACCATGCCAAGAATGTTGCTGAAGAAGTCGTGTACCTTTGTGAGGCCGAGGACATCCGGCACGCCGGGGCAGGCTCAGCCTAGGCGGTTTTCCCCTCTCCCCTTGGGAAGCCCCTCGGGAGAGGGAGAACCGCGCGGCGCCGTCCAGCGCCCCGTGACTCACGCCTGCGCTGCCTCCCGGAGATTAGCGTTGATTAGCGCTCATTAGCGGTTCAACTTCTCCCGCACGTGAGTACGCAAACCGCCCATCTGAGCCCCGAAGCCAAGGCCGGTTTGCCTCGCCATGTCGCCATTATTATGGACGGCAACGGCCGCTGGGCGCGGCAGCGGCACCTGCCGCGCATCGAGGGGCATCGCGCCGGGGCCGAATCGGCCCGCACGATTATCCGGACCGCGGGCGAACTGGGGATCAAATATCTGACGCTTTACGCGTTCTCGGTCGAGAATTGGAACCGGCCGAAGGAAGAGGTGGATGCCCTCATGAAGTATCTCATCCACTATCTGAAAAGTGAGACACCGGAGTTGAACAAAAACAATGTGCGCCTGGAAGTCATTGGCCAGATATACCGCTTGCCCGAAGCCGTCCAGGAGCACTTAACCAAATCGATTGCGACTTTATCGAAGAATAACGGCCTGACGCTGATCATGGCGCTGAGCTACGGCGGCCGCACGGAACTGGTCGATGCGGTGCGCAGTATCGCCAAGAAGGTCAAGGCGGGGGAGTTGGACCCGCCGGACATCACCGAGCAAGTTGTCGCGCAGCACCTCTATACGCGCAATGTTCCCGACCCGGACGTGTTGATTCGCACCAGCGGCGAAATGCGCGTCAGTAATTTCCTGCTTTGGCAAATCTCGTACACGGAATTGGTCGTGACGCCAACGCTGTGGCCGGATTTCCGCAAGGCGCAGTTCTACGCGGCCCTCGAGGACTACAACCGCAGACACCGGCGCTTCGGGGGGCTCTAGAGCGAGCATGGCTAGTCCTGAAGCATCCACCGCGTCGGCTCCGTCGGCTGTCTCGCCGTCTTCCAAGTTCAAGACGTTTCTGCGGCGTTTGGTGAGCTTTGTGGTGTTGTGGGCGATTGTGCTGGTGGCGTTGTTCTGCGCCAATCGCCTGATTTCAGACTATGTATTCCTGGTCATCATGGTTTTTCTGTCGGTGACCGGCCTGGCGGAGTTTTACGGGTTGGTCGAGAAGGGCGGGATGGTATGCTTTAAATGGTGGGGGCTATTTGGCGGGTTGCTGTTGATGCTGGGCACATTTTTTAATGTGACCGGATGGATTGGCACGTCGGGTGCGCCGGCGCGCGTCAACGATTTCGAAACCGGTTTCCTCATCCTCTTCGTGCTGGGTTTGTGCCTGCGGCAGTTCTTCTCGCGCAGCAACACTGCAGGGCTGCTGGCCATCTCGACCACTCTTTTCGGGCTGATGTATGTGCCCTGGCTGTTGAATTTTATCCAGAAAATCAATTTTTTCCCCGGCGTCGAAGGGCACTTTTACCTTTTGTATTTTGTGCTGATCACGAAAATCAGCGACTCGGGGGCCTACGCGGTGGGCTCGCTGATTGGGCGGCACAAAATGATTCCGCGCATTAGTCCCGGGAAAACGTGGGAAGGCTTTGGCGGGGCGATTGCGGCGTCGGTGCTCGCCAGTTGGGTGTTTGCCCATTTTCTTGGCGCCCGGATGCGCGGGATGAATGATCTGCACGCAACCGTTCTTGGCCTGGTGCTGAGCGTCGGGGCCGTTGTGGGCGATCTGATCGAATCGATTTTTAAGCGCGAAGCCGGGGTGAAGGATTCCGGGAAGTTCTTCCCAGGGATTGGAGGTATTCTGGACTTGCTGGACAGCCTGCTGTTTAATGCGCCGATTATGTATCTTTACTTACGGCATGTGCTGACGAGGCCTTGAATGAAGAGCGTCGTTGTTTTGGGCAGCACCGGTTCGATCGGCACCAGTACGCTGAAGGTGGCCGATGATTTGCCGGACCAGATTCGGCTGGTCGGGCTGGCGGCCGGTAACAATTTGCCGTTGCTGCTCGAACAAACCCGGCGGCATCGGCCGGCGGCGGTTTCAATAACCGAGCCGGCTAAGGCTAACGCGCTGCGCGAGGCGCTCGGCGGCGCCGCCCAGGTTTATTGCGGCGCCGAAGGGCTCGTGAAACTGGCGACGATGGCCGAAGCGGATATCGTGCTGATCGCCATCGTAGGCACCGCCGGACTGCAGCCCGCGCTGGCGGCGATTCGGGCAGGGAAAGATATTGCGGTTGCTTCGAAAGAAATCCTCGTCATGGCGGGCGAGATCGTCATGGCCGAAGCTCGCAAATGCGGTGTGCGGGTGCTGGCGGTGGACAGCGAACATTCGGCGATCTTCCAGTGCCTGGACGGCAAGCCCTCCAACTCGGTGCGCCGGCTGTGGTTGACTGCGTCGGGCGGACCGTTTCGCACCACGCCCAAAGCAGAGTTTGCGCAGATTACGGTCGAGCGCGCGCTGAAACACCCCTCCTGGGTTATGGGCCGGAAGATCACGATTGATTCGGCGACGCTGTTCAATAAGGGACTCGAGATGATCGAGGCGCGCTGGCTCTTCGATGTCGAGATCGGCCGGGTATCGGTGGTTGTGCATCCGCAGAGCGTGGTGCACTCGCTGGTCGAGTTTGTTGATGGCTCGATGCTGGCGCAGCTCTCGACGCCCGACATGTGCCTGCCCATTCAGTATGCATTAACGTATCCACAGCGCGCACCGAGCCAACGCGTCCACACCAGCCTGGCGCAGCTCGGGTCTTTGACCTTTGAAGAGCCCGACCCGGATAGGTTTCCTGCGCTGGATTTGGCGCGTCGGGCGGGTGAGGTCGGTGGCACGTTGCCGGCGGTGCTCAATGCCGCCAACGAAGTGGCAGTCGAGGCGTTTATCAATCGTCGGCTCACTTTTACGCAAATTCCTGAGCTCGTCCGACGTACTATGGAGCGGCACGAAGTGGTCAACCATCCGAGTTTGGAGCAGATATTGGCCGCGGATGCGTGGGCCAGGCGAGTGGCCGCGGAGTCTTGACACGCGAAGGCGGCATTTGTGGTGAATTTTTCGGATGTAACGCAAAGGCGCAGAGAGGCAAAGACGCAGAGATTTCTGAGAATTCAATCCCTTTGCGTCTCTGCGTCTCTGCGCCTTTGCGTTTTAGCGAGGGCAAGCCGGATTGGGGGCCACGACCGCATTGCCACTGGCATAATCGCTGCTATATTCCCTCGCGTCCCGTTTTGGGGTAGTTGGCAATTACTATGTCATCGCTGAAGTTTATTCTGACCGCATTGGAAGTTGTATTGATTTTCAACCTGCTCATTTTTGTGCATGAGTTGGGACACTTCCTGGCCGCGCGCTGGCGCGGACTCAAGGTTGACCGCTTTGCCATCTGGTTTGGCAAGCCGATCTGGAAAAAGCGCATCAATGGCGTCGAATATGCCCTCGGCACAATTCCCGCCGGCGGCTACGTGTCGCTGCCGCAAATGGCGAGTATGGAAGCCATCGAAGGCAAAGGCGAAAGTTCAGGTAAACCGCTGCCGCCCATTTCACCACTGGATAAGATCATTGTGGCCGTGGCGGGACCGCTGTTCAGCTTCCTGCTGGCATTGGGTTTTGGCGTGTTGGTCACCATCCTGGGCCACCCGGTCAATGAAGACAACCGCTCCACCGAAATCGGTTGGGTGGTCCCTGGCGGACCAGCTTGGAAGGCGGGGCTGCGACCGGGTGATGAAATCTTCGCCATTGACGGACATCCGGTTCATCATTTCATCTCGCCGTCCCAGGACAGCATCACCTGGCGCATTATTAGCAGTGAAGGAAAGTACGTAACCATCGACTATCGCCGGAACGGGACTAATTTCGTCACCCAGGCGGAACCGGATCGGTCACAGAAGACGCATTGGTACGAGCGGAAAGCGCTGCCGAAAATTCAGGTCGGGCCCGCCAGCAAGTCAATCATTGCGGCAGTGGCCACCAACAGCCCGGCCGCCCGAGCCGGACTGGAACCCGGCGACCAAATTGTCGCTGTCAATGGTACCCGAATCTACAGCCCGGAAGCGGTGGCTTACGAGGAATCCCTAATGACCAATGGTCCGATCCAGCCGACCAGTTTCACTGTGGCGCGCGAGCGCGAGCAATTTGTGCGTCGGATCGAACCCGAGAGGCCGCTCAAACCGGCCAACAGCCCACCGATGTTCGGGATTTATTGGCAGGGCGATACCAACATCACGTTGGCCCATCCCAGTCCGTTTGCGCAGGTGCGCGAGGGGGTGGGGCAAATCGTCGCGACGCTGGGGGTGGTGTTCTCGCCCAAGAGCGACATCGGTGTGCAGCAGCTTGGCGGCCCGGTTATGATTGGGCGGTTGTATTGGACCTTGTTCCAAAGTCCGGATGGCTGGCGCCAGGTGCTCTGGTGGAGTGTGGTGATTAACGTGAACCTCGCGCTGCTGAACCTGTTGCCGTTCCCGGTGCTGGACGGCGGGCATATTGCCCTGGCGTTGTTTGAAGCCGTGCGCCGCCGGCCTGTCAGCGTCACGGTCTTGCAGTACTTGCAAACGGCCTGCGCGGTGCTGCTCATCGGTTTCATGCTGTTTATCGCGTTCTATGACACGGGCGATTTGGTCCGCAGCGCGCGGCATAACCGGGATGAGCCGATCGTCTTCGCGCCCAAGAATTGATATGCGTTATTGTGACTCACCGTTGGTGTATAGCCGGCGCCGCACGCGCGAGGTAGTGGTCGGCGACCCCAAACGCGGCGGTGTAGTCATTGGCGGAGATCATCCTATCGTCGTGCAGTCGATGCTGACGTGTGACACGATGGATACTGCGGAGTGCGTGCGCCAGACCCTCGAATTGGTCGAGGTCGGCTGTCAAATCGTCCGCATTACCGCGCCGACGGTCAAAGACGCCGCGAACCTGCAGCATATTGTAGCGGAGTTGCGCTTGCGCGGCTGCAACGTCCCGATTGTCGCCGATATCCATTTCAAACCGGATGCGGCCATGGAAGCCGCCAAATGGGTCGAGGTCGTTCGCGTCAATCCCGGCAATTACGCCGATTCCAAGAAGTTCGCGGTCAAGGAATACACCGACGCCCAGTACACGGCGGAGTTGGCGCGGCTCGAGGAGAAATTCACGCCGCTGGTGCTGCGCTGCAAAGAGCTGGGGCGGGCGATGCGCATCGGCACCAACCACGGGTCGCTCAGCGATCGGATCATGAACCGCTTCGGCGACTCGCCGCTGGGCATGGTCGAGAGCGCGTTAGAATTCGCCCGCATCGCGCGCAAGCACGATTTTCACAATTTCAAATTCTCGATGAAGGCGAGCAACCCCAAGGTGATGATCGAGTGTTACCGGTTGCTGGTCGCGCGGCTCGAACAGGAAGGACCCGACTGGAATTACCCCATCCACCTTGGTGTTACCGAGGCTGGGGAAGGGGAGGACGGCCGCATCAAGAGCGCCATTGGGATTGGCTCGCTTTTGTGCGACGGCCTGGGGGACACCATCCGTGTTTCGCTGACGGAAGATTCACCCCGGGAAATCGAGGTTTGCCGCGACCTGCTGGCTCAGATTCCCATGCTGGCGAACCGCCAAAAGGATACCTGGAACCTGCCAGTTTCTTACGACCCGTTTACTTTCACACGCCGGCCAACTCCCGAAATCGAATTGGCTGACAACGTCTCCTGCGGCGGCGAACAAACCGTGCGTGTGGTGGTGACGCAAGCCGCCTGGGACAAGGTCGCGCCCAGGCTCAGCCCCAAAGCGGATGTCAAACCCGAGGCGATTTACGAGCAGCTCAACGTGCTGGAGGTGGATCCGTCTCGCGATTTCGACGTCAACTGCGACACGCAGCTTATCACGGTGAAGGACGGCCTGCCGCTGCCGGCCATCACCGCGTTTCGGCTCTTGGCCGCGCGGCTCCAGCGCCTCGGCCGACGCAACCCGATCCTGCTCAAAGATTGCCTGGTATTTGAGCCCGCGCCGCTTGAGCCGAAGCTCGCTTTGCTGCGCGCTTCGGTGGTGATCGGGGCATTGCTGGCCGACGGAATTGGCGACGCGATTTTAATCCGAGGCGAAACCGGTGCCGGCCAATCACTGCGGTTGGCATACAACATTCTTCAGGCGGCCGGCTGTCGCTCGTTTAAGACCGACTATGTCGCCTGCCCCTCGTGCGGTCGCACGTTGTTTAACCTGCAAACCGTCACGGCGCGGATCAAGGCGCGCACCGAGCACTTGAAAGGCGTGAAGGTTGCCATCATGGGCTGCATCGTTAATGGCCCCGGCGAAATGGCGGACGCGGATTTTGGGTACGTCGGCGGGGCTCCCGGCAAGATCAACCTGTATGTCGGCAAGACGCCGATTAAGTTCAATATTCCTGAAGCGGAAGCGGTGGACCGTTTGGTGGATTTAATCAAGGAACACGGCAAATGGGCCGAGCCGGAGAAAACGGCCGGGGAGTTGGCGGGCGTTCGAACGGACTGAACGGCGAAGATGGGATTCACCTCAGAATTAGAGATCCGATCTGAGATTAGAGATGCAGCCTCGCTAATCTGAAAACTTCTTTTGTCCCCCATGCTGGCCCGCTCGCGCTGACCTGCGCCGCATTGGTGCTTAAGGGCAACGCCACTGCGGACCATGCTGTGACCGGAATTGCTGCTGCCTGCTGGAGTTGGAAATCCGACGCAAACAATGGCCACTCAAGAATAACGTTCGCCCCCGCCCGCGAAATGTTCAGCACCGGCTGCGGATAAGGATCGTACGACCCCACCGGTGCGCTGGCACTGGTACTTTCAAATGCGCCGAGGTCTCGCGCCGCGGCGCGTGGCCGCCACCGGCTGTGATTCGTCTCGTTCAGGTAGTATTCCTTGCCGGGCAATCCGAACAGGGAGGCGTTGGCTGCGCCAATGCATGCGCTTCCCGGGCCAAGCGTGTAATCTTCCGCGGCCGCATTGCGAAAGCCCGGCGCGGCTGACTGCAACGACCCGCTCAGCGTGCCGGGGTTGGCATTGGTTTGCAGCCAATTGTTCACCCCGCTGACCACTCCCGCGCTGCTATTCTCCACCAGCATCGGCTCGGTGGTCCCATACACGACGTTATCCGATTCCTCGGCGCTCATCGGGGTGCCCGTCGCGTTGGACAGATGCACAAATGCAGCGCTCCCGCCGTTCCCGACAAAGGTGTTATAAAGCACCCGCGCCGACATCGTCAGGTTCGTCAGGCCGCCGTCATTGAATAACACAAACACCTGGGAATGGTTGTCCGGCGCTGCGGCTTGGACAAACACGTTGCCGCGCAGCGTCATCGCCTGGCTGAACGGCCCCGCCCCAGCGAAATCGTCATCGGTCATAAGATCACCCTCATACGAGGTGGCGCGCGCGAACCAGTTATATTCCAGCGTCGCCGAACGCGCCCGGATGTGAAAGTTTTGGGCTTGGAGGCTGTCATGAACGTAGCAGTAGCGCAGCGCGAACGTGCCGCCGTATATGTACAGATTGTGCGTCGGCGAGGTGGCCGAGAGATTCCCGTTAGTCGCGAATTCGCAATACTCGACGGTGGCCTGGCTCTCCTGTGTGCCGCCGGTTATACCGTTATCATTAGCTGTGAAGAGGCAATCCTTCACATAGAGATTGGTCGTGCCGTTGTAATAGCGGATGCCAGCGGAATTCATCGACGCGGTGTGGCAGTTCCGGAACACGATCCCCGACACGCAATAATTTTTGGCTCGACTGAATTGCCAGCCGCCGCGACCGCGGTCCCCGGCCGTATAGCTTCCCGGAGCATTCTCGACCAGCGTGGTGCCAAAGTCCCACACCGGCCGGTTGGCTGGGTCTTGCGCCCGGATGACAATTGGGTTGGTAGCGCTTCCCTGACCGGTCAGATAAACGCGGAAGGCATAGGTGCCCGGCGCAATCACCACTTCGTCTCCGGGCTGGGCCGCTTCGATCTTCGTGTAGTTGTCGCCCGGACCGACGTGGATCACGGCCCCAGGCGCTGAAACCAGCGCTATGAACAACGGCAAACCTATAGCGAGCCGCAACTGCTTCGATCGCCCATCAATCGCCTGGCATCGCATAGCGCTTACTCGGCCCGCAACGTGACAATTCCCCACGCCGGCACCGGAATGCTTTTCCCAGCGGGCGTGTGTGCTTGCTCACTGGTGTCGCTCAACCAAACCTGGTGCGGGACTGGCGCCGACCAGGCCAGTCTCACCTGTTCATCATGACCGGAGGCGCCGAACAACCGCACCAGCCAGCCGTGGCCATCGTCGGTGGGTTTGAGTCCGGCCACCACGACGCGATCCGTGGAGAGTTTGAGGCGGGGCGGCACTGGTCGTGTGCCGGAAGCCCGGGCGACAATCAGCGGTTCCGAGCAATCGGTGCCGAAGCGGGCGGCGGCTTCAGGCTCGAAGGCTTTGTGTGCCTGGATATAATAGCGGAATACAGTCGGGCCTTCCTGGTCGGCGCGGTAATTGGTGTGCCAATGGTTGTTCATGACCCAGGAGTAAAGGGTTTGAGTGGGGCCGACATGGTCGCGCCAGACTTGCCAATGGGTTTGCGAGCCGATGAGGTTTGCGGTGATGCCGCCTAACTCGACCAAAGGCGCATCCACTGGCGCCCAGGTGACCCCAAACTTATCGTTCGAGATATCCACCCAACGCTGGACGGTGAACCAGTTTTTGCATGAGGCCGGAATTTGGTCGATGTCCGGGCGGACCATGGCCCAGCCGACGTCGAGACGCACCTGGCCATCGGGCACCGCGAACGCGTAGCCCAGGTGCAGGCCCTCCTTGGCCCGGATGGGCAGCTTGTCAATGGTGTTGATGATTTCGACGCGGTTTAATCCATCCACGAGCCGCACTTCGCGCGTCAGGCTGCGACAACCAGGCGCTGTTGATTCAATCAGCAACGAAGCGAGCAGGGGCCCGTTCTCTTTGATGTGAATGGTTGGTTTGCCGTTTCGCTCCAGGCCCTTAAGATCCGAGCCCGGCAAATAGAAATAGTCATTGAGCGCGGTGGGGGCTTGTGCGTCCGCCAGCTCGCGGTTCAGCGCGCGGCTGACGAGGCTCTTAATCGCCCCGGTTTGTTCGTCGATCTGCAGGGTGAAATCTTTGGAACTCAAAGCGTCTCCGGTGGCTCGGGCGGTGCCGCCAGCGTGGCACGGACCAGGTGCGATGCGGAATCGTTTAGCGCTGAACGGAGGCACGTTGCGAGCCAGAAAAACCAGCTCGCCAGTCGTCAGCCGCTGAGAAGGAACCGCCTTGCCCTTGTCGTCCTGAACGGAGTCGCCCAAAGCGGAGAACGAGGCATCCAACGTAACCAAATCTGTGCGTGGCCAGGCCTGGGTATTGAAGATGTCGAGCGAGCCGTTCGGCGGGGCAGGGGAGTTGGGGGCCGCCGCGACGGCTTGGGCCAACAGCTCACGCGATTGTTTGTCGGCATCGACGGCGTAGGCCTGCTTCACTTTCCATTGTTCGCGCACAAAGGGCAGGTCGGGCTCGCTGATGCTGTTATGGGCGCCCCAGGTGTGTTCGCTGTAGAGCAGCACGTTGCGCCAGGCATCCTGGAAAGCCCCGGCGGGAAACGCGCCCCAGTTGCGCAGCACCCAGAGCGTTTCGGCTTGGGTGAGCCGCTCCGCCGAGGCGCGGTTGAGAGCGGTTTCGGTCGCGGACGACGCGGCGCCATCTTCCCAATAGGGCGTGTAATCGCCGGTGAATACGGGCAACTGGCCGCCATAGCGGCGCTCGAACTCCGCGAACGCCGTCGCCGTGCGGCTGATGATCAGCCGCGGATAGGCGTAGCGGGCGTTCCAATCGCGCACGACGCCAGAGAGTTTTTCGTCCGGTGAGCCATTATCGCCGTGAACGTTCCAGCGCAGGTACGTAATGTCGTAAGGATAATTGTTGGTCTGCAGCTCGTGCAGGTAAGTGGGAATGAAGCGGGCGAGATTTTCGCCGTCGCCGATGAGGTGACCCAGGGCGTAGCCGCGCGAGGGGCACCAGGCGAGAATGCGGGTGTGGCCGTCGGGGCCGACCCACCAGAATGGGCGGTTTTGCCAGTCCTTCATCGTCGCGCCCATGCGGTCAAAATAGTTCGGGGCGAAGGAGAAATACTTCACCCCGGCCTGGGCCATCGCCGAAACGGTGCTCCAGGTGTAACCCGGGACGTCGCTGATCATCGCGGAGTTAATCGGGACGCCCGTTTCGGCCGAGAGCCGCGTCGCGTAGCGCATCAGGTTCAACAGCTCTTCCGGCCGGCAAAGACCCGTGAGGATATTGCAGTAAAAAGCGTCGAGGCCGAGTTGGCCGGCTTTGACGGCCGCGATGAATTGGGCGTGTTGCTCGGGCGTCGCCTGGCGCAGGTAATTATCCACACACCAGAGCACCTCGGTGTTCCAGACGAAGCGGGCGCCTTCCGGGTAATCGGCAGTTTCGCGCGCCAGGCGCAGACCGGTTTCAATATTGCTGTTCTGCTTTTTGACCACATCCGCCTGCAGCGCCGTGTAACCAATGTCATTATGCGAGTGGGGGAGGAGATAAATGACAAGCTTGCGCACTGGGTCGAGCTGAACGGTCTGGTTCAGAACCGTTTTGCCGCCGACTTCAAGGGTCATGGGCAACGTCCTGGTCGTGTTGACCGGAAGCAGTTTGAAATCGAGCGTCTGCTTTCCCGGTTTCAGCGCAACGGTATTACTCGCCTCGGTACCCACCCGCACCACCGCTTCGGTGGTTTCGCAGTAGGGAAAATCCACGGCCAACTCCAGTACCTGACGCAGACCGAGTCCGTCGTGCTCGAGCAGAGGAACAGAATGTGCTTCGATGCGCGTGGCTGTCGGCGCGACGTCGGTCGAGCCTGTGGTGTAAAACGTGATTTCCGCGCCTCCGACCGTGGCGAGCCCTGCGCCGAGCGCGGTGACCTGCCAGCGCACGCGCTGGGCCGTAATCGGCGCCGGCAGGGCGAAGAAGGTGGTGCCGCCACGCTGGTTGACGTGCTGAACGGCCAGGGTGCTGTTGGTCGAGCCGGCAGCATCCAGAAAGGTGAGTTCAGAAGCGGCAACGGTTGCGGGGTCATCGCGGTCGAGATGAGAAAATGCGGCGATGCTTACAGGATGCCCGAAATCGAATTCGACGAAAGTGTTGGTGCCCAAACCGTCGGAGGAGTATTCGGTCTGCGGGTTGCCATCCACAAGGTTGTGCGGCTGGTAGCGGTCACCCGGATAGGGCTTGGCGGCGGCGGAAATGTGGGCTGCGGGCAGCGGTTCGAGGCGAGTGAAGGCGGCGTGTGCCTGCAACCCGAAGAGAACAAGGAGCGGCAGACACCAGCAGAAGCGCTTTTGCATGCGGCTGGTGTACTCCGCCGGCCTTAATCAATGCGAGAAGAAAAATAGTTGTTTAGGGCCATGGGAGAGTCCAGAGGTCCGTCATTTGCGGCTGCCGGTCATGGGAATAAATCGCAGCCCGGGGCGCAGCGTGGGCATGTTCAATTTCGGTTCAACCGCTAAACCGCCAGGCCGGTTGGTCGAGCCGATAATACACGCGTCATCGTGCTGCGGGCCCGGCACCATGACGATGCCGGCAAAAGGGTCTGTCCGATAGACACCCGGTCTGGGCAGAGCGGTGGGTGAATTGGTGTTCAGGCGGAATGTGAACCCACCCAGCGGCGCCCGGTTCGTAAGAAACAATCGAGGGCCTGGGATGACCGGAGGTGGCTTTTGCGTCAGGGCCAAAAGGGGCGGGGTTGAAAACGACGGCACAGACCCGGTTTGGTTTGTGCCCTGCCCGAAAGCCGTGCTGCTCAATAGGCCGGCCATCAGCGCCAGGTACAGAAACAGAACGTTCGCGTGTCTCACAATATCTCTGACACCCAACCCGAGAAAACCTTAGAAAGATTTTTTGCGCTTTGCGCTTTTTCGCGGTTATTTCTGATTGCCTGGCAAACGGTCCCAAAGGTTCTGAACGGGAAAATGGTTTCCATTTCCTGTCCTCCATCCGTTATGATTCGGCATGCTCGACGAAGAAAGCTTCCTTGACTTCAAATGCCCGCATTGCGGCGGTTCGGTTTCATTTCCGCAGCAGGACGCCGGTTATCCGCGCGCGTGTCCGAATTGCCTGGCCACATTCATCGTTCCGACAGACGGCAGCGGCGTCGGACGCGAGCTCCCGCTGCCATTGAACACCGAGCGCTTGGTCCTGCGCCGGTTCGTGCCGGGCGACTGGCATGACTTGTTAGCAATTGTATCGGATGAGGAATTGTTCGCATACACCGACGACGCGCCGCTGAGTGAGGAAGCGGTACTGCATTGGCTGGAGCAAGATAGCGCGGTCACGCTCACTACCACCGGGCATTGGTTTTTTCTAGGTCTGGAGCTGAAGGAAGGCGGGAAGTTAATCGGCTACGCCGGCCTGAACCGGCGCGAGGCTGAGGCCGATTTATTTATTCGCGTGCATCGCGATTTCCAGAAGAAGGCATTTGCGCTTGAGGCGATGGACGCGTTGCTCGAGTTCGCCTTTGCGACGCGTCTGCATCGCGTCGCCGCCATTTGCGATGCCCGCAACACCGCCGCGCGCAAGTTACTCGACCGGCTCGGGCTGCGCCGGGAAGGGGAGTTCATCAAAAATAAATGGACCGGCGAAGAGTGGGTAAACACACTTGCCTACGCTGCCTTGGACGAGGAGTGGGCCAACGCGGGGAAGCAGGAATCGGCCGGAGGAGATAAGGTGTAGCGGCTTTTCCACTAGCCGGAATGGTTTTCTGGCATATAATTGCTGCTGCAAAACGAGTTATGAATACCAAGCGTCTGCTGCTGGCCCGTACCCTTCTAATCGCCATTTTTTCCGGGTGTATTGGGGCCCAGGCCCAAACCACCAATCGTTATGCGGGACCTGAGTTTGCGCCGATGGACCTGCAAGGCGTGCTCAAAGCCGCGGCCGACATCACCCTCCAGAAATACCCGAACTGCGACGATGCTACCGTCGATAAACGCATGATACGCGTTTATCGTGCCGATGGCACCGGCGAGGCCCAGGATGAGGCATTCACCAAAATCCTTACCGAAAAGGGCAAACGCAACAATCGCACGCTGGCGCTCAGCTTTATGCTGCCTTACTCGACCGTGCAGGTGGTGAAGTTGGAGATCATCCGCGCCTCGGGTCAGGTCGTGCCGGTCGATGTGGCCGCCAATTCCAAAGAGACGATTGATAACAGTCAGATGCAGATGAATATCTACGATCCCCATATGCGGCTGTTGCGGGTGAGCATTCCCAGCCTGGAGATCGGTGACGTCCTGCATTCATTAACGAGAACCACAACCGAGCAGCCGATTATTCCCGGCGAATTCGCCGAGGAGAGCGTGTTCGAGGGCCAGGGATTCACCCGGCATATGACTTACGAGATCTACGCGCCGGCGGACCGCCCGTTGCGCCGGATTGCGCTGCGTGACGAAATCGCCGGCACGGTGCGCTACACCCACCATCAGGCGGCCAACGGAGTTGAAGTGCACGATTGGGAGATCTCCAACGTGCCGCGCATGTATGATGAACCGGCTATGCCGCCTTATGAAGAGGTCTTGCAGCGGCTGTTTGTCAGCACCACGCGCGACTGGCAGACGGTCTCGAAGTGGTACTGGGAATTGAGCAAACCGCATTTGGAAGCGACCGAGCCCGAGATGGAGCAAAAGATCACCGAACTGACCGGCTCGGCCAAAACGGACCTGGAGAAGGTAAAGGCGCTGTTCTATTACGTTTCGAAAAAAGTGCGGTATATGGGGCTGACGCCGGAGAAGGACCGGCCCGGATACGAACCGCATGATGTGAAGGTGACATTCAATAAGCAGTATGGAGTCTGCCGCGACAAGGCCGCCCTGCTGGTTTCGTTGTTGCGCGGCGCAGGGCTCAAGGCCTATCCCGTTCTGGTGAACGTCGGCACCCACAAGGACCAGGAGGTGCCCGATGCGGATTTCAATCACGCCATCGTCAGCGTCGAGCTCAAGCCGCGCCAATATGTGCTGATGGATCCGACCGACGAGAATACCCGGGATCTGCTGCCGGCGCAGGATTGCAACCAGAGTTACCTGGTTTGCCGGCCGGAAGGCGAAGTGCTGAAGCTCAGCCCGGTGGACTCGCCGGAGAAGAACAAGATGGCTGTGCAGACGACCGGGACGCTAAGCGCGGCGGGGCGGCTCGAGGCGCGCTCAGTCATTCAATGCACCGGCATCAATGACGATATTTTCCGCAACACGCTGGTGCACCTCAAACCGGATGATTGCCGCCGGTTCTTCGAACGGGATTTGAAGCTGGCCATGCCCGGCGCGCGCCTCACTTCGCTCAAATTATCGCCCGCCCAGATGCTCGATGTGTCGGAGCCGGTCCGAATCGAGCTGGAATATACGGTTCCGGATGCGACGGCTTCCGGCGACGGCAAATCTCTGCTGAGCCTCCCTTGGATTGGAAATCAATTGGGCGTGCTGCGGTATTTGCTGAGTTCGGCCAGCCTCGAGAAACGCAAGTACCCGATGCAGACCTGGGTGACATACGAGTTGAAAGAAAACATCTCGTTGAAACTGGGCGCGGGCTTCGGCGAAGCGCTGGCGCTGCCGGCCTGTTCCCCGGCGAACGATGATTGCCTGAGCTATAACCAGAATTACTCGCTGAAAGACGGCGCGTTCGATTGTTCGCGCGAGCTGCAACTCAAAGTCGTTGAGTTCAGTCCGGCCCAATACGCCCAGCTCAAGACCATCCTCAAGCAACTCGATTACGATGCGCGCAAGGCCCCGATTCTGGCTAACACGGTTTCGCCGGACAGCAAAGCCCAAACCGTCGCGGACGCGACCCAAGCACCGGTCGAATCCAATGCCCAGGTGCTCGACGATACCAAGGAGCTCACTATAAAGGACGCACACTCGGCTGTGTATCGGGTCCGGTATTCGAAGAAGATCCTCACCTACGCCGGAAAGATTCACGAGGCGGAGCTCAAGGTTGATTACAACCCCGCGTGTGAGGAAGCGCACCTGGTGCGGGGTGTGGTGATTTCCAAGACCGGCCAGCGCCAGGAGATTTCGCCTGGCGAGATTAATGTGATGGACGCCGGCTGGAATTCCGGCGCGAAGCGCTACACGGGCGGCAAGATTTTGGTGGCCAACCTTCCGGGCGTGGACATCGGCTCGACCATCGAAGTGGAATTCGAAATCACCACCCACAACAAGCCGTTCCTGTCGGGGTTTGAAGCGTTCCAGTTGCCCGATGGGCTCGAGCAGAAGACCTTCCGATTAACGGCGCCGGCCGATGTGCCGATCGAGAAACTGGTGACCGGGCCGTCCGGCATTGTGACCGGAGAGACTCGCACCGACGGTGATAAGCGAGTGCTTGAGTGGCGCGCCACCCATGTTCAGGCGTTGCCGGCAGAAGCGCAGTTGCCGCCGGAGTGGGCGTACGCGGCCGGAGTCGAGTATTTCGCCGGCGACCTCAAGGCGTATTTGCGAACCTTGAACCAGACGATGATCGACCGCGCTGGTCAGAGCACAGCCGCAGCCGCGCAGGCGAAGCAGCTCGTTGCCGGCGCTGACAATAAACTGGCGGCGGTGCAAGCGATTCGCGATTTCGTCGCCCGGAACATTCGCCAGGCGGGCCCATCGTTCACCGAACTGCCCCTGAGCAAATTGTCGGCGGCGGACGTGACGCTCGCCGATGGCTACGGGCATTCCGCCGACCAGGCGATTCTGTTGTATGCGATGCTGAACGCAGCCGGGTTTAAACCCGAATTTGTGCTGGGTTCGAGCTTGCCGCCGATCACCGGCATTACGAATGTAGCCTCGACGTTCCCCTTGCCTTATTCATTTGCCTCACCGCTGGTGCGGGTGTCCGTTGGGGACACGGCCTATTATCTGAACGACAGCGATCAATACGCCAGGCTGGGGACGACGATTCACGATGGTGAGCTGGCGCTGGTGCTGGCCACCCAGGCCCCTGAGGTGATTCATGCCGCACCGGATTGCGGCCAGAAAGTCGAGACCACTTTTACCATGTCGCTCGATGAAGAGGGCAAGAGCACTTTGGGCGTGACCCGGAAATTTTATGGACCGGATTACAACCGATTGCACCGATATTTTGCCGAGCTGCCGCCGGAGGAAAAGAACCGCTACTACCAGGAAGTCGTGTCGGGAATTGCGCAGGGAGCGAGGCCGGCGAGCGAATTGGTCACCGACTTCAATAGCTATCCCGGGGTGGAACAGTTCACAGTCGTGGTGGATCGATATGCCGTCGCGAACGGGAAGTACTTCTATTTCGATCTGCCGTTCACGCCCTCGCTGTTCCCGCCGGGCAGCGATCAACGCACGTTGCCGCTGTTTATCGCCAGTCGCAGCGAACGTCTCATCCGCACGGAGATTGATTTGCCCTCCGGCTTCCGCCATCTGATCCTTGGGCCGCAGATGGAAACTTTGGAAGAGCCGGCCGGCTGCGGCAAAGCGCAGGTCACCGTCGAGAACAACAACGGGAAGTACATTATCGCGCACGTGTTGGAAACCGCCCCGGCGATTGTCGATCCCAAGCAATACGCCGAGATCGTCCACACGGAATCCGAGCTGGGCCGGCGCGCATCGCGGTTGTTCCTGTTCCAGAACGAAGTTGTGCCGTAACCGGCGCTTTACGCGAGTTGATTTGAGGGCTCAGGCCTAATCGACTTTTAGAGCGCGCCCTCACCCCGGTGCTGCCGACGGAGGGAGAACCGCCGCTGCCTTGCAGTGTGGCGAACTTTGGTCTGGGAAATTGCGCCGCACTCTTTGTAAGTTGTCCCCAGAATGACACCTGCCGAGCCAGCCGTTACCCTGACCCCTGCGGTCCGCCCGGCGTGGCTGCGGTTCCTCGATAAATTCCTGGTCCTCCAGAGCGCGATCCGCGAGCTGTGGCTGGTGTTCATGGTCAAATTCCTGGCGATTGCCGCCTATGCGCTCACCAATTCGACGTTAGTGCTGTGGCTGTCGTCGGACCTGGGCTACAGCGATGGGCAAGCCGGCTGGCTGGTCGCGGCATGGTCGGTGGCGATCACCGCTTTTACTCTGGTGGTCGGGTCGCTGACGGACGCGATTGGGTTCCGCAGAACATTTTTTCTGGGCACGTGGATTTGCGCGTTTGCGCGGGCGGTGCTGGTGTTCACGCCCTGGCGATGGCTGGCGCTGCTGGCCGGCCTGTTTCCCCTGGCGTTAGGGGAGGCTTTGGGCGGGCCGGTGCTGGTGGCCAGCGTTCGCCGGTATTCCAACACGCGGCAGCGTTCGGTTTCGTTCTCGATTTCCTACACGATGATGAACCTGGGGTTTCTGCTGGCGGCGTATATTTTCGACAAGCTGCGGCACGGGCTGGGCGAGTACGGCCACTGGGGCGTCCTGGGTGTGCAAATCTCTACCTACCGCACGCTGTTTCTGGCCAGCCTGGGGCTGGAGCTATCGGTGCTGCCGTTCATCTATTTGCTCCGACGCGGAGCGGAAGCGACCGACACCGGTGTGACCCTGGCCCCGCAGCAGCCCAAGTATGCGGGCTGCCCGCTTTGGGAATCCATTTGGCTCACGACGCGCGAAGGAGCCGTTGAGGCCGCGCGCCTTTTTCGCGGGCTTTTCCGGCAGAGCGGTTTCTACCGGTTGTTGGGTTTTCTACTGTTCATCGCCTTCATCAAGCTGATTTATAAACAGCTCGATTACGTCTATCCCAAGTTCGGCGTGCGGGAGCTGGGGGAGGGGGCGCCGATTGGGATGCTGGTGGGGATCAACTACATCCTGATTATCCCGCTGGCGCCGGTGGTTGGCGCGCTCACGCAGCGATTCTCGGCGTATAAGATGGTGATCCTGGGTGGCGCACTCTCAGCCGCATCGGTCTTTATCATGGCGTTGCCGCCGGCCTGGTTTCAATCCCTGGCGCACGGATGGTTGGGAGATTTGGTCGGCCACCGTTACCTGGGGTTGGCGGCTGCGGTGCCCGTGCATCCTTACTACGTGATGATCGCGTTGTTTGTGGTGCTGCTGTCTTTTGGCGAGGCGTTCTACTCGCCGCGGGTGTATGAATACGCGGCGGCCATTGCGCCCAAGGGCCAGGAGGCGTCGTATAGCGCGCTGTCATATGTTCCTTTCCTGGTCGCGAAGGTGCTGGTGGGGAGCTTTTCGGGGTTCCTGCTCACCAATTTTTGCCCCGAGCACGGCCCGCGGCACTCGGGCACGTTATGGCTCATTGTGGCTCTGACGGCGTCGATTGCGCCAGTCGGCCTGGTATTGTTCCGGCGCTTTATTCAAGTCCAGGAAGCGGGGCGGGCGGAGTGAGCGAGGCATTCGCTCTAAGCGCAAGCAGGACAAAATGCAAAATACTCAATGCTCAAGATTGAAAATTGAGTATTGAGAATTTGCTATTTGCCATTGCCGGCATGCCTAAGCAGCGACGGCCGCTTCGCGGGCTGGGGCCGGAGCGGGCAGGGCAGGCGGACGGAAAAAAAGCGCCAAAGCGATGGCCGCCCCCAACGCGGCGGCTAAAGGCACCAGGAACAGGCCGCGAAAATCGGTGACGCCGTTGTGCGTGAACTTCGACTGCATCAGATATGGGCAGATGGAATTGGCCACCAACGAGCCAATGCCCAGAATCATCATGTTGAACAAGCCCTGGGCGCTGGCGCGGACATCTTTGGGAAAGTATTCGTCGGCGAAAATATACACCGTTGCGAAGAAGAACGCATAACAAACGCCGTGCAGCAGTTGGACGATAATGACGGGAACCGCTGCGGGCCAAAAGGCGTACACGCTGAACCGCGCGGCATGCCCGAGAATGCCGATGACCATGGTGACGCGCCAGCCGAGGCGCTTGAGGGTGGCTCCCAGGATGAACATCGTCAGCATTTCGGCCACCTGGCCCAGGCTCATCACGGGCATGATCCAGTTGCCCTTGATGCCGACGCCGCCCGCCGCCGCGCTGGTGCCCAGGAACGTGCCCGTCCAATTGAAGTAACTGTAGAGGACGAACGCATCGACGAAGGTGACCAGCCAAAGCACGAGCATGAACGGCTGCTTGAGCAGCTTGAATGATTCGAGCCAGGCAAAACGGTCTGCCCCTTTCTCCACCTTGCGGGGTGGCGTGTGTGGCAGGGTCAAGCTGTAGGCGGCGAGCACCAGCGAGGCAATGCCGGCGACGATGAAGGTCGAGCGCGCGCCGCGTTGAAGCGCTTCGCCAGTCAGGCCAGAGCCGAAGACGGTGCCCAGCCAGTTCACCAGCCCCTGGGGATTGGCGGCGTGCACCTTATCCCAATCCACCAGGATGAGCGTGAAGGGCCACGCGGCGAGAATCCAGCCAATGGTGCCGCCGACCCGCACGAGCCCGAACTCCTTTTGCGGGTCTTTCATGTTCGCAAACGCAATCGAGTTGGCGATTGAATTGGTCGGCACGTACAGCAAGCAATGGAGCAGCATCAGAATGAAGAAAGGCCAAAAGCTGCGCGTGAACGCCAGCGAGAGGATCGCCACGCCGCCAACCAGGTGGCTGAAGGCCAGGAATTTCTCCGCCGAGAAGTGGCGGTCGGCATATTGGTTGCTGAAAAACATGCCGACGATTGCGGCCACCGGGAATGCATTCAAAACCAGCGCCTGCTCGGACATCAACACCTTCAGCCACCAGGGCAGCCAGTGAGGAATCAATGGGACCAGGGCAGCGGGCGGTTCGGAGGAGGAAAAGCCGAGGCTGGGGAGATAACCGTAAATGAGCGGCAGCCAGCATCCCCAGATGAAGAACTCCAGCACCATCATGGCGAAGAGGCGGAAACGGATCGAAGTATTCATAGATCGGCTGCCGCGCAGCCTAAGGTAAGCGCCGCGAGCGAGGCAAGCCCAGATCGGCAACCCGAAAGTGCCGGCGCAACTCGGATACCAGCCGGTCTTCTTCGCGCTTCATTTTGCGCCGGTCACTTGCCCGCTGGTCATCGTATCCGCACAAATGGAGCACCCCGTGCACCAAATAGCGAAGCAGCTCGGTTTGCCAGCTCGCGCGGAACCGGCGCGCCTGGCCCACCGCTTCGTCTACACAAATAAAAATCTCCCCCTTTAGCCGCTGGCGCTCGGCTGGCTCGGCATAGTCGAACGTGATTACATCGGTTGAGCCTTTGTGCCGGAGGTAAGTCTCATTTAGCCGCGTCATTTCCACTTCTCCGACGAGATAAAACCCCACTTCGAAGCCGCCCGGTGAGACGCCCGCGAGAAACCGTTTTGCGATTCTTTGTAACGCGCGGGTATTCACCCGGCGTGTTCCCTGCCGGTTGCGCACATACACAAGCCCGCGCACAGGGTCAGTGTTCCTGCCGCGGCCCATGGGAATGGGCGACACCGCGGTGCTCCTCGTAAGCGGCGACGATGCGCTGGACGAGTGCATGGCGCACGATATCGCGGCGGGTGAACTCGACGATGGCGATCCCCTCGATGTTTTTCAAGGCCCGGTGCGCCTCGAGCAGCCCCGAGCGCTTTTGCGCCGGCAAATCGATTTGCGTTTCGTCGCCTGTAATCACCGCTTTCGAGTTGATCCCCAGCCGCGTCAGAAACATGAACATCTGTTCGGTCGTCGAGTTCTGCGCCTCGTCCAGAATTATGAAAGCATGGTTGAGCGTGCGCCCGCGCATGTAAGCCAAAGGCGCGATTTCAATCACGCCGCGCTCGGTCTGCTTCTGTATTTCCTCCGCCGGCAGCATATCATGGAGCGCGTCGTGCAATGGGCGCAAATAAGGCATGATCTTTTCATAAAGATCGCCCGGCAAAAAGCCCAGCGCCTCCCCGGCCTCCACCGCCGGACGGGTCAGCACAATGCGCGAGACGCGCCCGTCGCGCAACGCCGCCAGTGCCATCGCCACCGCCAGGTAGGTCTTGCCCGTTCCGGCCGGGCCCACTCCGAAGGTGATGTCGTGATGCCGAATTGCGTCGAGATATTTCTTCTGCCCAACCGTCTTGGCCGTCACTCCCGGCTTTTTTTCGGAGGTCAGCACCCTGTCCGAGAGAAGGTCCTTGAGCATGCCGACGCCCTCGTTCTTGACGATGTTAAGTGCGTGCGAGAATTCCCGTTGCCGGACCGGCGAGCCGGCGTTCAACGATTCCTCGAGCATCAGGAACAGATGCTTGGCGCGGTCGAGGGCATCGGCTTCGCCTTCGAGCTTGATCCAGCCCTCGCGCGAGGTGGCTTTGACCCCGAGCTGCTGTTCGATCGCCTGAAGATTATGCGGATCGTTATTAAAAAGCTGCTGGGCGCGTCGCGCGTTCTCGAAATGGAGTGTTTCAACCGACATGCTGTGGGCTTCGGGGTGGCATGTTATCGGAAGCCAGGGCTGCGCGCAATTGGGCGGCGAGTTCTTTCAGCGCCTGCGGAACCACCGTCGTTCCGGCCAGCACCGGCATGAAGTTGCTATCGCCCTGCCAGCGCGGCACCACATGCAGGTGCAGATGCTCCAGGATGCCCGCCCCCGCGACTTTGCCCACGTTAATCCCGATATTGAAGCCCTCGGGCTTCATGACCTGGATGAGCGCGGCCTGGCAACGGCGCGTCAACTTGAGCAACCCGGCCAGTTCTTCGTCGGTGAGGCCGTTGAGGTCGCGGACTTGTTTGTAGGGCACCACCATCAGGTGTCCGCCGGTGTAAGGGAACGTATTGAGCAGTGCAAAGCAGGTCCGCTCGCGCGCCAGCACATAATTGGCTTCGTCATCATTGGATTGGGCGATGCGGGTGAAAAGACTCTCCACCCTTTCGGGTTTAGGAGCCAGGATGTACTCGATGCGCCATGGCGCGTGGAGCGATTCCATGGCTGTAGTGTAGTGACGCAGCTCCGCGTTGTCAAAAGCCGGAGCGTCGGAGCGCGGACTTTAGCCTTAGTCAGCAGCAACGTTCGAAAATCTCGCCCCATCGGACTTTGCTGCGGACTAAAGTCTGACTAAAGTCCGCGCTCCGCCGGCCGTCACCGAGGGAGCGCGGTTACACCATTTGCTGCCGACTCACGCGGGGCACGTTGCTGCGGACAAGAAAGTCCGCGCTCCGCGGCTAATGCGGCTTTGCCATTGACGACCGGCTGCGCTTTTGCTCTGTTTTTGGGCATGTTCAAGTCTTCGCAGCGTTCTTCGCATCCGTTCACCCGTCGCGCGTTCCTTAAAACCCTCGGCACAGCCGCGCTGGGTGGGCCTTTTCTGGCGCGCGGTTGGGCGAAGCAATCGCCCAATGGCATGGTGCGGCACGCGAGCTTTGGGGCCGCCGGCATGGCTTGGTCGGACATTACCGAGTTTGCGAAGTACAAGCAGTTCGAGTTGGTGGCGGTGGCGGAAGTCGATCTGAATCGGACAGCCGACTTAAAGAAGCGATTCCCCGCCACGCGGATTTACCAGGATTGGCGCGAGCTGCTCGACCAGGAAGGCAAACGCATCGATTCGGTGAACGTGTCCGTGCCGGACCACATGCACGCGCCGATTGGCATGAGCGCTCTCGAGTTGGGCAAGAATGTCTATGGCCAGAAACCTCTCGCGCACGACCTGCACGAGGTGCGTAAACTCACCGAGATGGCGTCCCGGGGAAAATGCGTCACGCAAATGGGAATTCAGATTCACGCGACGTCGTTTTACCGGATGGCGACGGTGCTCATCCAGGCCGGCACTATCGGCAAGATCAAAGAGGTGCATTCCTGGTGCCCCAAATCCTGGGGCGACCCCACGCCGCTGCCCAAGGAAACCGACCCAATCCCGAAGGGATTCGACTGGGATTTATGGTTAGGCGTCTGCGCTACTCGCCCGTTTATCGGCAACGCGTATTATCACCCCGCCAACTGGCGCAAGCGGCTGGATTTCGGCACCGGCACCTTCGGTGACATGGGCTGCCATTTATTCGATCCGGTTTTTACTTCGCTTGGCCTCACCGCGCCGCTTTCGGTGCGGTCGGAAGGTGCGGCGCCGAACCAGTGGAATTGGGCGCTGGATTCGCACATCGAATATGTGTTCCCGGGGACGACTTATACCGCGGGCCCGACTGTGAATCTCACCTGGTATGACGGGGCGTCCAAGCCACCCGCCGAGGTGCTGGCGTTGTTGGAAGGGGATGAGCGGCCCGAAACCGGTTCGATTTTCGTCGGCACTGACGGAACACTCGTGCTGCCGCATTGGTCCCGGCCGCTGCTGTATCCCGATAAGCGGTTCAAAGATTTCAAATACCCGGAGGTAGAAGGCGGCGATCACTGGGGCGAGTTCATTGCCGCGTGTCAGGGCGAGGCCCGCACGGCCGCTTCCTTCAGTTACGCCGGCCCGCTGACCGAGGCGGTGCTGCTCGGGGGCGTCGCTTCACATTTTCCAAAAACGACCCTGCACTGGAACAGCGCAAAGCTTGAGTTCGACTCGATGGCAGCCAACCGCCTGGTGGCCCGACCATACCGGGATGGGTGGTCAGTGCGCGGATTATCCTGGGCGATCTGAATTGTCACTGGACTGTAACCCGGTTGTCACAAACCGGGCGTTGTCGCCCCAGGCCGGGCGTGCTACTGAGGTGGAGACGTGAAACCCAAGATCCTCGTTGTGGACGATGAGCCTGAGGCGGTTGAACTGGTAGAGTTCAACCTTCGCCAAACGGGCTTTGAAGTCGTGACGGCTGCCGACGGCGCCGAGGCCTTGCGCAAAGCGCGCAAGACCACCCCGAACCTGATCGTGCTGGATTTGATGCTCCCTGAGTTGGACGGTTTGGAGGTTTGCAAGCTGTTGCGGCGCGACCCGGCCACTGCGGGCATTCCAATCGTCATGGTGACCGCCAAAGCCGCTGAGTTGGACCGCATTCTTGGCCTGGAGCTCGGCGCCGATGACTACATTACCAAACCGTTCAGTCCGCGCGAGCTGGTTTTGCGCGTTAAAAACATCCTTCAGCGCGGGCGTCCAGCCGGGGAGGACCCCAATATCCATAAGTTCGGCGAGCTGCTGATTGATACACCGCGCCATTTGGTGGCCTGGCGAGGCAAGAAGATCGACCTGACGGCGACGGAGTTTAAGCTGCTGGCGTTGCTGGCTGAGCGCCGTGGCCGCGTCCAGTCGCGCGACCAATTGCTCCGGGATGTCTGGGAGTATAACAGCGTCATCGATACCCGCACGGTGGACACACACATGCGGCGACTGCGGGAAAAGCTGGGTCCGGCGGGGAAGTTTCTGGATACGGTGCGGGGTGTAGGCTACCGTTTCGTGGAAGCCTGAGCGGAATGCGCGAGCAAGCGGATAGGGGTTGGCGCTCGACGGGGTTCCGGCTCGAAAACCTTTGATACTCTGGCCGATATTGGTGGTGTTGCTGCTGGCGTTGCTGGCCGGCGCCCATTTTTGGTGGCGCGCCAGGCTGGCCGCGGTCGAGGTGGATGCCCGCCGCGAGCTGGAGCGGCTCAAACAATCCCACCAGGAGCGAATGCTCCAGGTGCAGCACCAGCAGGAGGCGCTCTTCGATAGCATGGCCGAAGGCTTGCTGCTACTCGACCAGGATGGGCGCATTCACCTGGCCAACCGCGCCTTCAACCAACTGTTCGGGGTCAGCCGGCACATCCGCTCGCAGACCATCATCGAGGCCTTGCGCCTGCACGAGCTGGCCGAGCTGGTGGACTTTCTCGGCAAACAGAAACAAGTGCTGGGGCATGAGCTGAAGCTTTCCCGGCCGAACGAACGCTGGCTTCAGATTAACGGCGCCGCCTTGTTCAACGGCAACGGCAAACGCACCGGCACCGTGCTGGTGTTCCACGATCTGACGCGCCTCAAGCAGCTCGAAGGCACCCGCCAGGAATTCGTCGCCAATGTCAGCCATGAACTGCGCACCCCCCTCTCACTCATTAAAGGCTATGTCGAAACTCTCCTGGACGGCGCGCGCGAACAACCCGACCTGGCGCTCAAGTTCCTGCGCACGATTGATCGCAACGCCGAGCGTTTGAAATTGTTGATCGAAGACCTGCTCACCATTTCGGAACTGGAATCGGGTCGGGTCAAGCTCCACTTGCAATCCGTCGCCGTCAGAGACGTCACAGACAAAGTGCTGGCGGATTTCAAAGCCCGCGCCGAGGCGCGCAAGGTGAAACTGGTCGATGCGACTCAGGATTTGCGGGTGCGCGCGGACCCGGACCGCCTCGAGCAGGTGTTGGGCAATTTGGTCGATAATGCGATTAAGTACGGCCGCAACGAGGGAACTGTGACGATTCGGGCGCAAGCGGTTGACTCGGGGCAAGTCGAACTGGCAGTCGCGGATGACGGGCCGGGCATCCCACCGGAGGCGCTCGAACGTGTTTTCGAGCGCTTTTACCGGGTGGACAAAGCGCGCTCGCGCGAACAGGGCGGGACAGGCTTAGGGCTGTCGATTGTGAAACACATCGTGCAAACGCACGGCGGCAAAGCGTGGGCCAGGAGCAAACCGGGCGAAGGGGCGACGTTCTTATTTACGCTGCCGCGCGATCCGGGCGGGTTGCAGCAGCCACTGCTGTAGGCCCTTTATTCTGTGAGCGGTTCGGCAAAGATCATCACCGGGTGCTGGCTTGCGTTTATCGTCTATTGGGCGATCAGTGCCTGGTGGGGCAAGCGAGTCGCCGAACGGCAGAGCTGGACCGCAATCCTGGCCAACCGGGTGCCGACGTTCGTTGGCGCTCTGCTGCTGTTCCTGCGAAAGCTGCCATACCCGCTTCAAGTCCAGGTGTTGCCGCATTCCGCAGCGACGGCGGATATCGGCGCCGTTCTTTGTGTCCTGGGGGTTTTGTCGGCGATCTGGTCCCGGATCATCCTGGGCCGTAACTGGAGCAGCGACGTGGTTTTTAAACAAAACCACGAGCTCATCGAAAGAGGCCCGTATCGCTTTGTGCGTCATCCGATTTATACCAGCATTCTGACCATGTGCCTTGGATCAGCGCTCGCCGTCAATCGCTTGGGATCATGGCTGGGCTTGCCGCTCCTTCTGGTCGGATTCTGGATTAAATCGCGGCAGGAGGAAGCGCTGTTGACCCGCCATTTCCCGGCCGAATACCCCGCCTATCAGCAGCGAGTCAAGGCACTGATTCCGTTCATTTTCTGAAGCCGGGGCTGCGGCGTTTGCGCTTGTTAATTTCCGGCAAGAACACGCCTGACTCCAACGCGGGTTCGAGCGCCTTGCCACAGGCCCACGAATCTTCTAGGGCTCAGCTAAACAGCAGTGTTACGATAGGCCGCGTGAACACCAATTTGCGGCGAGCCGAACCGCACTTCGTCTCTTCAACTGCCAGTCGCGGGCGATTGTTCTCCCGGCGCGAATGGCTGACTTGGCTTTCGAGCGCCTCGTTGAGCACGGTTTTATTGGGACAAAGGGCGCTGGCGGCAGAACCGGCTCCCCAGGTCGTCCGCGCCGCGACCGATTTGGGCGCGCGGACTTATAATGTGCGCGAGTTCGGAGCCAAGGGGGATGGCGTCACGTTGGACACCGCGGCGGTGCAGGCAGCAATCAATGCGTGTCATGCCGACCAAGGCGGCACGGTGTTGATTCCTGCAGGCGTGTTTGTGATCGGCACGGTCGAGTTGAAGAGCAATGTCACCTTGCACATCTCCGCTCAAGGCAAACTGCTGGGAAGTGCCGACGGGAAACACTATCACGCGATCGCGGAGATTCCGCTGAGCGGCGATACGAGTCTGAACGACGGGAATGTCGGAATGCTTTATGCCGTGCATGCGGAGAACATCACGCTCGAAGGGCCAGGCACCATCGATGGCCAGGGGAGCAAGTTTCGCATTCCCGAGGGCGCGGTGCGGGCACCGTCGGGCACAGAGGACAGCGACCGGCCGTATCAGTTTCTTTTTTACCGGTGTAAGAACCTGGCGGTGCGCGATGTCTTTTTAACAGCCGGCGCAATTCATGCCGTGCGCATCATCCAGTCCAGCTACGTTCAGCTTACCGGCCTGCACATTCACAACCGGGTCAACCGGAATAATGATGGGTTTCATTTTATCAGCAGCGACCACGTGCACATCAGCAATTGTGATGTGGAATGTCAGGACGATGCCTGCGCGCTGTTTGGCAGTTGCAAGTTTGTCACGGTGGACGATTGCTCGTTCAGCACGCGGTGGTCGGTATTCCGTTTTGGCGGCGGCCAAGCAGAGAACATCGCGGTGTCCAACTGCCTGATTCATGAAACGTATGGCTGCCCGATTAAAATGGTCTGCAGCCCTGAGGCGCGCTTTGAGAACATGGCGTTCTCGAACCTGGTCATGCGGAACGTGACTGGACCGATCTCCATTACGCAGGGCCCGCACCGGCCGGCACGCGCGCGGCCTCCTGGAGGCCAGGAGAAAACAGGTGCCTCCGCGGCATCTGAGGACGCGCTCGCGCCGGGCGTGGTGCGCAACATCTCTTTCCGCGGAATTCAAGCGACCGTCGTTGTTCCCATCGCGCTGCCTGATACGCCCTTCACCACTGATTACCATCCCGCTGAGATAAAGTCATGCATCGGGCTCAGCGCGGTGGACGGGTTCCTCGAGAACATCAGCTTCGAGGATGTGCAGGTGATGTTTCCCGGGGGCGGAACAGAGGCGGAAGCGGCCGTGCGAGACGTGCCCCTGGTGATCGGCGAGTATTACGAGGCTGGCGTGCTGCCGGCGTATGCGTTATTTGCGCGGAATGTGCGTGGATTGCGGCTGAGCAATGTGCGATTCCAGGTGGCCGGGGCTGAGGCCCGCCCGGCGGTGGTGCTGGACCACGTGATAGACGCCGCGTTCAATGGGTTCACCGCGCAGGGAACCAAGGAAGCCGAGTCGCTCCTGCGGCTGATCGATGCGCAAGATGTGCTGCTGGCCGGCAGCCGTGTGCTCGATAACGCGGCGGTGTTTCTCGATGTGGAAGGCGCCAGCAGTTCGCGGATTACCGTCGAGGGCGGGGACCTGTCCCGGGCGGCGAAGGTGGTGGCGTTTAATCGTGGGGCGGATGTGAAATCGGTGAAGCTGGTTGGGGGCTGAGAGGACAGAGGACCGAGATCAGAAGGTCAAAGATCAGGAGTCAGCGTTTGAATTCTATGCTCTGATGTCTGGCGCCTGACGCGGCCTCAATGATCTGGTCTCTGACTTCTGATCTCTGATTTCTGCACGCGTGAGACAACTGCTCGTGCTTGGTCGAATTGCTGAACGATGATACTGCGCCGGCGAAGCATCAAATGGGTCGCGGCCCTGGTGGTCGTGGGCGTTTGCGTTGGCTGGCCCGTCAGGGCGCACTTTCGGGCGAAAGCGCGCTTGGCCGCGTACAAGCAGCGGCTCAAGGCAGCCGGCGAGAAGATGACGGTGGCGGATGCGGCGCCGACGCCCTCGCTCGAGGCAATTCAAGCCGGGCAGGATTTACTTTTGGCCTCCACCTACCTTGTGCCGGTGAGTTGGTCGAACCTGCCGCCCACCATGCGATATCTGGGCGGAGGCAAGGCGATTGTTTGTTGGCAACAACCGGTATTAGGAGAGGGCAATTCGACCAACGTCTGGCCCGGGCTGCGGGCGGAGATGGCCCGCAATACCGAGGCGCTCGAGAACGTGCGGTTGGTGCTGCATGCGCCGGCAATCGAGTACAACCTGGACTACCGCCAGGGAGCGATGTTGTTGTTGCCGCACCTCGCCCGGCTGAAGGGCATTGCCCAACAACTGATGGCTGCGGCGATCCTGGATTTGCACGAGGGCCGGGTGACCAACGCGATGGATAACTTGCTGGCACTGACAGCGCTGGCGCGTGTGCCGCGCGACGAACCAATCATGATATCTGAGTTGGTGCGTGTGGCCGTTGCTGCCATCGCAGACGGCGCTACCTGGGCGGCGCTCCAGTCCAACGATTGTTCCGAGCCGCAACTGCAGCTTCTGCAAACGGCGTGGCAGAACCTGGACTTCTACACCCAGGCCGAGGGCGCCCTGAGCATGGAGCGGATTACAGCCGAACAGTATGTTCAGCAGGCACGCCAATCTGCGAGTGTGGCGCGAAGCCTGTTCGCTGCCGGCAGTTCGCCCAATTCGGCGCTCGCGGAGTTGGCGGAATTGGGCAAGGGAGTGCTGGAAAATCCGCACGAGGGTTTGCGCGCGCTCCTGAATCGGTACCCGGGCCTATGGATCTGGCGGTATTGGGGGTCGTATGACGATGAGTTGGCCGCGGCGGAGGTGACCCAGGCCGGCATTGAATGCGTCCGTCAGGCGCGGGCACATGAGCCCCTGGCACTCGCGTTGAAAGGGTTCGTGAACAAGTGCGCGCGCGTGCATCCCGACAGCGGCATGTTACTGGTGTTCGGCTCGACGAACGTGGTGCAGCATTACCTGCAGCGGATCGAATGGATGGAAATCCAACGCGCATTGACCGTCACTGCCATTGCCCTGAAACGGTTTCAACTCCGCCACGGGGCTTACCCGGCGGCGCTGTCGGAGTTGGTGCCTGAATACGTCGTGCAGGTTCCGACCGACCCAATTGATGGCCGGCCTCTGCGGTATCGTTTGCGAGGCGATGGCGCGTACCTGCTCTACTCTGTCGGCGAAGATGGAGAAGATAATAACGGAGACCCTGCGGCCCCGCCTGACACCCCAAAGCAGCAATGGGTTCGCGGGCGCGACGCGGTTTGGCCGATGCCGGCTTCGGCCGAAGAAATCCGCGCCTATGAATCAAAACTAAAGTTCCTTCCGTTAAAATGAATCGAAGGCGTTGCGGCTGGGAAGTGATTCAGCTTTGCGGCGTACCGGCGGCCCAAGGCGCTGGTTGGCGGAGTTGAAAGAGCATTTCGCCCGCTTGCGGCACCAACAACACCCCGTCCTGCTCGCGCCCGGCGAAGTCTTCCAGGCGGATGGTGGACGGCTCGCGATAGCCGAGGTTCAGGCGGCGGCAGGTATCGGCCGGGATTTGAGAAGCCAGCGCCACCAGGGCGCGGCAGCGTTCGATGCCGTTTTCATATGTCCCGAGGCCGCGGACATGAGTGGAATGAGCCAGCACGCCCCAGGGGATGTGTTTGAATCCATCCCACTGATTGAGGAAGTAATCGCGGCAATGATAGCCAATGCTCTCGATGAGTTTGCCGTGAGTGATAGAGACCTCTTTCAAGTGCGGGGCGTAGATAATCAGTTCGCCACCGTCGGCCAGCACCGGTTCGAGCTTGTACATGCACTTGCCGGCGGTCCAGAGCTCGTCGTACATCGCGGGCGCACAGGAGAGAATCGTGTGGAAAGGACGTTGCTTGTAAGTGATGTGGAGCCGGCGGGAAAGGTCGCTGGCCTGTTCCCAGGCCGCCTCGGGTGTGCCGGTGAAGAGGCCGGCGAGGGTTTTGTCCGGCGCCACCACTAACGCGAAGCAAACCTTGTCCACCTGCACCATCGTGGCTGCGCGATCGACAACCTGGCGCACGGGCGTTCGTTTGTTGCCGATGATCATCGGGTTGGTCACCACCGCACCAAGCCAGTGGAAAAAGTTCAGAATCTGTGGTCCGCCGACGCCGGGGAAAAGATACTTGTTGCCGCCGGAGAACCCAACGACCTCGTGCGGAAAGACCGGCCCGACGATGATGAGTTGGTCGTAATCGAACACGAGGCGATTGATCTCGACGGGAACTTCCATCGCGAACAACCCACCCGTAAGCTGGCGAATTTCCTCGGCGGGCAGCATGCCCACCTGTTTCAGCGCGGCGGGGTCGTTCCAGGCGTGGTTGAAAAAACGCACTTTGCCGTACTTGCCGGCTCGGTCGGCGGCCGAGATTTCCAGGCGCCGGCAAATAGCGTCCTCACTCATGGGGGGGTGAGTGCCAAGGGCGATCAAGATGTCCAAGGCCTGGGTGACGTTGCCGAGTTGATCGTGCAAGGCTCGGAATAGCGCTCCTATCGGCGCGGTCCGTGTGCCGTCCGGGACAATCAGCAGCACCCGGCGATGCTGGTATGCCGCGGATGGACAGGCTTGGCGGACGATGTCCAGGACTTCGGAAGCGCCGATGGACATAACTCAGATCGTCTGGGACAGAAACCCGCCGTCAACGACGATGTCTGTGCCCGTGACAAAACTGCTGGCTTTGGCACTGGCCAGGAACAGCGCCGCGCCGATTAGCTCCTCCGGTTGGCCGAATCGGCCCATCGGCGTATGACCCCAAATGGCTTTCGTTCGCGGCGAAGGCGAACCGTCCTCGAGGAACAGCAGTTTGCGATTTTGTTCAGCGGGGAAAAAGCCCGGGGTGATCGAATTAACCCGAACGCCTTTAGGGGCCCATTCACGGCCCAGGAAACGGGTCAGGTTGAGCACGGCCGCTTTCACGGCGGAATAGGCGACCACACGTGAAAGGGGCAAGTGTGCGGTGACGCTGGCGATATTAATGATGCTTCCGCGGCCGCGCGCCAGCATACCGGGGCCAAATTCCTGGCAAGGCAGGAGTGCGCCACCGACGAGGTTCATGTCAAAGCACGCCTGCCAATCGGTCAGCGCGATTTGTTCAAAAGGCCGTTCGGTCGAGACGGTCACTTTCGCGTCATTGCCGCCGGCTGCATTCACGAGGATCGAGGCCGGGCCGAGGCGTTGTTCCATTTGCAGCCGGATGGCGTGTAAGGCCTCTGGCCGGCAGGCATCCGCGCTGAAGTATTCAGCATGTCCACCCTGGCTGCGGATTTGTTCAACGCGGGCTTCGCCTCGTTGAGCGTTGCGACCCACGACGGCGATTTTGGCGCCGGCCTCCCCCAGGCCTTGCGCGAGCGCGCCGCCGAGCGCGCCGGTGGCGCCAATGACGACCGCGACCTCGCCCGACAGGTCAAAAAGCTCGTTCGGTTTCACCGCGGCAGTGTGGCGCAAGCCGTTGTGGCAATGAAGGAGATTCTGCGGAGCGCGGACTTCAGTCCGCAGCAACACTCGAGATTGAGGTGGCCTGGATGTCGGAGCGCGCTTGAGCGTTCCGACGGTGCTGCGGACTAGAAGTCTGACTAGAAGTCCGCGCGCCTATTTCTCCGCGTCCTTGTGTTTAAGGCGGATTTCCTGGATTTCCTGAAAGGGGATGGTGATTTCCTCGGTAGCGGGGCCGCGCTGGACTTGCAGGTGCAGGTCGTTAGCGGCGATACGGCTGATGCGTTGGCCGACATACTCGCCGCGGGCGGACTTGATCACCAGCACCATATCTTTCTCGGCATCGCGGCGCACGACTCCGAAAAAGCCTGGAAACTTGGTCTCGAAAAAGCGGCGATTAAAGGTAAACTGGCCGCGTTGGTAGGTGATCGTTTCCGGCAACACAGGTTTGCTTTCGGCCTCGCTGTGCAATTTTAACCCCCCCGGGTGAGCGGCGCCATCCGCGTGCATCGGGTTGACATCGTCATCGGCGGCGACGGCCACAGGCGGTGGCTCTTCCGTGAAGGTTTCGACCGCGGGTGCGCTGGATTTAACCTTGGTCGGCATCGACAGGAACACGATCGGGGAGAGCAACCCGAACCCTGGAATCGCCGCCAGGCCGCACACCAGGAGCGGCGGTTGCGCGCGGAACAGCGCGATCTCGTAAGCCGCATAGATAGTAGCGGCGTAGAGCACCAACATGACGAATACGCCGAGGGTTGAGCCGAAAAACGCGCCGAGCAATCCCTGTGCTGGTGGCCGTTCCAGCCGCGGCGGTTGATGGATGGTGACTTCGGTCTTTTGAATCCGTTCCTCGGGACTCGGTTCAATAAACGGCTCGACAAACGGCTGCATGCGGCGGTTTTGGGCGAATTTTTTCAGATCATCCTGGGAAAAGCTTGTCCAGGGCACCTTGCGGTAATCCCCTTCGCCAACTTTCACCTGCACCCCCTGGTCATTGCCGGAAGTATCGAGCACCTCGCCCGTGAGCGTTTCGCCGGTGGTCAGTCTAAATTCATCGGCCCGAGCGGTGCGGAGCCCCAACCAGCTCAACAGTATTGCCACGGCCAAAACTAAGTGATATCTGCGCACAATGACTATTGGAATAACAAATGCCCGCCGCCAAAGGAATAAAAAAAATGAACGTTGCGAACCTCGTGCACTCTGCTGTATAGGATAGTCACACAACAGTAATTGCGAAGCAATTTTACGGGAGAGGTCATGGCCACATTAACGGCTCGAAGGCACTGGCAGCGTTGCTCCGGTGCGCCCTCGCCTCGCTTAGCCCTGTCGCTCCTCCTGCTGATCCTGGCCATACTGGCCGGTGGAATCCTTCCTGCCCAGGCCGCACTCCAATTTGACGTTTTCATCGGCTACGACGGCATAGTGCCGGAGGCGAGTTGGTTCCCCATCGTTTGCGAAGTTAAGAACGACGGCCCTGGTTTCACCGGAACTGTCGAGGTGGACGGGGGCAGCTACAGCCAGGGACAGATGCGCCGCCTGGTGGTCGAGTTGCCCACCGGCACTCTCAAACGGTTCGTGATACCGATGTTCGCTTCTTCCCGCGGTTACATCAGTTGGGATGTTCGCCTGCTGGATGAACGCGGGCGCGTTCGCAGCGAGCAATTGGGCTTGCGTCCTGGGCGGCAGGTGGCCCGCGGGACGCCGTTGATCGGGGCCATTTCCCGCACCGCAGGCGGGGCTCCGCCCATCCAGCCTGTGCTCTCACAAACAAAGGAGATGCAACCGGCCGCGGCGCGGCTGCTGCCAACGTTGTTCCCGGATAACCCGCTGGTCCTCGAGGGGCTGGGGACGATTTACCTCAATTCGGAACGTGCCGCCGACCTCAGCGTGACGCAGGTCAACGCGTTACTGGCGTGGTTGAATGCCGGCGGCCACCTGGTCGTGGCGGTCGAGCAACCGACTGACATTATCTCTTCGCCCTGGTTGCGGGCCGTGTTTCCTTTTGACGTCAAAGACCTGGTCCAGGTCCCGCGGCACCCTGAATTACAGGCCTGGCTCACCGAGAGCCCTTGGCGCACCAATGATTTGGCTTCGCTGCGCGGCAGTTTCGCCGACGCACAGTTCCGCCAGCGCTACGGCATGCCCAACCAACCGCAGCCGCAACCGCCGGCCGAGACGGTCGCCAACCCGTTCCGCGACCTGCCGCCGGACGTGAATTTTGAAACCGCGCCGATGCAGGTCGCCACCGGCCAGGTACGTGACGGGTCGGTGGTGTTGTCTTGCGGCGACCAACCGCTCATAGTGGAGGCGCAGCGGGGCAGGGGACGTGTGACGGCGCTGTTGTTCAGTCCTGAGCGGGAGCCAACACGCTCCTGGAAAAACCTGCCGGTGTTTTGGGCGAAGCTGGCAGAAGTGCCTGGCGCTTTTTACACGATGAAGGATTTGAACGTGCAAGGCGGCTGGGGCAGCGACGGCATTTTCGGCGCGATGATCGACAGCCGCCAGGTGCACAAGCTGCCGGTGGGCTGGCTCTTGTTGTTGCTGCTGGTTTACCTGGTGGTGATCGGGCCGCTGGACCAGTACTGGCTGAAGCGGATTGGCAAGCCAATGCTCACTTGGATTACGTTCCCTTGCTACGTCGTGCTCTTCTCGCTGGTGATCTATTTCATTGGCTACAAACTTCGTGCGGGCGAGTCGGAATGGAATGAGTTGCACGTCGTGGATGTGCTGCGGAAGGGGGACGGAGCCGAACTGCGCGGGCGCACATTCTCGTCGGTGTATTCGCCGGCCAACCAACGGTACGCGTTGGAGAGCCGGCAGAAATACGCGACCTTGCGCGGTGAGTTCGCCGGCCTTTGGGGCGGCGGGCAGTCGGCCGAAAAGGCGACGATTGTCCAAACGGGAGATAATTTTAAAGCGGACATTTTCGTACCGGTATGGACGAGTGAACTGTTTGTCAGCGATTGGTGGCAGCCGGCTCCCATCCCGCTGTTGGTGACAGTCATACCGCAAACCAGTGGATGGCAGGTCCACCTGGAAAACCGGACCAGCCACAAAATCTCGGGCGTGAAACTCGTCTTCGAGCAGAGGATTTATAGTGTCATCGGGACCGGTTTGGATGAATTGAACCCAGGCGCTGCGAAAACGATTTCGGTGGCGCGCGACATGGGCCAACCGCTCCGCTCGTTCCTCACCGGCTACGGGCCGCAGTTCCAAACGGCTGTGTCTTCCCGCCAGCGCGCGTTGGGCGCGAGTGAAAGCGGCCAAATCTCCGACGTGACAGGGGCGGCCGTCGCGGTGAGCTTTGTGTCGCAACTGAGTGGCGCGAACTTTGGTGGAACGTTTGTGGCGCCGCCCGGGCTGGATTTGTCGCCGGTGCTGGAGCACGGACAGGCGGTGGTGCTGGCCTGGGAAGACGATTATTCGCCAGTGCAACCGCTGTACCAGTTCACACCCAAACGCAGCCACCGCCAAACGCTCTGGCGCGTGGCCCTCCCGGTCAAGAGCGAAACCGCCGAACGGCTCATCGATGGGCCGATACGATGAACTCAATGCTTTTGCCGCTGCACCGCTGGCCGGGACCGGGCCGCACCGCCTGGCCCGCTTGAACCATGCTTATGGATACACCTCCCCCTGTGCCAATTCCGGCCGTTCAAACCCGCGGCTTGACGCGTATGTATGGGAACATCGCCGCGCTGTATGGTCTCGACCTAATCGTGAACAAAGGCGACTTGTTCGGGTTCATCGGCTCGAATGGCGCGGGCAAGACCACGACCCTGCGCATCCTGGCGACGTTCCTGGCGCCTTCGGCCGGACAAGCCGAAGTGCTGGGCCATGATGTGGTGCAGGACGCCGACGCCGTACGCCACGTTATCGGTTACATGCCCGATTTCTTTGGCGTGTATAAGGACATGGAGGTGACCGAGTATCTGGATTTCTTCGGCGCGTGCTATAAAATCCCGACTGCCCAGCGCGAAAAGACGGTCAATGACGTGTTGGAACTGGTGGGGCTCAGTGAAAAGAAAGGCGCGCTCATTGGAGCGCTGAGCCGCGGCATGCAGCAGCGCCTGGGTCTGGCGCGAGTGCTGATCCACGACCCGCAACTGCTGTTGTTGGATGAGCCTGCCAGCGGGTTGGACCCGCGCGCCCGCATCGAGATGATGGCCATCCTCCAGGAACTGCAGCGCTTGGGCAAGACGATCATCATCTCCTCCCACATCCTGAGCGAGCTGCAAACGCTCTGCAACCGCGTCGCCATTATTGAAAAGGGCAAGCTCATTTACAGCGGCCCGGTCCAGGGCGTGCGCGACCAGATGTCCAGCGGGCGGGTGGTTTGGGTGCGGGTCGCCAGCGACCAGGCCAAAGCGGTCGAGTTGCTGAAAACCCGGCCCGAGATATCCGAGGTCGCCACGACCGACGGTGAGATCAAAATCACGCTCGCTTCGCACGACAGCGATCACAGCGTTATCGCCGATGTGCTCGTGCACGGCGGCGCACGCTTACTGGAGTTGCGCGAAGACGAGATCGGGCTGGAGGAAGTTTTTATGCGGGTCACCCGCGGCGATACGCAATGAGGCCCGCGCGTCTCTCCGTGCTGGGCAGCGAGGTGGCGATTCGCGGCTGCGGTTGAACCTAAGCTTGGGGGAGGATGACCTTTCTGCCCATAGTCGAACGCGAGTTGCGGGTGGGGGCACGGCGGGCAAGCACCTATTGGTGGCGCTGCGTGGCTGCCGGTGCTGCGCTGCTCGTGTGGCTGCTGTTGGTTTGGATCAACCAGAGGCTCAGCACACCTCAACTGAGCCGCTTGCTATTCACTGCTTTCTCGGTGCTGGCGTTCGGCGTTTGTCTGCTGGCGGGCGTGTTTCTGACTGCGGATTGCTTAAGCGAGGAAAAGCGCGAAGGCACGATGGGGTTGCTCTTTCTGACCGATCTCAAAGGATACGATGTGGTGTTGGGGAAACTTTTCGCCACTTCGTTGCGCGCGGTCTTTGGGTTGCTGGCCATCGTGCCCATCCTCGCGCTGCCGCTGTTGATGGGCGGGGTCACGGTGGGCGAATTCTGGCGAGTGGTGCTGGTCTTGCTCGCGTCCGTGTTGCTCTCCCTGAGCCTGGGCATGGCCGTTTCTGCTACTCAAACAGACAGCCGCCAGGCGATGGGTGGAACTTTGCTCGGCTTATTGCTTTTGAGCGGGGGGCTGCCTGCGTTGTGGTGGATGCACGCGCTGTTTTCCCGCGGGCCGCACCTGGATGCGCTCCTGTTGCCCAGTCCGCCCTACCTGCTGCAATGCGCTTTTGATTGGGCTTATCGGCTGCGGAGCGGCGGCCATGCGTTTTGGGTATCGCTGCAAATGGTTCTGGCATCCGGAGTCCTGCTCCTGGCGTTCGCGGCGGTGCTGTTGCCCCGGCGTTGGCAGGCGCAGCAGGAGGGAAACCAAGTCCTGGACCTGAGCGCGCTCCCGCCAGGCTCGAAAAGGCTGGCGGAGCTCGCGAAAAAAAACTCGCGGGATGCGGCCCGAGCGCGAGCACTGCAGCAGAACCCATTCTTATGGCTGGTGTGCCGCACGCCACTTCTGGGCGGGCCGGCCAATGCTTTACTCGTGCTGTTAATCCTATTCTGGGTGATTTTCTTTCAGGCTTCGCTTTGGCTGCACCGATTCAACTACGCTTTTATCGTTTGCCTCTTTCTGAGTTACGCGCTCCACCAATTTTTTAAATATGCCGTCGCGCTGGACGCAACCCGCCGGTTCAGCGAAGACCGGCGCAGCGGCGCGTTGGAGTTACTGTTGGTGAGCCCGGTGCCGGAGGAGGATTTGATCGCGGGGCAGGAACGTGGCCTTCGACGTCGGTTCGGCCCGCTGCTCCGCCTGGTGATGGGGCTGAACCTCGCGCTCAGCGGGGCAGTCTTGTTCAGCAGCAATTTGGGCATGAATGAGACTGACCAGGCGATTTTTCTCGAACTCTTCCTGGGTGGCGCCTTGATCGCGTGGGTGGATTTCCGCGCGCTGGGAATTGTCGGAATCGCTACGTCGCTAAAGTATCCTCGCCACCATCGTGCGGTGCTGGCGACACTTAGCCGGGTGCTGCTTCCGCCCTGGGGGGCGGTGTTCGCTTTGGTGTTCGTGCTTCAGAGCGTGTCGATGAGCCCGGAGGGTTTTGCGACCGTGTTCGCCTCTTGGTTTGTGTTGGGGCTCGTGACCGACATCCTGGTCTCGCAACGGGCTAGAGCGACAGTGAATCTCGGGTTGCGCAACTTGCTCAACCCCGAGCCCGAGAAGTTTCCCACTCCGACCGAGGCGCCTGTTCGCGCACTGCAGCCGAATCGGGCATGAACCCGTTGCCGCTCATTCATCGCGAGTTGCTGTCCGGGGCGCGCCAGCGCGCCACTTACTGGATACGATGCGCCGTAGCGCTCGTAGGGGTGCTGATCTGCATGCAATCCATGAATGCGGGATTAGGGGGCACGCCGGCGACCCTGGGCCAATACGTGTTCAATGCGGTCATCGCAGCGGCGTTCCTGGTCAGTTGCAGTGTATGCTTGTTGAGCGCCGATGCAATCAGCCTCGAACGCCGCGAAGGCACGCTGGAACTGTTGTTCCTGACGGGAGTTAAACCGGTCGATGTGCTGCTGGGCAAGCTGGGGTCGGTCGGGTTGACCAGCTTCTGTTCGTTGTTGGCGTTTTTGCCGGCTCTGGCGGTGCCGTTGTTGGCGGGGGGAGTGACGGGTGGCGAGGCGTTGCGCAAGGGGTTGGCGTTGCTCAACCTGATGTTTTTCGCGCTGGTGGCTGGACTTTCTGCTTCGGCGTCCCAAAGCGACCGGTTCCGCGCCTCACGCGCGGCGGTTATCCTGGTAAGCCTGGTGGTGCTGGTGCCGTTCTTCGTGCTGGCGGTGGCGACGCGAGCGGTTCCCGTTATGTTTGGCCTGCTGAGCCCGCTCTCGACTGTGATCATGGCCGGCGAGAGCCGTTACTTCGGCGCCAAGAGCAGCTTCTGGCTTTCCCTCTTGTTCGTGCAGGCGCTCACTTGGGGTTTGCTGATTTTGGCAGGTTTGCGGTTGCGCGCGATGGTGAAAAGCCGGGGTGGAGGAGACGAAGCACGCTTGCCTGACCCCGCCAAAGCAAAGCAGGCGGTCGGCTTGATGAGCTGGCAGCCCGGCAAAGAAGATTCAGGTCCAGTCGAGTGGTTGGTGTATCGCCGGTTTAGCGTCGGCGCGGGCTTGTGGGGACTCGCATCAGTGGCGCTGGCCTATAACGGTTGGGTGCCGTTGACGCAAACGTTCAGCTCACGGCGCGGAGTCCTGGCGTCCTGGATTTTCGCCTGGCCGTTTGCAGTCACAGCCGGTCTGATTGGCGGCGCGATTGTCGCCTGGGTTGCCAGCCGGTTCTTCGTAGGCGTGCGGCGCAGCGGAGATTTGGAGTTATTGATGAGCACGCCGGTGGGCGCGGCCACCATCGTGTCGGATCAATGGGGCGTATTACAGCGGCTGTTTGTCTGGCCGGTGCTGGTGATGCAGGCGCCGATGCTGCCGCAAATAGTGGCTTCCCTTGGCACAACGCCGCTGGCCCGTGCTGGTGCCGGTTTGGGCGCGCTGACGCTCTACAAAGTGTTGAGCCTGGCGAATATTTTTCTCGGTGTGGCGGCGCTATGTTGGGCCGGGCTCTGGTTCGGTTTAAAAGCGCGCAGCCAGGCTGCCGCGATTGCCTGGGCGGTCGCCCTGGCCAAAGGCCTGCCGGCCCTGGTAAGCCTGGTGGGAATTCTACTGGCGGAGGCGATGCCCGGGCGCAACGCCATGCTCGGCTCTGCTCCGGCGCTGATCTGGCTGCCCGAAGCGGTCAACCTGGTGTATTATCTTTGGTTTATTTGGTTCGCCCGTCTGCACTTGACCCAAGACCTGGCGGATGCCGAACCGTTGCCGTTTTATTTCCCGGAAAGCTGGGACGAGCTAAGGGCGGCGTTGCGCTCCCTGTTCGCGACTACTCCTCAGCTCCACCACTAATCGGTTCGCGCACCGCCTTGGCGGGTTTGGACGCCGGCGATTTTTGGTAGGGAGAATGGAGGTTGAAATAAATCCCGCAAAGGGGACGGGGGCTGTCGTTCTGGCTGAGGATGACGGTGACCTGTCGGTCCAGGGCAATGCCGTGGCGCAATTGCGGGCCGCGGCTCTCATAAGCCTTGATGGCCTTGTTCAGCAGCGAGAGCAGCGAGGCGTGGAACTCGTCCGGAGTCTTGTCAATGCATACGACGTGCTGGTCGTATGCCTTCATTGCCTCGGCGATCTCTTGTTTGAAGGTTTCGGCAGTCACGTTACAAGCATAAGTTGCCTTGCGAAAAAAGGAAGCCCAAAAATCGCCCGGCCGGACCCAGCCGCACCAATTTAACGGTGTAATGCGGGCGAGGCCGCCCGCGCTACGCTAAACTCATACCGACTGGCCCTTCCGCAGGCGCCTCTTTTGCGCCTCAACGCGCCGCCGCATGCCCATCCGGTTGACCGACCGCCGAATTTGCCAGGTCGGCGCTTTTGTGCAGCCGCTGCGCCAACGGGAGCAGCCGTTTATAGACCGTTCCCTTGTCCGGGTAATTGGGGAACTCCTTTAACAGATCGGCATAATCATCGTAGGCCTCGGCATCGCGTTGCAGGAGAGACAATCGCTCGCCCAGGGTCAGCAGCAGGCGGATGCGTTGTTCGGGCGAAGGGTCCAAGGTGAGTGCCTGCTGCCATTCGTGGACGGCCGAGGACGGTTTACCTTGCTCCTGGTAAAGGTCGCCCAGTTTTTCACTGAGCACGGCGCTATGCCTGGTGAGGTCAAGTTGTTCGAGCAGCGCGACGCATTCCGGTAATTTGCCGTTCAGCACGTTTACATTCACCAGGCGCAGGTAGGACCAGGCGAGCAACGGGCTCTGCCGCTGCTGGAGTTCGTCCTGGAGTTGCTCGGGGTTGCGGCCGAACGGCCGATACAAAGGGTCACCAACGACGGTGGTTTGCCACGAGAGCGCGGGTTGGCTGGCGTAAGCCGCCTCGCCGAAACTGAATCCGTAATAGATGAAACGCGCTGTGAACGTCGCCATGTCCGGCGTACCGGCGAGGTACGGCTCCCAAACGCAACCCATTGAGGCGGTCGCGCCTTTGGCCAGGAGCGGTCCGACCCAGGCCTTTGTGGTGCTGCGCAGCGTTTCGGCACTGAACGAGTGCAGGTGATAGGCAAACGCGCCGGGCATGAATTCGACGGTCGGCTGCGCGAAGGGCCCGCTGACGTCCTGGTCGTACCAGCCGACGTAATAGGCGATTTGGCTCATGGGAAAGCCGGCGGGAAAGGTGCCGGGGTTTTCGTCCACGATCGTTTCAAGGCCGAGTCGGCGGGCGATTTCCGACGCATTGCGAATCCAATCGTCACCCAGCTTGTAGCCCGGTTCGGTGGTGTTGCGCAAATCGAAGTAGGCACGGCCCCACAGCCCGTCCCGCTCGGCTTCGAGCGCTTTGTCCACCAGGCCACGGGCGATCGCGGCGCTGGGACCATCGAGCCGTGCCACCAGCAACACACCGTTCGTCGGATTTAACCAGGCCGTATTGGTGGTGGTGTAATTCGCGTTGCGCAGCGGCCCGGCCAAAGGCAGGTCTTCATGCAGCAGCGGCAACAGGGCCAGTTCGCTATCGACGGCGGCTTCGTTACGGCGCAGCTCCGGACGCAGCCGCTCCGCGCCTGGGTCCTTCCAGGCAGGGTCGGGTAGAATCCGTAACGGCACGCCGTAGCAGAGCACCGCGTAGCGGATTTTGGAACTCACGACACGAATCGGCTGGTTGGTGCCGTCGATCCGTTTCGAGGTCGAGAGTTTCCACAGGCGATGTTTCACCAGCGTGTCGGCCAGGGGAAATTGCAACGAGGCGCGGAACTCCGTGCGTGAGATGTCTTCGTTGGTGGTCAGAGGGAACCCGAACACCTGGTCGGCGGGCACGTGCCGCTTTTGAGCGTAATACTCGGCGACGTTGCGGGACTCGGGGAATTGCGAATTATAGACGACGACGGCCTGGCTGCCGGCATCTGCCGCGCTTATGCGCGCCGAGGCCAGTGCCAGCAATCCAACAGTGAAGAATACCTTCATGGTAGCGATAAATGGACAGGGCGGCAGCCCGTTGGGTTCAACCATGATGCCGCGTATGTACCCCAAAGATTCAGTGGAGCGCGGACTTTAGTCCGCAGCAATGTGCAAATAGCGAATCTGGCGTGATTTTCAGGCGCCCTCAGCGCTTGGACGTTGCTGCGGACTAAAGTCCGCGCGCCGCGAAAGGCAAAGAGCGCTCTGGGCTGGCGCGTTATCAATTCAAGGCTCACGGGATATTTATTTTCAGGCCGTCATAGGCGAATTCGACGGTGGGCGGCAGTTCGGCCTGCGCGGCGTCGTGGTCGTAGTCGTGGGTGAGGTGGGTAAAGAAGGTTCGCTCGGCGCCGATGCGCCGCGCGGCGGTCAGTGCCTCATCCAGGCACATGTGGGTCGGGTGCGGCGCGGGGCGCAGTGCATCAAGCACCGCTACGGCTACGCCGCGGATTTGCTCGACCACCGGCCCCGGAACGTCCTTGCAGTCGCTCATGTAAGCCAGCAATTTGCGGCCTTGCTGCACGAAAAGGAAGCCCAGCGTTTGAGTGCGCCCGTGCGGCAGCAACAAGGGGATGATGTCCAGGTCGTCCAGAGTAAATGGCCCTTCGATGATATGCGGCTCGGGGATGAAGTAACCTTTTGGCCAGGGACCATTGTGAAAGGCGTAAAGGAAGACGCGGCGCAGGTCCGCCATAGTCTGGGCATTGGCGTAAATCGGCAGGGCGGTGCCGCCGCGGACGTCGCACACGCGCCGGCAATCATCCAGACCCATGATGTGGTCGGCATGCGAATGGGTGAACAGCACTGCATCGAGGTAACCAAGCTTTTCCCGCAACATCTGCAGGCGAAATTCCGGTGTGGTATCCACGACCAGGCGAGTGCGATCGCTCGCGACATAGATTGAGGGGCGCAGGCGGTGATTTTTGGGGTTCGCCAAAAATTCGGGAGCGTACTCTTTTCCGATTATCGGCACGCCTTGCGAGGTGCCCGTGCCCAAAAAAATAAACGAAAATGCCACAGACCCGCAATCTACCGGGCGTACTGCGGCCAGGCAAGCGGGAGCGCGGACTTCGCGGACTTCAGTCCGCATTGTTCAGTTTTCAGCGGCCAGTCTTCAGTGATCAGATCCCCGTTGATGCGTTGGCTCTGTTGCTTGCAATTTTCGCTGTTTTGCGCTTGCAGGGAGCTGCGCCTCGCACGAAGCTAGCGCGCGCATTTAGACCTATGAAAAAGAAAAACTCTACCTCTGTGCCTCAAGTCGCAATTCTCATGGGGAGCGACTCGGATTGGCCAACGATGAAAGCCGCCGCTGATGCCTGCGCTGAATTCGGGATCACGAGCGAGGTTCGCGTGATTTCGGCTCATCGCGCGCCGACCGACCTGGCGCGCTACGCCACGCAAGCCCATCGCCGGGGGCTGGGCGTGATCATTGCCGGCGCGGGAGGCGCGGCGCACTTGCCCGGGGTAGCGGCGGCGTTCACGCCGTTGCCGGTGGTCGGCGTGCCGATTCCCGGCAAATTCCTGAAAGGGCTGGACTCCCTGCTGTCGATTGTGCAGATGCCGAGCGGCGTTCCCGTGGCGACGGTGGCCATTGGTGGTGCGCGCAACGCCGGCCTGCTCGCCGTGCAAATCCTGGCGGTGGGCCAGCCGGCGCTCCAGCAGAAATTCCTCGAATTCAAAGCCCGCTTAGCGGAGGAATCCCGCGCCAAGAATCGGAACCTGGCGCTGTGAGTCGTAGAGCGTAAAGCGTGGGAGCGTTTTGAAATGGGTAACGCTCCACGCTCTACATTTTTTAGACCGTGGGCACCATCGGTGGGTCGCTGAAGATATTGTGCTGGCTCGGCATCGGCGGACGCAAGGTGCGGAATGAGCCGAACTGCATTTTGGAGCAATCTTCGTATAACTGCTCCGGTCCATAGGTGAACTTGCAATTGAGGATGTCCTCGCGGCTGACGCCTGCGCCGCTGTAGGAGGCTTCGCGTCCCATAATTGCTGTCAGCGTGCTATCGGTTACCTGAGAGGCCTCGTTGAGTTCGGTGTCCTTGGTGATGGCATGGATCAAGTCGATGTGCTCCTGCACGTAAGGATCGATTTCGTTTTCGCGGTAACGCCAAACCTGGCCGCCCTTCGGCCGGATCATGTGGTGCGGGTCGGCTGAGCCGCTCGTGCCGTGCACGCCTTCGCTGACCGATGACCAGTCCCGTTTGATCTGGCCGCAATAGCTGAACAAGTGCACGCCGTTGGGATATTCGTATTCGACGTCGAAATTATCCCAAATCTCGCCGGATTTATCACCTAATTGCTGCCGCGAACCTTGCCCCCAACACCGGGCCGGATGATCGTTCATGATCCAGTTGCACACGTCGAGATTATGGACGTGCTGCTCGCAAATATGATCCCCGCACAACCAGATGTAGTGGTACCAATTGTTGAGTTGTTTTTCTAAATCGGTGTCGCCGACGTGCTGGCCGTAGTGGGATTGGCCTTCGCCGTAATGCCAGATCGGGCCGCCATTCACCCAATAAGCGCGCAAGGTGACAACATCGCCGATGGCGCCATCGTGGATGCGCTTGATGGTCTCGATGTAACTGGCCTGGTGCCGGCGTTGGGTGCCCGCGGCAACCTTCAAGCCCTTCTGCTTTGACAGCGCCGCCGTTTCATACATCAAACGGATGCCGCGCCCGTCCACCGCGACAGGCTTTTCCATGAAAACGTTCTTGCCCGCTTCGACGCAAGCGCGGAACTGCACCGACCGAAATCCCGGAGGCGTCGCCAGAATGACGTAATTCACATCCGGTTCGGCGAGCGCTTTGCGGTAGGCGTCAAATCCGCTGAAACATTTCTCCTCAGGCACGCTGAAATTCTCTTTGCCGCGTCTGGCTTGCTCCGGGAACAGGTCCGCCACGGCGACAATCTTGCCATCCACACCGGTCATTTTGACCGCCTCGGTGAAATTGACACCGGCGCCGCCGCCGCGCCCGCCCACGCCGATAATTACGGCGCGGATCGCCTGGGCGCCCTCCGCGCGCAGGACCGAGGGGAAGCTCGCCACGGCTGCCGCCGAAGCTGCGGCCAGGGATGAAGTTTTGAGGAATTGCCGGCGCGACAGCGCCGCCGAGGGACTGGTCGATTCGTTTTGCATAAGTGCGTTCAAGGTTGGGCGTTTTATGGCAGTCAAAAGGAGTTAACCACAGCCGTGCTGGCTTGGGAACTGATTTCTGCAAGGCGCATTTTCTCAGGGTGCGATTAAACCGGAGCGTCGGAAAAAAAGCGGCAGAGGGCTGCCGCAGTCCAAAACCTCGCGGAATGCGTAGCGCGCCAAAACTCGCGGCAGCGTTTTGGACTGCGGCAGCCCCCTGCCGCTTTCGTTTCTACGCTCAAGCCGCGACGAGGTTTGATCCATTTTTTAATCCCGTTCGGTGCCGCTGGTCCAATATTTTTGGAGCTCAGCCGCGGAGGGCACCTTAAGCGGCCGAATGATGCGGAACCCGACCCACTGTGCATCGGACAAATACCAGATGCTCTTGGGCAATTGGGGGTCGGTCATTTTCCAGGACCGGTCCGAGCCGCGGCGGGCAGCGCTGCGGCACATGTTGGCAGGGTCATCCCAGGAGCCGCCGCGCACCGCGTGCGGATAAGGCTTGGTGGGTTTGTTCCAGGGCTCGACCGAGACTTTGTTGGTGGCGCAGAGCTTGTAGAACCCTGGATCATATTGGTCTAAGGTCCATTCGACCACGTTCCCATACATGTCATACAGCCCCCAGGGATTGGGCTTCTTCTTGCCCACTTTCTGGTACTTAAAATCGCTGTTCTCTTCGTACCAGGCGTAGTCGCCGAGTTTGCTCGGGTCATCGCCAAATGAATACATGGTCTTGGTGCCGGCGCGGCAGGCGTACTCCCACTCGGCTTCGGTGGGCAAGCGATAGAACTCGCCGGTCTTGGCGCTGAGCCACTGGCAATATTTGTTGGCGCCGTGTTGGGTCATGCTGATCGCCGGATACCCATCCTTGCCCATGCCAAAGCTCATTTCGACATAGGGCTTGGAGGGATGCGTCACCGCGTCGGCGAGCTTGTCCCCCGCGGCATCGGTCGGATACGTCGCGCGCATTTGCTTTTCCTCGTCGGAATACATAAACAACTCGTATTCGTTCCAGGTGATTTCGCAGCGGCCCATCCAGAACGGCTCGATTTGCACTTCGTGCTGAGGGGATTCATCCGGTTTGTGCCCGGGCTCGCTGTCCGGGCTGCCCATCAGGAAGGTGCCGCCGGGAATTGGCACCATCACATAATGCACCTGCGTACCCGGAATGGTATTGGTGTACAGAGCCATGTCGCTGGCATTGGTCACCGTCAGTTTGGCGACAATCCGGTTACGAATATCCGGAATGATCATGTTATCGTTATCCGCCAGGGAGGGCAGGGTGCCAAAGCTGCTCAGGGCGTACCCCTTGGCCGCGGGCTGATAGACTTGGTACTTGGTCGAGTACTTCAAGCCCGGCGGTTCCAGAAACAGGATGATACCCCCGGGGCCGGAAGCAGCGCAGGTGAACAGGTCGTTGGTGGCGGAGAGTTTTTGGACCAACACTGGCGCGCTGGCGCCGTCGAAAGTAAACACGCCGGCGCTTTCCCCTTTGCCGAACAGCGCGACCAGCCGGTCCTCAGTGCCTTGCTGAACTGTTATGACGCGCAACACCGGTTGGCCCAGATCGAAACTGGTTTCCTGTTCGGCTTTCAACTGTGCGCCCGCGTCTTCGATAGGGCGCACCGTCAGCTTTGGTTGCCCGGGTTTATAGAACAGCAATTCGGCTAAAGGCGCTTTGCGGAAATGACCCAGAGCGTACTCGGAACCCTGGGCTAAACCGGAAACGGCCAGCACGGGAGTGGGTGTGCCGGTGGTGACGGATTCGGCTTGAAAGCTATCCGCTTTATCGCCGGATTGGACGAAACAGAGCAACTCCGGGCCGCCCTGTTTGAGTGCGAGGCGGTTTCCATGGACGTTCGTGCCGGCCAACGCACTCTCGGAGAGTTTCGGGAACTGGCTGCCGTCGTTGCGCAGCACGGTCGCCATGTTCGCATCGGGCGAGTTATAGATGCTGGCGATATAGAGGTCGAGCAACCCGGTGCCGGCTGAACTGCCGGCATCCACGGCCACAACGGTATTGGGTCCGAGCGCGGAGTTGAACGGGACCAGCAGCTTGCGACCGGGGGCCTCCGGGTTGACCGCATCGAGCAACAGGACCTGGTTGGCGTCTGGGGCTGCCAAGGCGAATCCATCGGAATTCTTTGCTAGCACGCGGCCGATGCTGAAGCCGCCGAGCGCGGTCAAGCCGGTGGGGCGGCAATCCACCCAATTAAAGGCGCCGGCATTGGTTCCGTAGCCAAGTCGCAATTTGCCAGTAACCTTATCGACAATCACCAGGTCGGCGCGGCCATCGCCGTCGAAATCGCCGGAACCAAAAAACTCCTGAGATGTTTCGTAAATGAAAGACGAGGCCTGCTGTGCCAGAACAGGGGCGGCGGAAACGAGCAAGGCGGCCGCTATCGACGGAAAATGAAGCTTCATTGTGCGCGTAAATGCGCGCACAGTTTTGGAGCGCCCGGCGCCCAAAAGCAAACGTAAAATTACGGCGTTACTAGGGCCGAATACCCACCCGTTGCACCTCAACGGCGACCAGACAAACGTCGTCATCGAACTCACGCGTGCGCGAGAACCGCTGGACATCCTCAAGCAGCTCATCCAGCAACCGCTCGGTCGGCAGGTGGAAATCTCTGGTCACTGCCTCTTGCAGCCGCTCCTGGCCATATTCCTCCTGGCGGGGATTCGTGATCTCATACAGGCCGTCAGTGAACAGCAGCAGCAAATCCCCTTCTGTCAGAGGACAGCGGCAGGTGGGATAATCGGCTTTTTCGAACAAGCCCAAAGCGGGCCCGTGGCGGGGGTCGTAGCTGCGCAGGCGTTCGACCGCGCCGATGTTGCGGCGCACGCGGAAGGGGCTGGGGTGACCGGCGCTGGCGAAGCGCAATTCGCCGCCCGCGGCATCAGCGATCATGTAAAAGGCGGTCGCCAGAAACGGTTCACGAGTGCGGCGGAGAATCGCGTGCAAACTGCGGTTGATCTCCGCCAGGAACTTGCCCGCATCGGCGGCCACCGGCATCAGTTCCTCCAGTAACCCGCGCATAATCGCCGTCACCAGCGCCGCGCGCATCCCGTGCCCCATCACATCGCAGATAAATATCCCGGCGGTCGTGCCGGTAATGGCAAAGACATCAAAGAAATCGCCGCCTACCGCCGCGGCTGGGAGGTAGCGATGCGAAAAGCGCAACGCGCTTTCCTCGGGCGCAACCCACTGCGGGAAGGTCGGGTATTGATGGGGCAGGAAGATGTCCTGGACTTCGCGGGCCATTTTGAAATCGGCTTCCAATTGAGCGTTCTTGCGCCGCAGTTCCTCGGCGTAACCGGCCAGTTGGGTTGCCATCCGCTTGCGCTCAATTGCGTAACGCATCGCCCGCACCAGTAGTTCGCCGCCGACCTGCCCCTTAACCAGAAAGTCTTGCGCGCCTTGGTGAACAGCCTCGACAGCCATCGTGGTATCGTTGAGCCCGCTCAGGACGATGATGGGTGTCTGCGGCGCCTGGGCGTGTAGTTGCACGAATGTTTTCAGTCCCTGGCTGTCGGGCAGGGAAAGGTCCAGCAGAACCAACCCGATGTCCCCGGCAGCCAGACGGTTCATCCCAGTGCTCAACCTTTCAGCGGTTTCCAACTCGAACAAGTCACCGCCGGCGGCTTCCAACATCAACTGTAAGAGCCGAACGTCTCCGGGGTTATCCTCGACGAGCAGGACTCGGACGCGGGGTGGCGCTTGCTCCTCCCCGGTCGGAGCGGACGCCATGTCGGGAGACTCGTTCTCCCTGATTTGAATTGCGGTTTCCATGCCTTGTGGGACAACTTGCCCGCCGTGTCAGACAGCGGGTGTAAAGCCATCCTGGCAGAACATAAGCGCTGTGGGAGACGGCGCAAGTAGGGGTTGCAGAGTAGCATTTTGCGCCTGCGCTTGCTCATAATCTTGCTCCCTTTTCCCAATAGATTAAGAGCAAGAGCAAGAGCAGGAGCAAGAGCAAGAAGCCGGCGGTGGTTTCCACTCTTGACTGGGGGATTCCGTTGTAGAAACCCAGGCTGTGCCGGTTCTTCAATAACCAATGACCATTACTCAATAATCAATTTTAAATTAATCGGACTAATTGAGCGTTTGACATTGAGCATTGAGCATTGAACATTTTATATTTTTCATTGGCTCCGCAGGACGGGCGAGGCTTCTCCCCGTTCTGTTCGCAGCCGCAGTTGCCCGCAGGCGGCATCGATGTCATGCCCCTTCTCCCGGCGCAGGGTTGCGGTGACACGCTGAGCGGTCAGAGCTTGCAGAAAGGCTTCCTGAACCGGCTCGGCGGGTCTTTCCCATTCCAGGCCTTCCACGCGGTTGTAGGGGATTAGATTGACTTTGGCGTTGAGGCGCCGAGCCAAGCCTGCGAGGGGCTTAACCTGATCGAGTCCGTCGTTAATCCCCGCGATTAGGATATACTCGAAGGTGAGCATACGGCCTTTCTTCTGCTGATAGTACTCACAAGCCGCGGCCAGTTCGCTCAGCGGGTATTTGCGGTTGACCGGCATGATCTTGTTGCGAGTCGCGTCGGTTGCGCCGTGCAGTGAGATGGCCAGCCGAAATTGCAGCGGTTCGTCGGCCAGCTTTCGGATTTGCGGCGCCAGGCCGCTGGTTGAAATGGTAATCTTCCGCGCGCCGATACCACCGCCCCACGGCGCATTGAGGATTTTGAGCGCTTTGAGCAGGTTTTGATAGTTGGCCAGCGGCTCGCCCATTCCCATGATCACGAGGTTGCTGATGAGACGCTCGGGGCTTTTGCTAGTTGCAGTTGCTGAGGCAGCCTCGGGTGTGCCGGTGTTCGCGACTTGCGCAGCCGCCGTTTCAGTGATGGCACGGGCGCCCGCGCTCCAGCGTTCGACGGCCAGGACCTGCTCGACGATTTCTTCCACGGCGAGGTTTCGTTTCAAACCCTCAAGACCGCTGGCGCAGAATTTGCAACCGTAGGCGCAGCCCACCTGAGTGGAAACACACAACGTATGGCGATCGCTAGGGTCGCCGTACAGAGCGGGGTTGGCCGGGATGAGCACGCTCTCGATCAGCGCGTGGTCGGGTAAACGCCACAGGAACTTTTGTGTGGTATCGCCGGACCCTTGTTTGCGGACCAGTTCCAGATTCGTGAAGGAGTAGTGCCGGTCGAGTTGCTCGCGCAAGGACTTGGGCAGATTGGTCATCTGCTCCCAAGCGGTGGCTTTGCGCGAGTAGAGCCATTCGAGGAGTTGACGGGGGCGATAAGGCGGCTGTTCCCAGGCGGCGAACTGGGCCTGGAGCTCTTCAAGCGTTTGGGATTTTATATTCGTCGCCACGGGGAAAGCCTAATGCATGTGTCAAAATGTCAAAAGGAACTAGCTGATTGCGACAAAGGAAGATCAAGCTACGCAGAGTCCAAACTCCAGTCCCCGGCAGTGAGGCCGCCCTCACCGGCAGGCTGGAAGCTCGCCACCACTCAAGGCGCAGCGAATTGATAGATTCGATAAAAGCGTTCGCCGGTCGAAAAAGGTGTGCTCGCGGTGCCCGGCGGCCCATTATCAGTCCAGCTTGCGGTCGCACCAGAGGCGGTCACCTCGCCCGTCGGCGCTCCGAACCAGCTCATGAGGTCCGGCGAATACTCAACCTGGTAGGTACGGTTGGAAACCGCGTTCCAATCCAGCGTGACAGTATTCTGCGCGGCGGAGGCCAGCACCGAAGAGGGCAGAAAAGGCAGGTTGACGAAGCCGGCGCGTTGAAGGCCCCGCTGGACTTCTGGGTTTTGCATGAACAGGCGCCATACCTTTTGCGTGCGATAATTCTCAATCATGATGACGATGGGCCCCTGATCGATGCCCAGCTCTGCGTTGTCAAACCACGCCTGCCCAATATTAAACGCATCGCAGAAGCCGTATGCGGTCCAGATTTTCTGACGAAACCCGTTGCTATAAAATTTCTGAAGCGTTGGGACGGAATATTCCGGGACAAAGGCGATGGACCCGCCGGCAGCAGTAGGGGCGATGGTGCCATCATCCGAGCCGCCCGGGGGCAGTCCGCGGGCGGTGTAACCGGAGGGACCATCGCAGGCCGTCAGCCCCCAAACGAGCGTGCTGTAACCGATTTGGGGCGCCGGGCTTTGGGCGGCGTAAGTGTGCTGGGCGAGGCTGGCGCGACGCGAGTTTTCGAAATAAGTCGTGTTGTGGGCGAGCATGTAGGAATCGGAGACGTGGCGGAAATCGATCCAGCAATGCGAGTATTGGTGCCCGAACAGCGGCCCAAACTGAACATAAGACTCGCCATAATTGCTGCCCCAGACGTAGCCGCCCGTCCAGTAGCTCCAGGCGGAAGCGGGCAGGGGATTGGTCGCCGTGCCCAGGCCCAGGCAATACAGAATCATCCCTTCGTCATACCCGATCCAGTTTCCGTTCAGAAACCCACTTTCCGGCAACCAACCCATCGAGACGGCGTTGCTCCCACGGGCCATCCAGGTCCAATTCACGTTGTTGAATAAAGTGTCGGCCATGCTCCGAATCGAAGTCTCGTCGGTATTGGTGCCGTTAAAGTACTGTTTGGCATAAAGCACTCCGGCCATTAAGAGGGTGGTGTCGATCGATGAGAGCTCTGGCGCACCCGCCCGCAACGCCGTGTTCATGTCCAGAAAATGATAGAACCAGCCGTTGTAGCCGATGACGCCGGAAGTCGCGGAGCCTTGCGGCCCGTTCAGAAAAGTCGATAAAGTCGTCAAGACACGCGCGACACCTTGCGTGCGTGAAATCCAGCCATGGTCGATGCCGATGCCAATTGCTGTAAGGCCGAAGCCAACCGCAGCGATGCTGCACGCCGAACCGGGGGTGCTGCGGTCCGGGACTAGGCCGTTGACCGGGTTGGCCAGATACCAAAAGTAATCAAAGTTGGCCTGCTGGACGTAATCGAGGAATTGGTCGGTGCTGGCGAAGGTATGCGGCATGGCGGCCAACGCGCTGGACGGGGTGCTTTCCTGCGAACTGCTGTTCACTGCGGTGACCTGGTAATAATAATTCTGCCCATCAACGACCACCAGGTCGCAAAAGCCGGGTGAACTCAGCAGGCCGTTGGTATTTTGAAGCGTGAACGGCCCGTTGGAACTGGTGCCGCGATAGACCCGGTAACCCGAAAGCGCCGGATCCAGAACTTTGTCCCAGTGCAGGATGATGCTTTGGTCGCCGGTTAAGGTGATAACGTTGGCCGGTGTTTGGATGGCCAATACCGGCGAAGTGGCCGCAAGCAGAAACACCAGCGGAACGAGCAAAATTCGATTCATAAAGGTATTCATTCAAATTCGATCAACGCCAGGCCGTAGCAGGGCAGGGTAACCTCAAGCCGGCCATTCTTGAGTCGCAGGTTCTCAGCCGGAGCGAGCTGTGCGGCGGCCCGCAAGTTGGCGATTTGCGCGGCGGTCGGGTACTGTGGCGACTGCATCGCTTGATAAGTGGCGTGGAAGTCGCCGTGAGTGGCATCGAGGCGAGTAAGGCGGACCCGGGCATTGGTATGCCGGCAGTTCAGGACGAAGTGTTTGGTGGCACCCGGCTGGTCCGGCGGCGCGTAGTTCCATAAGGCGAGCACCAAAGCACCGCGCGGGGTACGCGTCAGCAGAGCCGAATCTGATTGCAGGTCGAGCCGTTCGGTGCCGAGCCGGTGCAACAATTGGAACGCGTTGAACGCAGGTTTGGGAATCCCACCGGCGGCGATTAAACCGAATCCCCCATAGAAGGGGGTTTTGACGACGCCCTGTTCCTCAAAAACATCCGAGAAGGTCCAATATGCCAGGATATCGACGTTGCCGTCGCATTGGCAGATGGTGTCGGCGAGCCACGGTCCCATGTAAAGCGAGTCGGTGACCGCCGGTTCGTTCATGTAACTGGCGTTGAACTCGCTCCAGATCAGCGGCAGGTCGGGGCGCGCCGACGCCTTGATCTGGTCGTGCACCTTCTTCACCGACCGCGGCACCATCTGGTTGCGGGCAATGGCTTCATCCGTGCCGAAGACGTCCTGGGCGCGGTCGTTGCCATAAACGTGCGTCGAGACAAAGTCCACCGGGACGGAGTTTTCGACGCAATGGCGGATGAATGGGACCACCCAGGCGGCCTGGGCGGTGGCGGGGCCTCCAACGCGCGCGCTCGGCAGGACCGCTTTCAACGCGCGCGCCGTGTGGTCGTATAGTTCCCAATAAGTCGCTTGCTTGGGGTCGCCGCCCCAGAAATCCAGGTTCGGCTCGTTCCACACTTCGAAGTACCACCGGCTCACCTCCTCCTTGCCGTAGCGCTCCACGAGATGTTTTGTGAACTCGGTTATCAAACCGTCCCACTTTGCCCAGTCTTTCGGTGGAGAAACGTTCGGTTTGTACCAGAAAGGATGCGGCATGTCTCGCGCCGCAAGTTTCCTGGGCATGAAACTCAGCTCGATGAACGGGCGCACCCCCTGCGCCAGCAACCCGTCATAAATCTGGTCCACGTAGGAAAAGTTGTACCGCGGGCGGCCTTGGGCGTCTTCGTCATAAACGCCGAGTTCATCGTGCAGGATGGCATGGAAACGAACGTACGAGACGCCGGTGATGGCTTTGACCTGGCGCAGGTCGCGCTGATAGGCGTCGCGCAAGGCAAGCACGGCCCGGCCGGAGCCGAACATCTGTTCCCAAAAATGCGGGAATGCGTGCGCCGGGGCCGAACCGTCAATCAGGAGTGTTTCCTGGCCCGGGGCGTGCTGCGCCAAAACGCAGAACGCCATCAAGGCTGCAGCGAGTCGCACGCTTTTCATCAGCGTTTTGCCAGCGGTCATGCGCGCTCGGAACGCGGCGCGTCAGGGAGCGACGACTTTATAAAACCTCTGCGCGGCGCTCGAATTATCCGTCGCGGATTTGACAGTGCCATCGCCGGCAATCGTCGTCAGGAGTGCCCAGTTCCCGCCAGTCACATTGCTGCTATACAGCACGCGGTATAAGACTCCCGCCTGCGTGGGGAACGAAACCACCACACTATTGCCCGAGCGGATGGCGGTCAGCCTGATGCCGTTGGCCGGCACCAGCATCAGGTAGCTGGGATAGCAATCACCGGTCGTGGTTGTCAGCCGAACAGTATTGGTTCCGCCCAGGTTGACCACTACCGGCGCGCCGCCGGCGTCCAGAAGTTGGACCCAGTCGTGATTCTGATTGCCCGTGCCGACCCCAGTGAATTGTCCCAGGCGCGAGGTGGTCTGGTTGACAGTGCCGGCCCCGCTGACGATCCGGTCGAGGTACATCGAGAAGGCGCCCAACCCCGCTGTCCGGTTGTACACGTAGAACTTGCCGGAGGGGAAGTTGCGGGTGTAATCGGACCAGTCGCCCGGCCCATACCAGGCGAGGTGATAATCGATGCCGAAATTGTTCGCAAACACCTGCCTCAGGTAATCTTTGCCTGGCCCGGCCGAGATTTCTTCAGGGATGCCGTCCAGGCGGTAAGGGAACTGCTCCCCGTCAATGGGGCTGTGCTGGAAATCGATATTGGTCGTCGCGCCGAAGCCCAGGTAGGCGTCCGGCGACCACGGATCGATATACTGCCCGCCGTTGTAATCGTAATCCTCGGCTTCGAACATGTAGTTGTCTTCCGTGAAGGTATCAAATTTATTGGAGATGTACAGCCCGTGGCCGAGAGAATTGGTCACGGTGATGACGGCGTTATGGACGGCGTTGGGCAGCAAGCCCGCATAAACGACGTTGTTGGATGAGCTCGAGCCAGTGATGCTCAGCCGCGAAGACACATCCACACCATCCAGGATGACTTTAATGCCGCTGGTGGGGAAGGTTGCTCCAACGGTGGTCACCGTGAAGCTCAGCGCGTTAGTGTACTGGAACGGTTGGCTCCCGTTCGGATACAAATGGCTCAGGATGGGCAAATCGATCTGCGCCGGCGTCAGCATGAAAAAGTTCGGCAACAGGTTGCCGCCGCTGGTGACCCGCAGGGTCATCTTGCCGTTTAGAGTCACGTTGACCGGGTTGCCGTTTGTGTCGAGCAGATAGACGTTTTCGAAAGTGCTCCAGCCTAATCCGCCGTTGATCGTAAACGTCCCAAGGTCGGTAACTGTCGTGTCGGGATTGACAACACTGAGCGTTAAGCTTCCGCTTAAGCCGATGTCGGTGGATAAACGCCCAATCACCCAGTACGTGCCGTTGGTCCAATCGCGGGTATAATTCAGCCAAGCGGTTTGCACGAAGGGGTCGATGCGGTAATCGAACACCCCTGCCAAGTAATGATCTGGGCGGGCGTAATCACCGGCAATGACCGTGCCGACCGCATCGTCCGGGCGGTAGGCGTGGGTAGGCGCGGTACCGACAAAGTGCTCATCCGTTCCTTCCACGCCCACGGTGCCGAAATAGCAGTTCGGCATCCCAATCGTCGCGCATAAAGCCGGATTGTCGTAGTACATCCCGTTGGTGAAATCGAAGTCCTCGGCTTCCCAAATGCCGGCAATGGGCGGGACGCCGACCCAGGTGGTTTCGAAATAACTGTTGGCGCTGGCGGTTAGATTGAACGAATCAGTGACGGTTATCGACGCATGATAAACGGTGTTGGACTGCAGCCCGTGATAGGTGACCGTCTTGGTGGATGTTGAGCCGGAAATGTTCAGGCCGGCGGACACGTTCGCGCCGTTCACGACCAAGCCGATGGCACTGTTATCAATCGTGTGACCGCTGGGCGAGCTCACCGTGAAGCTCATCCCATCGCCCGGGTTCACGAAAATCATATTCAGCGGGAATACGCTGCTGATCGTCGGTGGAATTGGGCCGCTGATTTGGTCCAAATCGGCGCTGTCGAAATAGCAGGAGCCGCCCTCGGCATTAATTTGAGTGTAGCAGAAACGGTAGCGCACGTTAACCGTTCCGAGCGGCGCGACGATTTGGCTGACCGATCCCGTTACGGCATAGGTGTTGAAATAGGGATCGTTGATCGAGAGGGGCTGGGAAATATCGCATGCGTTGGTGACTTGATACTGGAACCAGGTGTCCAATCCCGCTCCTGCGTTATATTGCCCTGAGGTAAACAAGGCCAACAAGTTACTGGTCGAGCCGTAGAACTCGACTTGAATCCAGACGTAGCAGTCAGGGCCCAAGCCTCCTCCATCCCCGCTATTGGAGTACATCCAACCACTCGCCTGATATACCGACCCGGGCGCGCTGCTTAAGTCCTGGTAAATGCCGGCGGTATTGGTCGGCTGAGCCCCATAGGAGGCGCCCCATTCCTTGTAATAAAGCACGCCGGACTGGGGCGTGACGCTGCCCTCGATCCAATAATTGCCGAAGGTCTGGGCTGTTGGTGGAGCGAAGCGCGTCCACCCGGTTGGGAGGGCATGTCCGCTATTCTGCTCGAAGCTTGAGTTAACGAGCAAATTGGCGCCCCAAGTCTGGCAAACTCCCAGGCATGCGGCAGCCAGAACCAGGAGCGTTTGAAATTTGTTGCACCGCAAAAAAGCGTGCGGGCGGCGCGTCGAGAAGGCGGGGATTGTCTTCATAGGCAGGCGGTATTGAGTTTTCCAACAACGATGCTTTACCCGAATAGTACTGTCACACTCCACCGCGCATTGTCAATCCGAAACGACTCCGAAACTCGGTTGGCCGCGTTGACGGGGAGTGAGTACAACTCCCTCGGGCTTGTGGCGGCACGAGCCAAAGTGGCGGCCCTCTGCCGCTTTTTTCCAAGTGCAAAGCGCTGCCGCGATTGTTAGCAGCCTACTGCTGCCGCGAGGTTTTGGACTGCGGCAGCCCTCTGCCGCTTTTGTCTGCCGACCGAGCCTTTAATCACATTCCGGGTTGGCGGAGCCGCCGACGGCCTAGTGGCGCGCGGGTCCGCACAGTTGACACCCACACAGCGTCTTGTGATCATTTCCAGCATGAATGTGCGGCATGGATGATTATGAATACGATTAACCGCTCTCGCTTCCTGCTTTCGCTCCTGGCCGGCACACTCCTAATGGCAGGCGCCAGTCGGCAAGCTGCGGCAGATAGCTTCGCGATTGGGCCCACCGATTTTCTGCTCGAGGGCAAACCCTTTCTGATTCGTTGCGGCGAGATGCATTTTGCGCGCATCCCGCGCGAGTACTGGGTGCACCGCCTGCGCATGGCTCACGCGATGGGTTTAAACACCATTTGCGCGTACCTCTTCTGGAACGTTCACGAGCCGGAACCTGGCCGGTTTAATTTCTCCGGTGAGGCCGATGTCGCCGAGTTTTGCCGCCTGGCCCAGGCCGAGGGGCTGAAAGTCATCTTGCGCCCGGGACCGTATTCCTGCGCCGAGTGGGACTTTGGCGGCTTTCCCTATTGGCTGTTGAAAAACCCTGACCTGAAGCTGCGCACACAGGACCCGAATTATTTGCAGGCGTGCGAGCGCTACCTGCACGCGGTAGGCCAAGAGCTGGCGCCGCTGCAAATCACGCGCGGCGGCCCGATCATTATGGTTCAGGTGGAGAACGAATATGGCTCCTACGGACATGACAGGGAATACATCGGCCGGTTGCGGGATTACCTGAAGCAAGCGGGATTCGAGGTGCCGCTGTTTACCTGCGACGGCCCGTCGCAGCTTCGCAACGATACGCGCCCGGATTTATTTTGCGTCGTGAATTTCGGCGGCGGCCCGGAGGGCAACTTCAAGGCGTTGCGGGCGATTCGTCCCGAGGGCCCGCTGATGTGCGGCGAGTATTATCCCGGCTGGTTTGATAGCTGGGGCAAGGGACACCACACCGGCGACAGCGCGCGGATCGTCAACGAGCTGGGCTGGATGCTCGAACACAATGCCTCTTTTAGCATTTACATGGTCCACGGGGGAACATCGTTCGGATTCACCGCGGGCGCGAATTGTCCACCGTTCTCGCCCCAGACCACCAGTTACGACTACGACGCGCCGGTGAGCGAAGCCGGCTGGGACACGCCGAAGTTCCACGCCTTGCGCGAGATGTTCCTGAAGCACCTGCCGGCGGGAGAAACTCTGCCGCCGATTCCGGAACGCAAGCCGGTCATCACCGTGCCGCCCATCGAGCTGAAGGAGTGTTCGCCGCTGGCAGAAAACCTGCCATTACCAAAGCGGGCGCCGCGCCCGCGTTGCATGGAGGATTATGATCAGGCCCATGGCTGCATTTTATACCGGACCCGCCTGGCTCCGGGTGAAGCCGGGTTGCTGAAGCTCACCGAGCTGCACGACTACGCTTTGGTTTTCCTGGAGGGAAAGCGCGTCGGCATACTGGATCGGCGGCATAATCAAAGCAGCATTCAACTGCCGGCCCGAACGCAGACGGCGACGCTGGACCTGCTGGTGGACACCTTCGGGCATGTGAACTACGGCTCGTACCTTTTCGACCGGAAAGGAATCACCGAGAAGGTGGAATTTGCGACCGGCTCTGACGTGAAAGAGGTAACGGGCTGGGAGGTGTTCAACCTGCCGCTGGATTCTGCGAGCGTCGAGGCGGTCCATTTTGCGCCGGGGGCAACCATGGACCCAGCATTTTATCGCGCGCGGTTCAGCCTTGCGCAGGCCGGCGATACATTCCTGGATTTTTCAACGTGGGGCAAGGGCGTGGCCTGGATCAACGGACATAACCTCGGGCGTTATTGGAATATCGGCCCGCAACAAACTTTGTACTGTCCCGGTCCCTGGCTGCGAGCGGGGACCAACGAACTAATCGTGTTCGAATTGGATGGCGCCACCAACCACGTTGTCGCGGGGTTGAGCGAGCCAATCCTGAACCAACCGAACGAACAATCGCCGGTGACTCGACATCGGCGGCGGGGCGAGACGCTCGACCTTGGCGGGATTGAACCGTTGCTGAGCGGGAGTTTTGCGTCGGGCAAAAACTGGGGCGCGGTAAAGTTCCCGGCAACCAAGGGCAGATATTTTTGCATCGAAGCGGTGAGTTCACAGTCAGGTGATGCGTTCACGACTTGCGCCGAATTGGTGCTGCTTGGGTCCGATGGGCGTGAGTTGCCGCGAGCCGGGTGGAAAGTGGTGTATGCCGACAGCGAAGAGGTGGAAGCCGATGACAACAGCGCCGATAATGTGTTGGATGGGCAATCCGGAACGTTCTGGCACACCCAGTGGGAATCGGCCCAGCCGGGCCACCCGCATGAATTGGTGCTGGATTTGGGCGCCGAGCAAACGGTTAGCGGGCTGCGGTACTTGCCGCGGCAGGATTCGCCCAACGGGCGCATTAAGGAGTATCGGCTGTACTTGCAGAGTGGGCCATTTCCAATGCGGCACGCCGGGCAGGGGTGAACGCGGGGGGGACGAGCCGTCGCCGAGCCGCCATGGACTGCGCCCAAAGTCTTTCACCCCGCGATCGGCTGCGTGCAAAGTCTTTCATACGGCGAACAGAGTTTCTTTGGTTTTGAACCCTGCGCTTCACTCTACGGGCAGCCCCGTAGGCACCGCTCCCGTCGCGGGGCGCTCGAACTTTTCCCTGTACTTCGACGAGCCCGGGATAAATCCTCCCTGTGAGAGAAAGAACTGCCCGTTCTCCACGCCCATGAACCGATCGAGGCGGTCAGCGCGGCCGGTGGAATCAAAGCTAAAGGTGGCGGTGGTCAATTCATGCCATTGGCCGTCGGCAGTTCGGATCCATTGATTGCCGTAGAGGGCTTTGCGGCGCAGTTGGCCGTTGGCGCCGCCGAAATTCTCGCTGAAACTATACAGGCCTCGCAGATAACCCCCCTCTTTGGGTGCGCGCCAACTGGAGATAAGCCGCCAGGCCCGTTTGTCCGGATCGAAAAAGTACCCTGAGAAGACGGTGTGAGTTGCGTCTTCGGGATGCGCCGTCACCAGGAATTTTTGCGCCTGACCCGTGCGCCAGGGAAAGACCAGGTGGCTGTGGCCGCCGGTGCCTTCATTGCCGAAGTCGCCGCAATAAACGCCCTCGCCTTTGGCCATGAGTTGAACCCGGTCTTCGGTCTTTACCTGGCCGCGGTCGGTCGGCTCGCCGCCGCTGTCCCAGACACTAAAGATAATGCGCCGCTCGGTTGCACTGTTGACTTGCATCCCGAAGTAGCCGCGGTGCCAGCCGCACGCCATATAATAAGTCCAGAGCGGGTCGGTGAGGGCCGTAACCTCACAATAGAAGGCAGTGATGTTGGTCAAGCGGGTGGTGGGATAAAGCAAGTGGACAGAAGCGGCGTTGCGGCGTGATTTCAAATTGAAATGGGCGTCGGCGGCAGCGGGACCATCTAGCACAAGCGCCTGAATCTCACCAGCCGGCTGACCGGGAGGGTTCAGCAGTTGAAGCGTAATTTTCTCGTAACCCGCGTTGGGAATGGGAAATTTGCCGGCCGGAATGGTGACTGGTTCGGCGCCGTCGCCTTTGGCGACAAACTCGTGCGCAGTGCCGGAAATCGTCAGACGAAACCTGGACTCAGCGCCCGGCACCGGCCGCAACACCAGCGCGCACTCAGCTTCTCCGGTGTGCTTGAATTCACCAAACCAGAGCAGCTCTGTTGCCGGCTCTTTCCACCCCATGACTCCCTGCCGTGAAATATCAACCCCCTCCGGGTCGGGGACCGCATAAGCAGTACTGGCCGGTACGCGCAGTTGGGCAAAAGCGGTGGTCAGGCTGGCGTGGGCGGCGAGGACGAGGGCGCAAAACCAGAAGTTCATCCGTGGAGATTCGCGAAACATAATGGCGGTTAGGGGACCGAGAGGCGGTAAAAACGTTGAACAAAATTCGTCCCCAGCAAATCGGTATAGGAAAACTGGCCCGAGGCCGAGAATGAACCGGAAGTCAGTTGAGCCCACAAGGGCAATGGCAGGACCACGTTGGTTGTGGTCAGTAGCCGATAGGAGCCGTTTGGCTGGCCGGCGCCCGCCACTCGGAAACTTCCACCAGGTAGCTGAGAAACCGTAGTGAACATCGGGGGCTGCGCAGCCGTTAAAATCAAATTGAGTTCCGCGCGGCTCAGCGTGCGATTGAAAATAGCCACTTCGTCCAGAAAACCATCCAGACGCCTGGCCGAAGAGTTGGGGTCGTAACCAAGGTAAGTTGTGCCGGCGAAGGCCTGCACCGGGTTGGCCACGTTGTTGGTAGCCGAATAGAGAATGCTGTTGGTGGCCAGATAGATCGTTGCTCGGGTTGGTTCGATTGCCAACGCAATGAATGTCCACACCCCGTCCGGCACAATCAGGCCCGAGTTCCAGTTGTAAGTGCTGCCGGCATTGTTCCAGGTGTAGCGCAGTTCATTGCCGGTGCCGAAGTGAAGCCCGGCGGTGGTGCTGCCCGAACGGCAAAAGACCAATCCCGACCATCCGGTTTGCGTGCCGGTCCGTTTAACCCAACCGCTAATCGTCACGGTGTTGGTATTGAGATTCAGCGCCGGCAATGCGACATCGGAATCGGTGCCATTGAACTGGTCCGCCAGATTATCCTCCTCGAAACCAGGAAAAGCAGGCGGACCCACTCCCGACGCGCCGAAGACCAGTCCGCCCTCGGCGGTGCCGTTATTAGAGCCGACAGAATCGTACGCCACAGGGCCAATCGTCTCGTTCAGACGCCAGTAACCTACCGGTTGGCTATTGAGGATTTGCGCCGGACCCGGTGGAGGCGAAAGGACGTTGATTGTGGCATTGGCTGTTGCGGTGCCATTGACGTTGCTCACCATGACCGAGTAGAGGCCCGAAGCGGCAGGCTGCAAATTGCTCAAGGTGAGCGTTGCATTGGTTGCTGCCGGGAGCGGCGTGCCGTTTTGTTCCCATCGATAAGCGAAAGGTGGGTTACCGGTTGTGAGAGCCGAAAGCACCACGTTCTGGCCTGTGTAAACCGTTCTCGCCGCCGGATTCACCGTCACGCTCGGCGGGCCGATAACATTCCCTGCTAAGGCGAAATTATCGAACCCGGCCCAGGGCACGTTGGGATTGTGCGAAGGCTGCGCGTAGCTGAAAAAGCCCGCGTAAACCAGCGTGCCAATGCCGGTGAGCGTGTTCGTGTTGACCGGCGTCCAGTTCGCGCCGTCGGGAGAAACGGAAGTGAGGAAGGTGTCCCCGCTGCGGCGGAGCTGAAACCAGCGATTGGCGCTGCCAACATCGCTCGACCAATACGCGCCGCCGCCGTTTACCATCGTATCGTCTTGAAAATGCGTGCCGTTGTTGACGGTGCCAAACACCGCGGCGAAGCGCGCGCTGCTGGTGCCCAGCGGAAACCCGGGCGTCATGTTCGTATTGCCACGCACAATCAGCCCCGCTTGCCAGCTCGCGTCCGGCGCCGCACCATCTGCCCCCGGCCCGCTGCCCGGCAAACCCTGCAGCCGCCCGGCAACCGTAAAGTCCCCGTTCACCTGCCGCACCAGCAGATTGACCCCGTCTCCGATCAGCGAGTAAGTGCCCCCCACAATGCGGCCGCCATTAGGGAAATTGTGGAAAAAGATTTGCGACAGCAGCCATGGGGTCAAAACCATGTTAGTGGTGTTCACCACCGCCGGCGCTGAATCGACAATGTTGCTGCCGTTGTACACCAGCCGTGCCCGGATGGCGTTGGTGGGGTTAGCCCACACAAGCGAATTGAGCTCGTACGGGCTGCTGGCTGACGCGCCCCAATAATTATCCCCAAGGTAAAATTGAACCCGGTTTGGCACCGCGGTGTTGGCCGTGACTGATGCGCTGAGGAGGGCGTCGGCGCCCGAGATGGTCGTGCCGCTTGCCGGCGCGGTGAGGGTTACTGCTGGCTCGCCCCCCGGCGGAACGCGGAAGTACGCGCTGGCCGGCACGCGCTGGCGGCTGATTCCGGGCCCCTCGTAACTCAGGGAGAGCGTGTCAAAGAATTCGTTGCCAAAATTGTTGTTCTGCGTGTCGCAAAAATATCTGACGTTGAACGCATGGTAACCGGCTTGCAGCCCCGCCCAGCCGCTCAGGTCGGCGGGACTATGGCGCCCATCCCAATTCACCACCAATTGACCATCGATATAAAGCTGGCTGCCGGCATCTGAATTCAGTGTGAAAGTGTAAAGGCCAGCGGCGGGCACACTCAAGTAGCCGAAGTAGTTGAACGCGTAACCAAACCGGCGCCGGCGCGCGGTGAGGTCCAGGTCGTTGACGGCGCCTTGCAGCACCGCCGGCAGCGTCGCAAAGTTCGGCATCGCCGGCCAGTTGGTGCCGCTGGTATCGAGATAAAAACTGCTGGCTGACTCGAAATAAGTAAATGCCAGGCCGTTGATCGCTCCTGGCACATCGGTGCCAGCACTGAGAGTGGCGTTCGTCGGTATGAGAGCGACCGGCGCGTTGGTGTTGTCGAAAATGTCACTGACAATCAGGCGAGGGTAGGGCGTCGCGATGCCGGTTACATCGAGCAATTTTTCTCGCGTGTCCGGAGCGCGTTCGTAGAACACCAGCGCGGGCGTGCCGGTATAGCCGGCGTTGTTGAACACCTGCACCTGATAGGCAAGCTGGGGCGAGCTGGTCGGCGGAAGCTGCCACTGAACCAGCAGTTGGGTGCCTGAAAGCACCGCGCTTGCGCCGGTCACCACCAGCGGATCAAAGCTCGGGACCGCTGGTTGGTTGCTCAGCGTCAGGTAAAGAGACTGGCCGTTATTGGTCAGCGACGCGACATACCCCGTGTTGGCCGGCGAGCACGTTTCATAATACGCTGCGGTGGCGTTCTCGATCAGACCCGCGTTTTCTTTTTGCCCACGGCAATATGCCTGGAATTGGTTTGCCGCGTGCCAGCTCGCGTTCCGGTGGTAATAGCAATTGCGGTAGTCGGTCCGTTGAGGCTGGAGTCCCCCCGTGTAATCCTCCTGAAACCCCATTAGCCCGTCGATGCCGGTCGCGCCAAACGGCAGAGCGACCGTCGCCATATGATACCAAATCCCGCTGGCCGGGTCGCGCAACCATTGGCCCGCAAATGCCTGGTGGGGGACGCCTGCCGCCGGCTGCCAAACCCGGAACGCCAGCCGGTACCACAGGTTGGTTTGGAAAACGGTCCAATTGCCGGGCGCTCGCAGCACCGTGCCCTCACCAATCGTCTGCGCGGCGAAAGTGCCGGGACTGGTGTACGCCGCTTGCGGCATATCCGTCACCTTGAGGGGATTGCTCAGCGGCCAAAAGCTCCAATTGATTAGGCACGACACTCCTGCCGGCGCGCCGGCCGCGGGTAGCGCCAGTCCGCTGTAGAAATACCCGCTCACCCCGTCACTGCTGGTCCAATAATCGCTCAGCCAGGTGTTGTAATAGGCGTTATTCCAATAGGGCCAGCGCAGCTCCTGCACCACCCCATCGGCCCCGCCGCTGGGGAGGTTGAAATAATGATACTCTGCGCCAGTCGGGATTTCCCCAAGGACGAGCGCCACGATCAGCAACCCCAGCCCGTGAAGCCGCCGCCCGGTGAGTGACGCGAAATGAATCAATGGCCGTTAACGCTGCCGGGGTTGCACCAAAGCTGGTTCTTGGTCGGGTCGCGTGCTGCGATCGCCCAGACGTTGGATTTGATGAACATGACGCTCCCGCTGAAATTCAACACGATGCCGCCGATCTTGCCGTGCCGCTTGCCCAACCCCCCATCAACCGCCGGGTCCGGATAGCTGGCGCCGTCATTGTACCCGTACCCCAGGGGCCGGTCGTCGGGTTCCCACATCATATAAGCGTCCTGGCGGAAGTCGGCTTGATTGTACGTGTTACCGGCTGGCGTCAGCCCGCCATAGCCGCAAATCGCGCCGTTCTCGACGTAGGTGCTGAGTTGGTTCGGCCGTGCCCGGAAGTTCGGCGTGTTGGTCAAATCCAGCGGACAGCGGTAAAGTTTCATCGTTTTGATATATTGCCATAGCTGCCCGCCCTGGTAGGCCAAAATGGGGTTCACATTATAGGGTGCGGCCAGGAGGTTCGGCACGGCTGACGCCGCGCTTGGATCGTATAACCACCCGGCGACCCACGGTGGATTCCAATTACAGTAGGGCATCTTGTCGCGGTTGTCGGTGGTATACAGGTGAGTGGCCACGCCCAGCTCCTTGCAATTATTCACACATTGCATGCGCTGGGCCTTCTCCTTGGCGCTGGCCAAAGCCGGCAGCAACATCGCCGCCAGAATCGCGATGATCGCGATCACCACCAGCAACTCGATTAACGTGAACGCCCGCTCCCGCGCGCGTCCGGCCTCACTCCAGCTTTCCTGGGCAGCGGCAAGGTTTTCTTTCATACGTTTCATCGCGATATTAAACATAAACCGGTGGGACTCTGCCCCAAACGTGACAAGCGCCAAACCGGTGTTTCCAGTCTTGACTCGGCTTATTAAAGGTAGTGACGCGGCAACTTAACCGCCCACCCCACCTGCGCGCCATACCACATTTGGGTGAGGGGCGGCGCGAGAAGCCGGCTCCCCCGTTTGTGGTATGGTCCCCAACCTCCGACCCTGTATAAATGGTATGAATGGTTCCAACGACCGCACCTCATTACGGATGCTCGTTCGAAAACGCGTCCGCTTGAGCCTTAGCCAAATCCCATGAAAAGAAAACTGCTGAACAGATGCTTACGTCCCGCCGCGCTGGCCGTTCCCGCCGCCGCCCTGATGCTCGGAGCCGCCCACGCCGGTACTACTATTGGTATCAACTATACGGTCGATTGGACCCCATACAATTACGGCTACCAGACGACCGGCTTTAACGTCACGGCCAAAGCCTTCGGTGTCGAGGTTCCCAATTGGACGAACTCGCTACCGCTGCCTTTTGGTTCGGCCGTGTCCGACACCATGACTGCGGCCGGAGTGACGGTGGTCAGCACGGCCGCCAACCCGTGGAGCAGCGGCATCGGCAACCTCAACCCGAACCCAGCGGGGCCGGGATACGTGACGCCGGGCGACAATGAAGTGACGTGGAGTTATTTGGACGATTCGACGCCGGGCTGGTCGGTGGCTCTGTCGGGACTGGCGTCCGTTTTTCCCAATGGGTACGTGATTCAAACCATTGGTGTGCCGTACGCCCCGCCGGCACCCAACGTAAACATCACCGATTCGGCCACCTTCACCAATGTTTTGACCTACACGGATCTCGGCAACGGAACGGCGCTGAGCGTGTCCAGCCCGGTGATGACCTATGATGCCGTGAGCCTCATCGGGAACCCCCGAAATGGCTCGCACCGTTCGACGCTGGCCGGCTTCATCATGACCGACGTGCCGGTGGTCAGCCGCAAACCGGTCGGTGGGACATTCGATACCGGGGCGACGATTTCCTTGAGCGGAGGCGCGATCGGTCTGCCACCGTTGTCGTACCAGTGGTATGCGAATGGCCAGCCGATCTCGGGCGCAACGGATAGCACCTATACCAAACCGGGTGCCACCTCCTCCGATACGGCTGATTACACGCTGGTGGCCAGCAATACATATGGGTCCGGCACCAGTGTCGTGGCGCACGTCAGCGTGCTGCTCGCGCCGACTCTCATCGTGGACCTTCCAAGCACCGCTACTAATTACCTGACGTTGAATGAGGTTTTCACGGTGGTAGCCGGGGGGCAGGAGCCGCTGAGCTATCAGTGGTTCAAAGGGGCAAACCCGATACCCAACGGCACTAATGCGACCCTGGCCCTGGCTAATCTGCAGGCGGCGGATGCCGCCGGTTACCAGGTGGTGATCACCAATTCTGTGGGCAGCGTGACCAGCAGCCTGGCGACCCTGACCGTGCTCAATTCCCAGCCGCCGTATGAGGGCTTTGCTTACGCCGCAGGCAGCCTTACCGGTCAAGGCGGTGGGACTGGTTGGAGCGGGAACTGGACAACGGAAACCGGATACAACGGTGACCATGGGGTGTTCACGCCGGCAACGCCCTGGCGCGGCGGCCTGAGCGAGCTCGTCTCCAGTGGCGGCGCAGTGCAGTTGGGCGCCAACGGCAGCGCAGATTTTGAGGACATCCGCAACCTGCAAGCAACCTTGGGCGGCGGCAGTGCCGGCACCATGTATATGAGCTTTGTGTGCCAAGTCACCAATGCCGGTTGGGGCGGTGTCGAGCTTGTCAAAGATGGCACCGCCTCCTTGTTCCTGGGTTCCTGCTGGTACTTTTCGCCGTGGGGCTGGGGAACGCGCGCGGCGCCGGATGCGGCTAGCGTGGTGCCGGCTTCCACGTTCGCATTGCTAGTCTATCGTTTTGATTTTACGCCCACCAACACCGCGGTCAGGCTTTATGTGAACCCGGCGTCGCTCTCCCTCGAGCCAACCAACGCCGATGCGACCGGCATTGAGCCGCTGTTTAGCTTCGACCAACTCCGCATCGTCACACATAACGCCAATCCCAACGGCGTGCTCGATGAATTCCGGATTGGCGGCACCTGGGCCGCGGTCACGCCGCACGTGTTGCGCACCGATGCTCCTTTCTCGCTGCAGATTGTCCCCGGCGGCCTCATTCGGGATACCAAGCCCAGCGGGGTCCCTCATCCGGGCTACAACCGCGGTTCAACCTGGCTGGCCTCATTCACGGACGCTGCGGCGACCCCGGTGACGCGCACAGGCGTCGAGCAATTCTCGGCGGCGGCAGGCGCCCAGATAACCATCCCCACCAACGCGGATTTCAACTCGCCCAACGGGACGATTTGTTTCTGGATGGCCGCCGGCGCGCCGATCCCCGGACCCGGTAACGAGGCTGCGATGCTGTTCGATCGGCGCACGACGCTTGGCACGATCATCGGCCTCGATGATGCGGGAGAGATTTCCTGGCAAGGCCAGCCCGGGGCTCGAAACTCGGTCGCCGGCGGTTATTTGCCGGATAATAATTGGCACCATGTGGCGGTAACATTTGGCCAGACGACCAGTGACACGATCAGCATATACGTCGATGGGGCGTTGGTGGCCAGCACGCCTGTCACCAACGCATGGTCCTGGCCCTTGACACAGGAAATCGAGCTCGGCAAATCCCACGATTCTTACTGGAAGCGCTACGATGGCATGATGGACGATTTCCGAATTTACAATCGCGTATTGTCGGGCACCGAGGTGCAGCAAGTGTATGCCAATGGCGCGGTCGTGGACAGTTCGGCGCTGATGGTGCAATACGAGTTTGATGCGGCGATCTACGGGCAAAGCCTGGTTTGGCCCTATGGCACGTTGGAGAGCTCGCCAGTGCTGGGGCCGGCAGCGACCTGGACTCCAGTGCCCGGCGCGCTCTCCCCGCAGCCCTTCCAGCTCTCAGAACCGGTGCAGTTCTATCGGTTGATGGGACAGCTCTGAGCTTTCGGCTATTCGCTGCCCTCAGTGGCGGCCGGCGGAGCGCGGACATTCCTGTCCGCAGCAGGCTCCGAACGGCAGAGCGTCGGAGCGCGGACTTTAGTTCGCAGCCGCGTACCCTCCTGAAATCGCCAGCGAATCCGGGCGGTGCTGACTTTCGGAGCCTGCAGCGGACTAAGGTCAGACTAAGGTCCGCGCTCCGGGCGCGCCCGCCTGCCCTCACTGACTGTTACCGTCGCGCTTGAAACAAATTGAAATAGGGCAGGGGGTTTGAAATGCTCCGTGCAGCGGACCTTTCATGAACACCGGCACCCTGGCTCAAATGCAACGTTCGCCACGCGACCTGGCGCGTTGGGAGGAGGCCCAAAAGTTGCTCTTGAGCGGTGAGCCGAACCGCGCCACCGCCCTGTATCGTGCCTTGGTTAGCCGTTACACGCAGATTCCGGAGCTGTGGTTTGAGTTTGGCAACGCGTCGGCCGGCGTGCTGGATTTCGCCCAGACCGATCAGGCCTACCAGAACGCGATGCGGTTGGCCGCCGGCAACGCGTCGCTGCTGGTTTCCATCGGCCAGCAGTACCAGGGTTTGCGCAAGCTGGACCAGGCACGGGCCGCCTTTGAATGCGCGGTCGCCTCCGAGCCCGCGTCGGTGGACGCGCGGATCAGCCTGGCGGCATGGTTCGAAAAACAACGGCGCCTGGCCGAGGCCTGGGAGTGCGTCCAAGCTTGCCTAGCGCAACATCCGCGTGACGACCAGGCGCGCTACTTCCATGCCTTCCTGTTGCATCGGCAAGGGCGGAACACGGACGCCGAAAGCGCGCTGCGCGATTTGCTCCGCGCCGAGCCGCAATATCCGTATGTGAAGTATGCCAGCCGCCATTTGCTGGCCGTCGTGCTGGATCAACTCGGCCAGTACGGGCAGGCCTTGCGCTGGCTGCAGGAATCAAAAGACCAGCTTCGGCTGATCATCGATACAACTGCCCTGGAGCGAGGCTACGACGAGGGCGAGCGCACGCGCCGCGAGTTGCTGGCGCGGTTCACGCCGGAGCAATTCCGGCGTTGGTGTGCCAGTTTGCCGGAGGCCGGTTCAGCGCGGCGGGTGGCGTTCCTGGGCGGGCACCCGCGCAGCGGCACCACCTTGATCGAGCAGGTCCTGGACGCTCACCCACAGGTGCTGGCGTTCGATGAGCCGGAAGCGTTTACCCGTGAAATCGCCGGACGATTGGTCGCGCCCCGAACCAGCCCATCCGCGGCACTCCAGAGTTTGAACTCTCTACCGGAGCGGCGGCGGCAGGAGTTGCGTCAGTGCTACCTGAAAAGCCTATTGCGTGAAGTGGACGGGGAGGAGGGGGGCCGGGTTTTGCTCGATAAAAATCCCTCGCCGACGGCGATGTTGCATTTCTGGTTGCGCGTGTTCCCGGAATTGCGGGTGATCATTGCGTTGCGGGACCCTCGGGATGTTGTGCTTAGCTGTTATTTTCTCAACATTATGCTCAACGTGACTAACGTGAATTTCCTGAAGCTGGAGCGTGCGGCGAAACACTATGCGGACCTGATGGATGTGTGGTTGCGTCTGCGCGAGTTCGGCGGGTTCAACTGGGTCGAGGTGCGTTATGAGGACGTGGTGACCTCGCTGGAGAAGGAGGGGCGCCGCGTGACGGAGTTCCTGGGGTTGATATGGGCTCCAGCCCAGGCGCGTTATTATGAAACTGCACGGCAGAAATTTCTGTTTGCGCCGACGTACCACGATGTGACCCAACCCGTGTACACCCACGCGGTAGGCCGGTGGCAACGCTATGCCGAGGCGCTGGCACCTGTGCAGGAACGTTTGGCGCCCTACTGCCGCGCGTTTGGCTATTCGGCCTGATCACCTCCCCAGATACTTCAGAGTGGCCTCGGTGCGGCTGTGGACGTGGAGCTTCTCGTAAATCGTGCGCACGTGGGTTCGCACCGTTTCAAAGCTGATGCCCATCAAGTCGGCGATTTCCTTGTACGCATGGCCCTTGGCCAGGTGTGCCAGCACTTGCTCCTCGCGGTCCGTCAGTGTTTCGATCTCCGGCGCGCGCTGCGTCGCTGCGGGCAATTGCTTGAGTTCCTGAAAAAACTGAACGACGCGCCGCGCGATTTGGCGGGACATGGGCGCGCCACCATCGGTGACTTCGCGGATCGCTTCGAGCAATTTGTCTTTGGGCGTGCGCTTGAGCAGGTAACCCGTCGCGCCCGCCATGAGCGATTTGAACACCTGCTCGCTGTCATCATAGACGGTTAGCATCAGCACAGGCAGGTTGGGCGCGGCATGTTTGAGGCGATTGACACATTCGGTGCCGAGCATGCCCGGCAGGTTGATATCCATCAGCACCACATCCGGGCGATTGGCGAGAATGCCTGGCAACGCGGTCGCTGCGTCGCCGTAGGCGCCGTGGCAATGGAACCCGGGAGAACTGTCGAGCATTTTGGTCAGATTCGTCCGCACGCCGGCATCATCTTCAACCAGGGCCACCTGGATGGTCTTATTCACACGCTGAGTCGTAGAGGGTTTCATAACCAGGCGCCATACCACATTAATGTTAGAGTGGCACGCCCCCCTGCGAAGGGCTGTCCTCGGCCCCCGGCAATGGGAACGTGAACTGGACGGTCATGCTCGTGCCGGGAACGCTTTTGATTTCCACTTGGCCTCCGGATTCGGCGAGGCGGTTGCGCATGTTCCCCAGGCCGTTGCCACCAGCCTGGCTCCTGGCCGGCTCGAGGCCACGGCCATTGTCCTCGATGGTGACGCATACCTGCCCGTGGCGGAGGGTCAGGCGCAACCAAACGGCCGTGGCGCCGGAGTGCTTCAGGACATTGGTAAGGGCTTCTTTGATCGCCAAAAACACATTGTGACGAATGTCAGCCGTCAGCGGGATTCTGGGCAAGGCGGTGGGGACTTCCTGCCAACAGCGGACGCGGGTGTTTTCGAACCATTCGTCGGCGAAGCGGCAGATGTAATCGGCGAATTGAGCGAGGTTGTCGTTCTTTGGATTGGTGGCCCAGACAATTTCGTCGAGCGCCTGAACGGCGGCACGCGCTTGGTCGCCGATCCGCTCGAATTGGCTTTTGACTGCCAGAGGGTCGCCGGTCTCACTTTGGCCCAAGTCGCTCAGTTGCGACACCTGCGTCAGGATACTGCCGAGATCGTCGTGCATGTCCTGGGAAATACGCAGCCGCTCGCGCTCGACCGCCGCGCGCGTTTCGATGAGCGCTAGCCTGGCATGGTACCGCCGGCGTTCCACTAGCCGGCTCGCCAGCGCGACACTCGCAAGGATAGCCAGAACAACCAGTGTGAGAAACCAGGTGGTCTCCCACAGATACGGCTGAACTACCACCGCCAGCGCGGGGCCGCCGGTGCTCCATACCCCATCAGCGTTGCAGGCCAGCACCCGGAAAAGAAACTTACCCGGCGGCAAGTGCTGATAGTATGCGGTACGTCGCTCACCGGCTTCGATCCAGTCGCGGTCCACTCCCTCGAGCTGATACCGAAAGCGAAGCTTTTCCGGGCAATCGAAGCTGATGCCGGTGTAATGAATTTCGAGGTCGCGCCCCCCCACGAGAGTGATGCGCTGCTGCTCTGTCAGATTTGTCGCCGCCTCAAAATCCGCGTGGAGGGGGCTTCCGTTCACCAGGATGTCCTCGAGTGAAACCGTCGGCGGGGCCGAATTGGTCTGTAAATTGCCTGGATCGAAAAAGGCGAGGCCTTTGACGGTTGGGATGCAGACCAGGCCGGCGCGGGTTTTTAGGCCGGCCGGGCAGAACCCGCTCGAGCATTCCTCCGCCGGCATGCCCTCATTGATACCGAATGCCCGCGGATGCAGGAACAAGCGCGCGCCGGAAGCCAGCGCCGTCAGGTCCTGCTTGCGCACCCGAAGAACCCCGCGGGTGGTCCCGAACCACAGGAAGCCGAGATCATCTTCGACAATTTGCACGACGGTTTGCGCGGGGAAACCCTGCTCGGCGGTGAACGTGGTTAGCTGGCGGCTGCGATAGCAACTCAGGCCGGCGCCGGCGGTGCCGATCCAGAGAGTTTTTTCCGGATCCAGATACAGAGTACGGATGGCCAGGCTGGGGAGTTGGTTGGTAAGGGCATCCACACGAGGGCCAGAGGGATCGATGCGCCGGAGCCCACCGGCCATCGAACCGACCCACAGCGGGCCGGTTGGGTCCTGGGCCAGGCTGGTGATGGGGCCGCGCGCGACACGTTGCGGGAATTCGCCGAACGTGCCGTTCTCGTAATGAGCCAGACGGCCGGCGGAAGTTCCGGCCCAGAGCCCACCTTTGGTATCTTCCGCCAGCGCGGTCACTGCGGCCGAGCCGAGCCAGGGTTCGTTGGTGTATTGCAGGATTGTCCCCGCGCTCAGGTGGAATAACCCCCGCGAAGCCCCCCACCAGAGGCTGCCGTCGCGAGCAGCGAGAACAGAGTCCACGGCTGCGTAATAAGGGGCGAAGGAGGTAAATCCGGCCAGGCTGCCGCGGTACAGGCCGCCGCCGGTGGTCCCGACCCAAAGGACACCGTCGCGCGTTTCCGCAACCGAACGAGTGTAGTCATTGGTAAGCCCCTGCGCGGCCCCCACGCTGAGCAGTTTACGCCGGCTGAGACGGTTCAGCCCGCCGGTGCGGGTGCCGACCCATAAGTGCCCTTCGCGGTCCAGGCAGAGCGAGCGGATATCATTGGCCGACAACCCCTGTGTTTTGCGAACCGAAGAAAAGTGGCCGGAATGGAAGCAATACAAGCCATCGTCGAGCGAGCCGGCCCAAAGCGTGTGCGAGTCGTCTTCGGCAAGGCAAGTGATGTAGGCGAAGGGCAGCCCGTTGGTTTCGGTGAAAGTGTGCCAGCCGTCGGATTGACGGCAGAGCAACGTTCCGTTGCCGATGCTCGCCCACAAGTTTTGTGCGGAATCGTTCAACAGGCAATAAGCGAGGATGCGCTCATAGGCGGGCGGGCCGAGGCATTGGCTAAGGCGGTGATCGCGGAACTCGAACAATCCGCGGGCCAAGGTGGCAATCCACATGCCGCCCTGGCCATCGTAGCGCAGCGCCCGGATGCCGGCGCGTTCCAGGGGCGCCAGCTCTTTGCTTTGCACAAACTGGCCGTGGTCGGCCAGCACCAGCCCGGCCGGCGTGCCAATCCACAAACGCTGGTCCCCGTCTTCAGCAATGGCGCTGACGCTGTCGCTGCCTTCGAGGCGCTCGGGAAATTTCACCGTCTCGACACGGCCTGCAACATTGCGGCTTAACCCCCCGCCGCTGGTGCCAATCCAGAGTGTGCCTTGGGAATCCTCGAAGAGGGCCTGGACTTCGACGCTCTGCAGGCCGTCGTGCAGGCCGAAGACGGTGAAGTGGAGCCCATCGAACCTGGCCAAGCCGTCGCGGGTGCCAAGCCAGAGATAGCCGTCGCGAGTTTGGACGATCGCGTTGACAGTGTTATGGGGCAAGCCGGCTTCGGTCCCCCAGGAGCGGAAGACCAGTTGCTCGGCTGGGCCAGGGTCGTTTGTGGCGACTTGGCCCCCATGCAGCGCCACGCGTCCATTGGCCGCCAGGAGCACGGCCGTGAAGCCGAGCGGGAGCAGGTTCGTCGCGGCGCAAAACATTTTCACGGCACGATGCGCAGAGTAACGGAGCGACGGGGCATGGCAAACAAAGAAGGGAGGACGGAGGTAGGTTGGAGCGCGGCGGGCGGAGCGCGGATATTCCTGTCCGCAGCAGCGTCCGAATGCCAGCACGGCTTGGATTTGCTGCCGACAGGAATCTCCGCGCTCCTGGGGCAGGACGTGCGGCGCTGAACTCGCACTTGCGTTTCCCTGCCTGTGAGCCATGGTACTTCAAAGGAGTAATTGTATGAATGATTTGGAGAAACTTTTCCTGACGGAGCTCAAAGACATGTATGACGGTGAGCAGCAATTGGTCAAGGCCCTGCCGGAGATGGAAAAAAGCGCCATTTCCGAAGAGCTTAAACACGCCTTCCACGAGCATTGGGAACAGACCCGAACCCAAGTTAACCGGCTGGAGACGGTGTTCCGGGAGTTGGGGGAAGAACCGCGACGCAAATCGTGCAAAGGGCTGGAAGGGATCATTGACGAAGGCGAAACGGTCGCCAGCGAGTTTCGGGATAACACAGCACTGGACGCGGGGCTCATCGCGGCGGGTCAGAAAGCGGAGCATTACGAGATAGCCTCGTATGGGACCCTGTGCACCTGGGCGGAGGAATTGGGCAAGAGCCAGGTGGCCGCTTTGCTCAAGCAAAACCTTAGCGAAGAGAAAGAGGCGGACGAGAAACTGAGTCACCTGGCCGAGCAATATCGCAATGCGGAGGCCATGCGGCACAACACAAAGCAGAAGGAAGGTTTGCTGAGCAAGATTGTAGGATAAAAGAAAAGACGAGAGCGGCCCAGGCGCAGGCCGCTCTCGTTGTCTTCCTAAACAGTCATCCCCCTTTTGAGTCGATTGTTCGAGCGCTCTATTTCTACCAAGTCCAAGCCCCGGTGCGAATGGGGTAAATACCCTAGACAGAGCTTGCCAGCGAAAGTGAGACGTGGCATACCTGCGCAATGACTCTTCGCTCAATGGTGTGCGTGGCCGCGGTCGTACTCGGGTGCGCTCTGGAAGCCGCCGAGGTAAAGCTGGATTCCTTGACCGCTGGTTACACGACCTACACGCACGTGGTTGTGCTGGGGGCCAATGCGACCGACCTGTATTTCACGCATGATCAGGGGATCGCGAACGTAAAATTAAAGTTGTTGAGCCCCGAGTTGCAGCAGCGCTTTCATTATGATCCTAAAGCCGCAAGTGACGCTGAGCGCGAGCAAATGGCAAACGATGCGCGGTACCAGCAGGGTCTGGCGGCGCAAATCGCGGCCGCGGCTCCGAAAAAGCCCGTGAAGGTTTCGACTTCCGAGGAGAGCCTGGTGGACCCGGTTTCCGAGAAATCCCTTCTGGGCAAGAACGCCCCCAAGTTGAGCGTCGAGAAGTGGCTGGGTGACAAGCCTGATTTGGAAGGCAAAGCGGTGTTGGTGGTTTTTTGGGCGCCCTGGAGCATGCCCTGCCGGAAAGTGATCCCGGACTTGAACTCGTTGCAGAAAAAATTTGCAGACAAGCTGGTTGTGGTTGGGCTCAGTTCAGAATCTGAATCGGCGGTCGAGGATGCCGCAACGAGTGCGCAGTTCCCGCTGGCAGTGGACACGAAATCGCGCTTACGAAATGACGCGGGCATCACCAGCGTGCCCTGCGTGATGCTGATGGATGCCGGCGGGGTAGTCCGGTATCAGGGGCATCCGGCGGTTCTCACGCAGGCGAAGCTGCAGGGGATTTTGGAGCGGGGACAAAAGGAGCAGTAGGCCGCCTTCGCCGGCTCGAACGGATTGGCCCGGAGGTTCAATCGGCAAGGACTCTACTGGCCTTGACGGCGGGCCAGGACCCGCGCCGCGCGTGGGTAATCATCGGTACGCTTGATCCACAGTTCGGGATACACCGGAATGCCCGAGCCATCATCGTGGCCACCCAAGTGCCGACTTTCATAAGCGATGCCCGCCTTGCTCAAGTCCCTCCGGACGAATTCAATTTGGCGTGGATCCGAAGACGACAATAACAATTTCATAACCGTGGCTATCTTGCACCCGTTATGGGCAGGACACAATCGGGGCGGGGCTGAAAAAGCGTCCCGGGGAAAGTCCCGGTAGTTTTCAAAGGCACCGCGCGGTGATACGATGCCGCCAATGTTTACAGAGCCATCGCGGTTGTCGGAGTTCGTTGGGAAGATGCAAGCGGCGGGCTTGAGCCAGGCCGCCATCCGGGCCTTCGGGCACAATTACCAGAAGCTCGCAGTTGGCGACCACGGGCTGCTGCCGGAGACGAGCATTCAGCCGGTACAGAATCTACCGCGCCTGCAGGAAATCTCGAGGAGCGGGGCAATCGAGCCCTCGCTGTTGGCTCAGGTTTCAGTGGTTAAACTCAATGGCGGCTTGGGGACCAGCATGGGGCTGGAGCGAGCCAAGACATTGCTGGAGGTGAAGGACGGGTTGACGTTCCTGGATTTCATCGCCCGGCAAATGCTCTGGGTTCGGCAGCGATACGGCGCCCCCGTTTGTTTCCTCCTCATGAACAGCTTTTCCACCAGCGGGGACACGCTGAAATTTCTCGCGCGCTATCCCGAGCTTGGGCCGGCCGAGTCTCTGGAACTAATGCAAAACCAGGTGCCGAAGGTCGATGCCGGCAGCCTGGGACCGGTTTCCTGGCCCGCGAATCCGCAACTGGAATGGTGCCCGCCTGGTCATGGAGATCTTTACCCTTCGTTGGTGGGTTCCGGCTGGCTTAAGCGATTACTGGCGGCTGGCAGGCGCTTTATGTTCGTGTCGAATGCGGACAATCTCGGCGCGAGTTTGGACCTGGAGTTGCTCGGCTTTTTTGCCGCCTCAGGCCGGCCATTCCTGATGGAGGTCGCCGAGCGCACGGCGGCGGATCGCAAGGGCGGTCACCTGGCCCAGCGCGGAGATAAGCTGATATTGCGTGAAGCCGCTCAATGTCCCGAGCAGGATATGCCCGCGTTTCAGGACACAACGCGCCATCGGTTTTTTAATACCAACAATCTCTGGATCCGGTTGGACGCGCTGCAAGCGTTACTGGAACGGCATGGCGGCCTGGTGCCGCTGCCCTTAATCACCAACCGAAAGACTGTCGATCCACGAGACAAGAAATCGCCTGAGGTTTTTCAGTTGGAAACGGCCATGGGCGCCGCCATCGAATGTTTTGACGGTGCTGGGGCTGTAGTGGTGCCCAGAGAACGTTTTGCGCCGGTCAAAACGACGGCCGACCTGCTGGCGGTACGCTCGGATGCATACCGAGTGACAGAAGACTGGCGGCTTCTTCTATCGCGCGCCAACGTTTCGCCGCCAACGATTGACCTGGAGGCGAGCCACTACAAATTGGTGGACCAATTGACGGCTGCGCTGGTAAAGGGCGTGCCGTCCTTGCAAGCCTGCCGGGAACTGGTGGTGCGGGGGCCGGTAGCGTTTCGCAACGACAACGTCTTCATCGGGCGGGTGTCCATAAAGAACCCATCGGCGACACGAAAGGAAATTGCGCCCGGGACTTACACCGATTGCGAGATCAATCTTTGAGGTCGGTTGCGGCACGCCCCCGGCCCCGGACGTACTCAAAGAATTCTTCGGCGACGATATACCCGACGCAATTGGGGGAACCGCAGCGGCAAGGGTAGTCGCGATAATCCTCGAGGTCGTAGCTGTAGTTGAAAGTCAACTCCTCGCCCGGGGCGATATCGCGCAGGGCGGTGAGCCAAATCCGCTGCGCGTCCAGTGTGGCTTGGCAATTCGGAGCGCAACTGTGATTGAGCAAGCGTGCGGGGTTCCACGGCACATTGCCATCGATGAACCAGCCCTCGTCCAGGCCGAAGATAGATTCATTCTTTTGGCGGCACTGTTCGACGGCCTGGTCGGCACGGATGCGCTCGCCGATATATTCGAGGATGCGCGTGCCGGAGGGGATGTTCCGTAAGGCGAATGCGCCCTGACCGTGGATGGGCGAGGAGCAGAATCGCACCCACTGCGTCGGCTCGGTCAAAGGCGTTTGCATGGACTGCGGCTCAGGCATGGAGACGTCGGATATGTTCAATTTCCGCAATCAATTCCGTGCGTTTGGCCAGCAGCCCGCGACCCGCCACGGGCGCACGCAGCAGAATCCACGAGACCCGCAGGTTTTGCGCGAGCCGGCTCAAATTGCGAACGTAATAATGGGCAAAGAGGCTGGCGGGAGGGAGCGACAGGCCGTACCACAGCGTTACGGGCCACCCGAAGAACTGGTGGAACAGCGCGACATAAGCGGTGTAGAACAGACTGAAAGCCGCTACACCCGCGATGAGGGTGGCGGTGGAGGCCTGGGCTTTGCGTTTGCCGGGTTCTGGGAACCGGTATGCGGCCCAACGAACAATCAGAAAGGGAATCGCACGATGGGCCCAGCCGTAGAGGGCGACAGGGGCGCCGACGAGCGCCAGCAGGCTCCAGGACAACGTGTGCAGCCATAATTGTCTCGGTTTGGGGAATAGCGCCACCTGCGCATCAGAAATCCGCAGGCGCTCCAAAGTGTGCTCGTAGGACTGCAGTCGAGCCGCAAACGCGGAGGCGGCCTCCGGCTCCTTCCCATACACCTGGCTGACGACCTCGGCAATTCTTTGGGTTAGCAGCAGTTCCTCGGTTCGAAGCGGCACCGGTTCATGAATTACCGTGTTGCCGATCCTGAGGTGATCAAGGTAAAGCCGCTTCACGCCCGCGACAACCCGTTGGCGCTCGAGTTCGGGCAAATGCAGGATCAGATGCTGCAGGCGATTTTCCAGCTCCCCCGTCAGCCGTGCAATGGCGTCTTTGCGGTGTTCGGGATAGCCCGTCAGAAAGTCGGCGGCCGCAAGCGGTTCCCCGAAGTGCAGAAGCACATCACTGCGGTAGCGTTCCTTCGCCGAGTAGGAGAGGCCAACGGGGACAATGTGCAGGCCACCTTTGCCGTCGTGGGCAGCCTCGAACTCGAGCGCGATGCGGGCTGCGCCGGTTTTGATCTCCTTGAGCTGCGAATCTTCGTACGTGATACCCTCAGGAAAGATGCCCACTGCTTCGCCCGCTTGGAGCACACGAAAGCAGGCAGCGAAGGTCCCGGCCACGGTACGCATCGCGTGGGGGTCATCCTTGAGGCGGTTAATCGGGATAACTCCGCAACGGGTGAGCAGCCATTTCAATGGCGCCCAGCGGAAGAGTTGAACGGTGGCGACAAAGTTGACCTTACGCGGTACGGCGGCGCCAATCAGGAAGGAATCGGTGAGCGAATTGGGATGGTTGGAGACGAACAAAACGGGGCCACTTGCTGGCACACGCTCGAGGTGGAACCGTTCCACGCGCCGGAAATAGAATCCCAGGGCTAACCTGAGTACCCAGCGTAAGAGGCGATACAACACTGTGGCTGAGGCATCCACGGTACGGTCATCTGAATGACAGCGGTGCGGACCGAATGGCGGTCAGGCGGGCACGGATTGCGCCTCGACGCGTTGCACCACCGCTTCACAGATCGCGCGCGCGGCATTGGGCCGGCCCAGCCCTTTGGCAGCGCGAGCCATGCCCGCCAGCGCGCGGCTGCCCAGCAACTGTTCGAGGCGGAAGGGCAAGTCCTCGACGCGATTGACCTTCGCGGCCGCGCCGCCCTCGAGCAGGAAATCGGAGTTGGCAGCTTCCTGACCGGGAATGGGGCTGACGATGAACAGCGGCTTTCCGAGCGCCAGAAGTTCGGAAGTGGTCAGCCCGCCCGGCTTGGAGATGATAAGGTCCGCCACGGCCATCAGTTCATGCATATTGGAGGCGAAGCCCAGCACGTGTGTCGGGTGTTGCCGGTTTTGCGCGGCCAGTTCGCGGCGCAGCTCCTCGTTATGCCCGGTGACCACCACCGTCTGGAACTGCCGCTGGGTGCGGTCCAGCGCCGCAACGATTTCTGCCACCGGGCCCATGCCGAATCCGCCGCTCAGCACCAGCAGCACCGGCAAATCATCGCGAAGCCCAAGCATTTTGCGCACCGCTTTGGGCTCCGCCCGATTCGAGAACCTGGCCGAGATGGGAATACCGGTGGCGATGACTCGGTCAGCGGCAGCGCCGCGGGCGATCAGCCGCGCCCGCGTTTGAGCGGCGGCGACGCAATACAAATCCACACAATCCTCCATCCAAAGAGCATGCGCTTCGAAATCGGTGACGATGCTGGCGACCAGCGGGCGCAAGCCATCCGGTTTGCGGCGGAGGAGACTGAGGGTTTCGAGGGGAAAGTAATGCGTGCACAGGACGGCATCGGGCTGGAACTGGCGCAAATGGCGGGCGAAGCGGGTGCGCGAGTTGCTGGGGAGCAAACGTTTGAGCTGGTTGAGACGTTCGGCGCGCTTTGGGCTGTCGGTTTTGGCGAACATCATGCCCCAGAGTTCCGGCGCATGCTCGACCAGCTTTACGTAACCGTCAGAAACGATTTTCCGATGGAGAGTCGAGAAAAATTTGACCAGGTCGAGCCGCTCGAGGACGTCCCGCGGACGCCAGGCGCGCCAAGCCTCTTCGAGGGCGGCCGCCGCGGCCACATGGCCTGCGCCCGCCGTGACGGTTGCGATCAGAACCCGCATGACCCGCCGAGGGTGCCGACGTGTTGAGGAAAGGAAAGGAAAAAACCGGGCCGCGCGCTGGATGCCGATCGTGGCACGAAACTGACACGAACCCAATTATGAACAACCTGTCAGGCCAGTGCGGTCAGCTTTCCGCCTGGTTGGGGCAAAACGTTCCCCTTTTGGGGCGGCTTTGGAGCGATTAAGTAACTAAACTGGAGGTATTAACGTTAATTAAAACATTTTGCAGAGTTTCTAATTGACGCAAGCGGCTTAAATAGGCATAATAACACTAATTAGCACCCGTGTTCGGTTTTTGTGAGACAGGTGTTTGTACTGGAGAACGCTTATGAAAAGGACAAATTTGGCCTGCGAACCATCTCCGGCGCCCCAAAGGGGGCGCGTGACAGGATTCACCCTCATCGAACTGCTAGTGGTCATTGCGATCATCGCGATTTTGGCCGCGATGCTCCTGCCGAGCCTGGCCAAGGCCAAGCAGAAAGCGCAGGGTGCCTTCTGCATGAACAACACCAAGCAGTTGGCACTGGCCTGGCATATGTACGCGACCGATGACAATGATTGGTTTCCGCCCAACCGGGACGGGGGAGCGGTCCAAGGCTGGGCAGGCCTCAGCGGGAACTGGACGCGAGGGGTTCCCTATGCGGACTGGAGTTGGGCCGGAGGCTGGCTGGATTTTACTCCCAATACCACCGATAATACCAATGCCTTAAACTTGATCTATGGCGCGTTGGGTTCCTACCTCGCCAGGAACACCGCCATTTATCATTGCCCGGCGGACCAGTACCCCGCGCGAGAATTCACCGCCATCATGCTACGGGTTCGAAGCAATTCCATGAATGGGTTTGTTGGCGACCGGCAGAATTGCCGCAGTACTGGCGTCAACGACTGGTATCCGACTTACCTTCAGTTCCTTAAGTTCTCATCTTTGACGCGGCCGGGTCCGGCCAACACCTGGCTTTTAGTGGACGAACATCCGGACAGCATCAATGACGGATGGCTGATCCCCGACGTGGCTGACACGACCAGGTTTGTGGATTTGCCGGCCAGTTACCACAACGGCGCGTGCGGCTTCGTTTTCTGCGACGGCCATTCGGAAATTCACAAGTGGCACGGGAGCACCATCCAACCCGTGAAGATGACGCAGTACAATGGGTTTGCCGGCGATCCGAAGGACATCGCCTGGTTTGTCCAGCGGTCCACCGCGTTAAGGTGAAACGCCTGACGGATGGTCTCTGTATTGTTCTGGCAACGCCTCCCCGGCAATCCGCAGATCAAGAACTGCCTTCAACTTTCCCAAATCTTTGCCACGCCCGCTGTGAGGACTCAACTCCACAACGCAGTTCAAATAGGATGGCAGGTTGGCTATCCTTCAATAGCGTATTTGTCCGAGCGACAAGACATGACCCCATGCTTCCTTCGAGGGGTTGAAGGAGAATCGCCCTCACCCCTGGGGAGTCCGGGAGCGGGCCTTATGCGCCGTTCGGTGGGAAACCACGTAGTGGTGACCGGTTTATAGCACGCCCCCGCCATACACACCCAGCCAAACCCCGTTAGGGGTGACCTGCACCATGGTAACATTTTTATTTTTATCCGCATCGGCAATGAGCGTTACCGGTCACCCCTGACGGGGTTTGGGTGTTCCCATTGATGGTGGCGTTTCTATAAACGGGCCACCCCCTAACGGGGGTTTGAGCGCCAATGTGCAAAACAGCATTTGTTCCGGGTGACAATTGGCCACGAGGTGGAACGGAGGGATAAACCGGAGCAAAACGTGGACACCAACGCAGGAAATGGCGTCGAGCGCGAAGCGAACGCAAAGACGAAACGGCGGCGCCTAAGGAACCCACCAGTGGTCCGTGCGGTCCGAAGCGCCATTAATGAGGCCCGGCGCAGGGCCTGGAAGCCCCAAAAGGAGCGTCAGGGCTTAGGGATTTCCAAGCGGGGCGGTAGCGGGGCGCTGGCGTGGCATTGGGGGTTTGAAAGTTCGTGAGCGGCGGGGGCGGGCGTTGGGAATTGCAGATTGGGGATTTCAGATTTCAGAAACTCCAAAATTCCAGGTGGCGGTGCCGAGGGGAGAGCGAAAGGCGGGCGCATGCGTGAACCGCACGCGGAATGCGTGAAAATGACGCGCGTTCTCTGGGGAATGCTCTGCGAAACCGAAGGCGCTATGAGGCCAATCTTGCTCCTTACGGTCTTAGCTCTCTTCATAGGAACGTTGTGCGCCAAAGCCCAAGGCACGTTCATTTACGACCAACAATCCTCGACGGTCTCCAACGCGCCCGCGACAATCATGCTCGAATACGTTCCTGGTTATGGAGCCGGGCAATCCTTCACCCCGACACTGTCGTCGGTCAGTTTCATCAGATTATGGCTGATTCCAGCCGGACCCTCTCAAGGGGGACTGATTTCGTGCGCGCTGCGTTCGGGCTCTATCAATGGGCCAATAATTGGCGAGACTCCGCCGGTTTACGTGGCAGGCACCTTTAGCGGGCCTTTGAGTCTGCAATTCAGCAATCCTGTGGCGGTGACCCCTGGCACCACCTGCTACTTCGAACCGCTAGCGGAACGTTCGTGCGATGCTGGCATTGGTTTCTCAGTTATCCCGGAGGCTCGCCGTTCTTGAGCGGGACACTCGAACCGTGGGATTACTGGTTCCGAGAAGACATCATGGTGCCGGGGCCATCAACCGCATTGGTGGGGCTGCTCGAGGCAGGCGCGTTTTTCGTTTCACGGCGTCGGTAGCGGGTTGACGCGTACGGCGCTGAGGGGCCGGGCCGGTGAAATCCTTGAAAAGGGTTACCGACCTCGCTCTGGCGGCATGCACCCCGTTGAAAGGCGTTGAAACGGGGTGTTCATGAGAGTAGACCGTTCCGTTCTGTCGTTCCGATCGTGACAAGGCTTCTGGCCGGCGCTATCTTGCGGCCTCCGTTGGGGCGTTTCGGAACCGCCGGACATACAATCGATTATGCGCTCAGATACTATCAAACGAGGCGTGGAACGCGCGCCGCACCGCTCGCTATTGCGGGCGACCGGCGCGATTGAATCCGAAGCCGATTGGGACAAGCCGTTCATCGCGATTTGCAACAGCTACACCGATTGCATTCCCGGCCACGCACACCTGAACGAGGTCGGGCTGCTGGTCAAGCGCCTGGTGCGCGCGGCCGGCGGGGTGCCGTTTATCTTCAACACCATCGGAGTCGATGACGGAATCGCGATGGGTCACGGCGGGATGAAATATTCTTTGCCGTCACGCGAGCTGATCGCTGATTGCGTCGAGAGCATGGTGCGCGCGCACTGTTTCGACGGGATGGTGTGCATTCCCAACTGCGACAAGATTGTGCCGGGGATGTTGATGGCGACGATGCGGCTCAATATCCCGACGGTATTCGTTAGCGGCGGTCCGATGGCGGCTGGGGTGGCGCAACAGGACGGCAACGGCGAATTGCCGGCGCATTTACGCCCGGCGACAGCGAAGACGGATTTGATCTCAGTGTTTAAAGGGGTAGGGGAGTTGCAGACCGGCAAAATTACGGAGGAGCAGTTAAAGAAGCTGGAACAGAGCGCATGCCCGACGTGCGGTTCGTGCTCGGGGATGTTCACGGCCAACTCGATGAATTGCCTGTGCGAAGCGCTGGGCATGGCGCTGCCGGGCAACGGCACAATCCTGGCCGTGTCGAAGGAACGTGAGGCGCTGTATGAATGGGCGGCGCGGGCGATTATCAATTTGGTGCAAAAGGACATCAAACCGCGCGATATCGCGACGGTTGAGGCGTTCGACAACGCGCTGGCGCTGGACGTCGCGATGGGTGGTTCGACAAACACCATTCTTCATACGCTGGCAATCGCACGCGAAGCCGGCATTCCCTACGATATCAAGCGGATTGACGAAATCTCCCAGCGTGTGCCTTGCATTTGCAAAGTGTCGCCCTCGTCGAATTATCACGTGCAGGACGTCCATCGGGCCGGGGGGATTCACACGATTTTGGGCGAGTTGAAGCGGATGGGCGCGTTGACCCCCGGTTGCAAGACGGTGACGGGCAAAACGCTCGGAGAGAACATCGACGAATGGGATGTGCGTTCGGAAAGCTGTACCGCATGGACCAAAACCGTGCGGCTGTCCGGTTGCTCGGCGCTCGTGCTGGACCCCAATGACAAGCTGGGTCCTGCCGCGCGGACTTCCAGCGGGAACCTGGCACCTAAACCGATGCTGTTTTTCCCGGCCGACCCGCGCGCGATTACACTGTGGCGGTTCGCTGCGGCTTTCAACGATGCGGATGCGGAGACGGCCGCTGCTCTGTTCACGGAGGATGCGGAGTTTCAGGTGAACGAAAGCACGACCTGGAAAGGCCCGAGTGCGATCGCGGCTGGCTTGGCGGAAAAGTTTACCGGGTTTAAGGGGATGGTGCGCGCCGAGTTGGGCCAACTAAAGGGGACACCGGTGCTGATCACCTGGCAATACCAAAAAGGGGGAGAGAAGAAGATGCACGGTTTGTTGCGCACTGGCCGGTTGCGCCATTGGCAAATCAGCAAGGCCTACCACGAGTTTCGTCCGGCGCAGCTTCACGAGGCGCAACCGAGCGGGTTGATGCCGTATGATTCGGCGTTTCGGTTTGACGCGCGCGACTGCATTCGCACGCAGGGAACCGCTTACACGCGCGATGGCGGGCTGGCGATCCTTTATGGGCAACTCGCTCCAGAAGGGAGTGTCGTAAAAACGGCCGGCATCAGCGAAGCGTTCAAAGCGTACTGCGGACCAGCATTTGTGTTCGAAGGACCGTGCGTGGTCTTTGAGAGCCAGGAGGATGCCTGCGAAGGAATCCTGGGTGGCAAAGTAAAGGCCGGCGACGTCGTGGTGATTCGCAACGAGGGGCCGCGCGGCGGGCCCGGCATGCAGGAGATGCTCTCGCCGACGAGCTACATCGTAGGCATGGGCCTGAGCGATAAGGTCGCGTTGATCACCGACGGCCGGTTCAGCGGCGGCACGGCCGGCGCTTGCATCGGGCACGTCTCGCCGGAGGCTGAGGAGGGAGGCCCGATCGGATTACTGCGCAATGGCGATAGAATCCGAATTGATTTTCCTAACCGCCGGATAGATTTGCTGGTGCCTGAGACTGAGTTGGCCCAGCGCCGCGAGGGGTGGCAACCCGTGAAGCGCGACCTGACAGGATGGCTGAAGCGTTATCAGCGGTTGGTGAGCAACGCGAGCCAGGGGGCCGTCTTGGGTTAAATCTTCGCCGGCTCGAGCTTTGGCGCCAATAGTTGGATGATTAACAACGCCGTGATGTACGCCAGGCTGGCAGCGAGGAAGATCGCGAAATAATTGCCAGGCTCGCCGCGCGCGACTGCTGCGTCGCGTAACTTGCCCACGATAAGGAACAGGAAGATCGCGCCGACCGAGCCGGCGAACCCGCCGAAACCGGTTACCGAGCCGACCACGCGTCGCGGAAACATGTCACCGGCCAGGCTGAAGATGTTGGCCGACCAGGCCTGATGAGCCGAGGCGGCCAGGGTAATCAGACCCACCGCCACCCACACCTGGTGAGTGACCGTGGCAAACACGACGGGTAGCACCGCCAGCGCGCAGATGAGGAAGGTCGTTTTGCGCGCACGATTTAGCGACCACCCGCGCCCCATAAAAAACCCCGATAACCAGCCCCCAGCGATGCTACCCACAGACGCCATGACGTAAATGATCGCCACCGGTCCGCTACGGCTATGTAGCGAGAGATGAAAGCGGTCAGCGAAGAAGTACGGCGCGCCCACCAGGTAAAACCACCAGAAACAGTCGGTCATGAATTTGCCTGCGGCGAAGGCCCAGGCCTGGCGGTGGGGAAAGAGCTTGCGCCAGGGAATCTTCACCACGGACTCCGCCGGGTCGCTGTTGATCCATGCCAACTCCGAAGCGGAAACGTTCGGATGCTCCTGCGGTTGGCGATAGAGCAGCAGCCAGGCGACAATCCAGGTGATATCGAAAATACCGGTGATGAGGAAAGCGCCGCGCCAGCCCAGCACGTGTCCGCCGAGGCTGACTTCGGCAAACGTCGAGACGACAAACGGCAGGCCAAACGGCACGAGCACGCCGCCGATGTTCGAGCCGCAATTGAAAAGTCCCGTCGCCAGCGCCCGTTCGCGTTTAGGGAACCATTCGGCCGTCGTCTTGATCGCCGCTGGAAAATTGCCGCCTTCGCCCAAACCCAGCAGAATACGCAGCAGGAAGAACCCACCGACGGTGCTGGCGAGGGAATGACCCATGGACACCAGGCCCCAAACAGCGCAAGCCAGCGCGAAGCCCCAACGCAGGCCCAGCACGTCCATCAATCTGCCGGCCAACAGCAGGCTCACCGCGTAAGCCGCGTTGAACGCTACTGTCATGTCCCAGTACTGGCCCTGGGTCCAGCCAATCTGCTTTTGGAGTTCCGGCGCCAGGTTCCCAAACACTCCGCGATCGATATAGTTAGCCGTCGTCACCCAAAACAACAGTGCGCAAATTACCCAGCGAAAGTTGGTCGTCGGTTTTTGCGCCGCAGGGGGAGACGCCGTCAGTGGGGCAGGCGCGCCGGGTAACGAATCAGCCATGAGTTAGTTTGGGCAAGGCGCGGGCCGCAGGTCAAGAGGTCAGAGGTCCACCAGCTTGACGCCTTGAGTGGTCGAAACAGGCCGGCGCGCGGACTTTAGTCCGCAGCAACGCCCAAAAGTTGAAAGGCCTGCGACATCTCCAGCCGCGTACTGTTCGAATGCTGCTGCGGGAAAAATCAGACTTTAGTCCGCAGCAACGCCCAAAAGCCGAAACGCTTGCGACATCTCCAGCCGCCTACTGTTCGAATACTGCTGCGGACTAAAGTCCGCGCGCCGGTGTGATTGGGGGCAGGGGCGCCCAGTTGCGCGCTTTAGTTCTGTCGCGGGCCGCCCACTTCTTCCAGCCGCTCGAGTCATATAACATTTGCAGAAAGACACCACCCACCACCGAGCGCGCCTGAAAGCCCCTCTGCCGGCCGTTCTGCGTCCAGTACCAATCGGTCATGGGCACGCGACTGGGACTTTCATTGAGAAAACGCCAGACCGGCGCGACCAGTGCGTCGAAATCGGCTCGGTCCTGCGTCAGCGTTGCGGTCCAGAGTGTCCAGTCGAGCTTGGTGTACTCTTTGCGATTATCCAGCGGCAAACCGAATTGGAGGAGCTTGGTTTTGTAAAAGTCCATCTCCTTGCGGGCCACCGACGCGGGGAACAGGTTCAGGTCCAAGATGCGGTCCCAAACCAAATTATATTTTTGGCTCCACGTGCCAGGGCGATCAAAGGCGAGGCGGAAATGGTCCCCGTCATCGCCTTCTTTGACCCAGCGCGCCGCGAATTGTTTTGCCAGAGCGTTCAATTCTGCGGTTTGGGCTTTGTCGCCTCGCATTTGGCAGAGTTTAGCGAAAGCGCCAAGGCCGCAAATGGCTTTTGCGGAGAGGTTGACATTATGAGCCAGATGCCCGGCAAAATCGTCCGTGCAAAGCTGGTTTTCGGGGTCGAATCCTTTCGCCTTGAGATAGTCGGCCCATTTCTCGAGCACCGGCCAGTAATGCGCGCTAAAGCCGGCGTTGCCTTCCTCGTGCGCGAGAGCCGCCAGGAGCAGCAGCATGTTGCCGGTTTCTTCGACGGGCATCTGGTTTTCCTCGGTGCGTTCACCGCCACCATAGACCTGGCCATTGTCGAGGGGGTAGGTGCCCAGGTCGTGCGGCGCAAAGGGCCAGCGCCAGCGGGACGACGCAGCGTAATCAAGGATCGGCACCAGCATGGCTTTCGCCAGCGATGGGTTGAAGAGGAGAAATTGAGGCGCCATTGGGTAAATCACATCCACTGTCCCAATGCAGCCGTTGCTGAAATTCTCCTTGGGGAACATCAGCGGCTGACCATGAGCGTCCGCCACGACCTTGTTGGCGGCATAACACTGGCGATAAGCCAGCGCGCAGATTCTCGCGTAGCGGTCGCCGCCGGCTTTTGTTAACGCAGCCATCAAATCGCTGTCAAACGTTTCGCAGCGCCGTTTCAGCGCGGCATACTCTGCCGCCGCCTTCCTCAGCAAGGCCTTCGCACCATCACCGTTGCGGCGCCAATACGGCCGCAGGTTGTGCCCGAAATACTGAATCGAGTATTGGTCGTCATAAGCGAGAATCAACCAGCGCGAGACCGGCTTCGTGCCGACGTGGTCCACATCCGTCGAGAATGCCAGCTTCGGAGCGGCGCCGGCGGTAACAGGCTCAGGCGAGGCGGCAATCGGCCGGTTCCAGTGCTGGGCTGTAGGGGCGGCGATGTAGAAATGGCCCCAGTCAATCCGCAGATCGTCGCCCTTCTTTCGCAGAATCGGCTGGTCCACCGAACCAGCGGCGGTCACTTCCAGGCCGGTCATTGAGGGAAGGGAAATTGTTACCTGTTGCTGGGGCGTGTTGACGGCGATTTCGGCTGAGGCGTCGAAATAGAAGCGCACCTGGTGTTCCTTGCCGTCGGTGGCTTGGGTGTCCCAGGTCAGGTAGGTGACTGGCCGGGAGTAGATCATCAAATCATCCGGAAGCGCCGCAGTCATGAAGGTTAATTGGAGGCGCACGCCGGCGCCTTCGAAAGTGTAGATGGTGCGCGTGGGCAGCACTTCCAAACCGGTTTGCGTCAGCGCAGGAACGCTGGCCGGTTCCGTGCCCATCAAGCGATAACCGGCCCCGTCAATCCGCACCGTGCTGGTCAGCCGATGCGGTTTACCCGTCCAGTGAACCGTATCGGCGCCTGTGAGTTGGTCGGCCGGAGACCAGATGCTGAAGTAAGGATCGCAGGCGACCAGCGGGACGGAGGGCGGGCGCAGCGCTGTGTTTTCGGCGGCGCGCGCGGGCTGTCTCAGCGCCAACAGGTTGAGCGCGAGCGCCAGTGCCGGGACGAGAAGTCTCCTCGCGAAGGTCTGAACGGGTCTCTTCATGCGCGCCATGGTTTCTGAGGCGGCGAACAATTTCAAACTTTTTGCGCGGCACGGAGCGCGGACTTTTAGTCAGACTTTTAGTCCGCAGCAACACTCGAACTGAAGGTGGTTCGCAAAATGTTGCAGGCGCTGGGTTGTTAGAGCGTTGCCGCCGACTAAAGTCCGCGCGCCGCATCCGCCTCCCCAGCGAGGGCGGCTACCAACACCTGAATCCCACGTGCGCGAATCTCTTCCAGCAACGGCTCCGGCGCGGCGTCGTCCGTTACGAGGACATTCACCCGAGCCAGTTCGCATAACGGCAAAACCGATTGCCGCCCCAGTTTTGTGTGGTCCAGGCAAAAGATCACCTTGCGAGCGCCGTTGATCATTGCGCGCTGAATGTCGATGAGCAGTCCATGCGAGTTGGTGATCCCTTCCATTGTCAGCCCCCCGGCGCTCATCACTGCGACATCAGCATGAATTTTGGAAAAGGCATCGACAGCCATCGGTCCGACCAGAACTCCCAAGCGCGGGTAGATTACCCCACCAGAAAGAACGACTTCGACGCGGCTGGCGGAGGCAAACAGGTTGGCGACCGGCAGGGAGTTGGTGATGATTTGGGGTGCTTTGCTTTCGAGATACCGCGCCACATGATAGACGGTTGTCCCTGCATCCAGGATAACCGTCTGACTTGGCTCGATGAGTTCAGCGCACGCGCGTCCGATAGCCTCCTTTTCCGCGAGTTGATGCGTGTCGCGCGTTGAAAAGGAGAATTCATCCGAGCGCGGAACTGCGATGCGCGCTCCGCCATGGGTGCGCCGCACGGTTCCGGTAACGGCCAACAAAGCCAAATCCCGGCGCACGGTGGAAACCGACGCATCAACCTGCGTCGCAATCTCTTCCAGAGAAGCGAATTCGACCTTTTGCAGAAACTCGCTGATTCGATGCTGACGCGCTTCCGGTTGCACAGTGGTTGAAAATGACATCTTTTGAAATATTTTGCAATAATTTTGTTGACTCTGCGTCAGTTTATGTCAAAAGAAGTCATATGTTGGCAAACAGCCAAACTACCCTGCATCGGGCAGTGGTCGAGCACATGGTGCGCCAGGCGGTATATCAGCGCCTGGGCAAGCCATTGCCTCGTGCCGCGTCGGCGCCGAATCCGCTGGTGGTGAACGTCAGCGCTCGGCACTGCCATTTGACGCAGGCGGCGGTCGAGGCGCTTTTCGGCAAGGGGCGCGAATTGACGGTGCACAAGTGGCTGTACCAGGACGGGCAGTTTGCCGCGAAGGAAACGGTGACGCTGATTGGGCCGCGCAGCCGAGTGATTTCCAATCTGCGGATTCTGGGCCCGTGTCGCACGTTGAACCAGGTTGAGTTGGCTTATACGGACGGCATCGCGCTGGGTTTTGAGTTGCCGCTACGGCTTTCGGGCGACATCAAAGGGACGCTGGGCTGCATGTTGATGGGCCCGGCGGGTTTTTTTGAAATGACCGAAGGGGTGATCCGCGCGTCGCGGCATGTGCATATGTCACCGGCTGACGCGGAGTATTATGGAGTGAAAGGCGGGGACAAGATGAAGCTGGGCATCGGGGGCCCGTGCGGGTTGACGCTGGAGCAACTGCTGGTTCGTGTGGATAAGAGTTTCAAATTGGAGGTGCATATTGATACGGATGAAGGCAACGCCTGCAATCTCGAACCGGAAACCCCCTGCGAGCTGCGCACCTGAACTTCTCAATTTCAAGCTATCAATTATCAACTAACAACCAACTTATGAGCGAAGCATTAGGCATGATTGAAACGAAGGGCTATGTGGGCAGTGTCGAAGCCAGCGACGCGATGGTCAAAGCCGCCAACGTGAACCTGGTCAAAACGATTCCGATCGGCGGGGGATTAATCACGGTGTTGTGCCGCGGGGACGTGGGCAGCGTGAAGGCGGCGGTGGACGCCGGGTCGAAAGCGGCGGCCAAAGTGGGTGAACTAGTCAGCTCGCACATCCTGGCGCGCCCGCATGAAGACCTGTTGAAATCTTTTGTTCCGGAGGCGGCCAACGCCAAACCCAAGTAAATAAACAACCATCAACCATCAACTTTCTTATGGTCCAACAAGCAATCGGAATGATCGAGTGCAAAGGCCTTTGCGCTTTGCTGGAAGCGTGCGACGCCGCACTCAAAGCCGCCAACGTGACGCTGGTCGGCTGGGAAAAAATCGGCAGCGGATATGTGACCGGGTTTTTCCGCGGTGACGTTGCCGCGGTGAAAGCGGCGACGGATGCCGGTGCGGCGGCAGCCGCGCAGGTCGGCCAGGTGGTCAGCGTGCAGGTGATCCCGCGTCCACACGAAGGATTGGCCATCTTAGGCAAATGGTTGCAGTAACCGAACGCGCTGGATGAAAATCCTGGTCGCTAATCTCGGCTCGACCTCGCTGAAGTGGCGCCTGTTCGATTTCTCGAACGGGAAGGAGGCGCTGCTGCACAAAGGCGGTGTGGAGCGGGTCCAGGATTACGCGAAGGCAATCGGGGAGTGCCTGGAGCAGTTGAAGGCCGGCGGACATATTCAAGAGGAGCGCGAGCTGGCGGCGGTGGGTTTCAAGACGATTATGGCCCGCGGCGTGAACGGCTGCGTCCGCCTGGACGAAAACGTGCTCGAGGCGATGGAAGCCTTTAACGGCATCGCCCCGGCGCATAATCCGCCCTACATCAGCGGAATCCGCCTGTTTGCCAAGCGGGTGCCGGCTGTGCCACTGGTGGGGCTCTTTGAAACGGCTTTTTACCAATGGGCGCCCCCGGAAGCCGTCCGGTATGCCGTGCCGCGGGCGTGGCATGAGGCGGGAGTGCGCCGCTGGGGCTTTCATGGGGCGAGCCATAAGTTCATTGCCGAGCGCTCCGCGGAGTTGCTTGGACGCGCTGAGGTGGCGGAAGCTGCGCGCCAGCTTTATGTGCGCGGCCGAAGCGAGCGATTCGCCGGGCCGGAATTGCGAGTGATTTCGTGTCACCTGGGCGGCAGTTCGTCAATCACTGGAATTCTTAACGGAGTGGCCATCGGGACCAGCATGGGCCTGAGCCCGCAATCGGGGCTGCCGCAGAACAATCGCGTGGGCGATCTGGATGCATTCGCGCTGCCGTTCCTGATGCGCAGCACTGGCCTGACCCTGGACGAGGCTGAGCGGGTGCTGTGCAAAGAATCAGGCCTGCGCGCGTTGTCCGGAGGGCACAACGATATGCGCGACATCCTCCAGCAAGCGGCCCGGGGCAATGCGCAGGCGGAGCTTGCGCTGAAGGTTTTTGTGCACCAGGCGCGCCATTGGATTGGCGCGTTTTTCGTCGAATTGAACGGCGCCGATGCGCTGGCCTTCACGGCCGGCATTGGGGAGAACCAACCTCTCGTGCGGCGTGCCGTCTGTGCAAACCTCGACCGGTTAGGAATTATTCTCGATGAGGAAAAGAACTCGGCCCTTAAAGCACAGGAAGGTGTCATCAGCGCGCCCGAGTCGCGTGTGCAAATCCTCGTCATCCCCACCAACGAAGAACTGGTGGTGGCGCGCGAGGTGAAGCGCTTTTTGGAGAAAGAAAATACCCGTCCCGCAATTCCCATTTCCCGTTCTACCACGGTCGGTTTATCAACTATCAACCATTAATCCTCTCTATGTCTCATCAAGCAATAGGAATGATCGAAACCCGCGGACTTGTTGCCCTCGTTGAGGGCACCGACGCGATGCTCAAAGCGGCCAATGTCGAATTGGCCGGACCGATGACGCAGGTCGGCAATGCGCTCGTCACCGCGGTGGTGGTTGGCGACGTGGCCGCGGTCAAGGCGGCAACGGACGCCGGGGCCCAGGCCGTCAAGGCCATCAAAGGCGAGCTGGTCAGCGTGCACGTCATCGCCCGGCCGCATGCGGACGTCGAAGCCGTGCTGCCGAAGAAACCGGCCGCGAAATAAGGAGGAACTATGTTCCTCGCGCGCGTCGAAGGCTCGGTGGTCGCCACCAAGAAGGACCCGTCCATGAGCGGCCGCAAGCTGCTCCTGGTCCGGCCGCAGTTGGTCGATGAAGCCGAGCCGACCCGGTTTCGTCCGGGCGCAAACACGATTGTGGCGGTGGACAGCGTGGGGGCCGGGATTGGCGAGTTGGTGATGTTTTGCCAGGGCAGCTCGGCGCGGCTGGCGCCTAATCTCAAAGACGCGCCGGTGGATGCGGTCATTATTGGCATTGTCGATACCGTGGATGTCCTGGGCAAACAGGTCTATACCGCCAAATAATGGCGCGGGTGCGTAGCTCCGGTCTGTAAAACACCATTCAATTCGTTTATGAGCGCAGTGAACGAAACTTTGATTCGCGAGGTGGTCGCCGATGTGCTCGGGCGCCTCGGCCGCAGCCAGCCTGCTGCCGCCCCGGCGTCTTCCTCGTCCGCTCGCGTGGCGTCAAGCCAGCGCGCGGTCTCTACCGGCAGCTCACCGCCACGGAATGGCGTGTTTCAGGATGCCAACGAAGCGTGCGCGGCTGCGCACGACGCGTTCCTGCAATTGAAACAAAAGGGCGTGGCTGCGCGGGCGAAGGTGGTCGAACTCATCAAAGGGATGGCGGAGGCCAACGCGACGGAATGGGGGCGGCTGGAGCTGGAGGAAACCAAGATCGGGCGCCTCGATCATAAGATTGAAAAGCTCAGGATTATTAAGTTGGTGCCCGGGGTTGAATGGCTTCACCCTGAGGGCCGCAGCGGCGACCACGGCATCACGCTCGAAGAATACACGCCCTTTGGCGTGGTCGCGGCAATCACCCCGTCCACGCATTCCATTCCCACGCTGAGCGGCAACATCGTCAATATGGTCGCGGCGGGGAACAGCGTCGTATTTAACGCGCACCCGGCCGCGGCGCGCTGCGCGGCCGTGGCCGTGGCCGAATACAATAAGGCCATCGAACGCGAAGTGGGCATTCGCAACCTGGTGACGATTATCGAGCAGCCCACACTCGACTCTTTCAAAGCGATTTGTGTGCACGAAGCAGTCCGGTTGTTGTGTGTGACCGGTGGGCCTGGGGTGGTAAAGGCCGCGATGCAAAGCGGCAAGCGCGCGATTTGCGCCGGACCGGGCAATCCGCCGGTATTGGTTGATCACACCGCGTGCCTGGAGCGCGCGGCCAAGGCAATTATCCAGGGGGCGGCTTACGATAATAATCTGCTCTGCATCGGTGAGAAGGAGGTGTTCGTGGTGGACAGTGCCGCGGATGCGCTGATGACGAAGATGCAGGGAGCCGGCGCGGTGAAGCTGAATGGGGCGCAACTCGAGCGGCTGACCCAGGCGGCCTTTACGTTCCAACTGGGCGAAGGGGCCGGTTGCCTCGAGCCGGTGGTCAACAAAGCGCTCATCGGCAAAGACGCGGCTATTTTGGCCAACGCCGCCGGCACAACCGTTCCCGACGGCACGCAACTATTATTCGCAGAAACCGGCCGCGACCATCCGTTCGTGCGCGAAGAACAGATGATGCCGTTTGTACCGATCGTTCGCGTGCGCGGTGTTGAAGAGGGCATCGAAGCAGCGCTGGAAGCCGAGCACAATTACAAGCACACCTCGCTGATTCATTCGCATGATGTCGAGCACATGACGGCGATGGCGCGCGCGCTGGATACGACGCTCTTCATCAAGAACGGTCCGTGCATGAGCGGGCTGGGCCTGGGCGGGGAAGGCTACCTGAGCTATTCGATTGCCACTCCCACGGGCGAAGGTGTGACTAATCCGCGCACTTTTTGCCGGGTTCGCCGGTGTGTGATGGTGGACAACTTGAGGATTTACTGATGCTGCTGGCGCGTGTCGAAGGAAATGTGGTGGCGACCCGGAAACACCGGAGTCTGGAAGGCTGGCGGCTGCTAATTTGCCAGCCGCTCAGCCAGGCGGGCGCCGCCGAAGGCTCGCCGCAGGTGGCCCTCGATGCTCTTGGAGCCGGGCTGCATCAGCGGGTGATTATCTCGTCAGATGGGCTCGCGGCTCGCAAGGCCGTTCAGGACGATCACAGTCCCGCGCGCTGGATAGTCATCGGGATTGTTGATGACCCGGCGACGGAGGCGCGGGCATGAGACTGGGCAAAGTCATTGGCCGCGTCACGTTGAGCGTCGCGGTTCCTGCTCTTGAAGGCGGCCGCTGGCTGCTGGTGTCGCCGTTCAGCAGGGAAAACTATCCGCACGGCTCGGCTATCCCCGAGGGTCTAAGCAAAGAGCCCACCCTGGTCAGTTACGATTGCCTGGGCGCGGCGGTGGGGCAGGGCGTCGGCTTTGTCGAAGGCCGCGAGGCGGCATGCCCGCTGGACCCGCCTGCGCCGATTGATGCGATTACCGCCATTCTGGTGGATGAAGTTTTCTATAACCCGCTTTCCGCATGAAACAGGTGATAAGTTTGCGCGATTTGGAACAAATGGTCCGCGACGGCAATGGTGCTCCCATTTTGCCTGAGGACGCCTTGCTCACGCCGTCAGCGCGCGATTTTCTGCGCGACCTGCAAAGCCGCAATGGACCGACGGCTGTGGTCACCGCGGGGGCAGTGGTTCCGCCGAGCCGCGCGGTGACATCAAAGAGTTCGCCTGCTGAAATCGAGAGTTTTTTTAATTCGCCGCGCCTCAACCAGTTAAAGCAGGAGTTGTGTGAAATCGGCCGGCGCCTCTGGCTGCGCGAATACGTCGATGGCAATGGCGGCAATCTCGCCATTCGTGTCGGCGAGGACCTCGCTCTCTGCACGCCGACGCTGGTATCGAAGGGTTTCATGAAACCGGAGGACATGTGCCTGGTGGACCTGGAAGGCAATCAATTGGCCGGGACAAAAAAGCGCACCAGCGAGATTCTGATGCACCTGCAGATTATGAAACGCCAACCGCGGGCGATGGCCAGCGTGCATTGCCACCCGCCTCACGCAACAGGGTTTGCGGTGGCCGGCGTTGAACCGCCCACGTGCATGATCCCCGAGTTTGAAGTGTTCGCGTCGGTGGCCATCGCGCCGTATCGGACGCCGGGGACTCCGGAGATGGGCAAGCTGGTGGCCGATCTGGTAGATAAGCACAACACGATTCTCATGGCCAACCACGGCGTGGTGACCTGGAGCCATAACAATATCGAGGACGCCTATTTCAAAGTGGAAATCCTCGAGGCCTATTGCCGAACGGTGCTGGTCGCCTCGCAATTGGGCAAGCCGGTCAATACCATGACCCCCACTCAGCTCCAGGACCTGCTGAAGATTAAGCAGAGCCTGGGCATTCCCGATCCGCGGTTTGGTCTCAAGGAATGCGAACTGTGCGATAATGAGGGTTGGCGTCCGGGGGTGGCCTGTGCTTTACCCGCTGCGGCGGAGGGTGGCAACGGCACACCCGGGGGGGCAATTCCTGACCCGCAGGCCGAGACCTTGGTTCAGGCGATTACTGAACAAATCTTGAAAGGGCTGCGGTCATGACCTGCTCGGGAGCCCATTATCAGCCGCTGCTGCTAGAGGTAACCTGTTCCACCTGCGCACGCGGAAAACGGCCATGGACGGCATCACCCACTCAGATGTCTTCGTTGCCATGAAAGTCACCATTATAGGTGGAGGTGGGCGCGTCGGTTCCTGTGCGGCGTTTGCGCTGCAGTGCGCGGGGCTGGTTTCGGAAATACAGCTTCTGGACGCCAACAGCGCGCTGGCCGAAGGCGAAGCGCTGGACCTGTTGCACGGCGCGTCGGTCGCGGGCGATCAGCGGATTTATGCCGGCGATTACTCGCGCGCCGCCGATAGCGACGTGTTCCTGCTCACGGCGGGGTTGCGCCGCAAACCGGATGAATCGCGCCTGGACCTCATCAACCGGAACGTCACGCTGTTCGTCCAGATTCTCGATAGCCTGAAGATGGCTGGGGTGCGCAAGGAGGCTCACGTTTTCGTCGTATCCAATCCGGTGGATATCCTGACGCACCTGGCGCTGGAGAAATTGGGGCTGCCCTGGCAACAGGTTTATGGCCTCGGCACCATGCTCGATACGGCTCGCTTCAGTTCGTTGCTGGCCGCCGAGCTCAAACTGGCCGCAACCCAGGTTAAAGCGCTTATCCTTGGCGAACATGGTGATTCGATGGTCCCCGTTTGGTCCGGTGCTACCGTGAACGGCTTGCCGCTGACCAGCATGTCTGAGTGCAACCCAGGATTTCAGAATGCCATTTTCGAGCGGACAAAAGGCAGCGGCGCGGAAGTGATAAAGAAGAAGGGCGGCGCAGGCTGGGCCGTGGCGCTGGCCATCCGTGACGTCATTCATGCGGTGCTGCTGGACCAGCAGGCACTGCTGCCGGTGTCGTCTTTGGTGCAGGGTGCCTATGGAATCAGTGGGATTTGCTTAAGTGTTCCGTGTGCCGTTGGCCGGCGCGGGGTGCTCCGACAGGAGGCGTTGAAGCTCTGGCCCAAGGAGGAACTGGGCCTGCAGCAATCGGCTCGCGCATTGAAAGCCACTTTGGCGCAAGTGAGGACCTGACCGATGAAGTCGCTGGACCGCAAGCTGGCCGAGATTAAAGCGAATCGCTCCTCGCGAGCGTTTATCCTGGCTGACGCAAAAGATGCGGACATGGCGTTCGGGGTTCGCGCGCCGGGCCCGCGTTCGTATCTGGCGGGGCAGGGGGAGCGGCCGGCCCGATTCTCTCCGGAGATTTGGACCCGGGCCGAGTATGGGTACCGGAACCTGCCGGAATTCCTCGACATCATCCGCGAAGTGGTCCACCAGGGCCTGGTGGACGTCATGCTGATGTCGGCTTACGTCAACGAGCAACTCACCATCAAAGAGGGCCTATTTGGACAATCCGACGTGACGCCGGCGGCGCGCGCCAACGATGCGACGGACGTCTGGGCCGTCCGCCACGGCTGCTATATGGCCGAGCCGGCGCAACCGTTTCGCAGCGCCACCATCGACCAAATCCAATGCGGCAAGATCGAGTGCGCCCGGGAAGCGGGTGGCTTTCCCGGCGCGAACCTTGGGCTGTATTCGGTGACCTTCCTCAACGATGTCAAACAGGACCGCGCGACGCTGCTCGCCTTTAAATGCTTTCGCGAAGAAGCCGAGCGGAAGGGCTTTCGCTATTTTCTGGAAGTGTTCGATCCGAATGTTCCGAGCGGCATCCCGGCGGAAAAGCTGGGCGAGTTCATCAACGACAACATCGTGCGCGCACTCGCCGGCGTGCCCGAGAGCGGCCGTCCGCTATTCCTTAAGATTGTCTATCACGGCCCGCGCGCTATGGAGGAGCTGGCCCAATACGACCCGAATCTGGTGGTTGGGATTCTGGGCGGCAGCGCGGGAACAACTTACGATGCGTTTAAACTCCTGCACGATGCGCAGAAGTACGGCGCGCGCGTCGCCTTGTTTGGCCGCAAGATCAACAACGCCGAACATCAGCTCGCGTTCATTGAAATGCTGCGGCTGATCTCCGACGGGAAAATTTCGCCGGAAGAAGCCGTGCGCGCCTACCACGGCGTGCTTCAGGGGAAGGGAATCAAACCCAAGCTCTCGCTCGAGCGTGATCTCGAATTAACCGACTCAGCGATGAGCTATGACGCGAATAACCGCAGTCGCTCGAGGGTAACGGTTACTTCTTCATCACCGGCCGGAGCTTCAACTGCCGCCTTAGGGGGGGCCTCCTGGCCGATGTTGGCCAATGGCGCACCGGATTTTTCCCGCATGGCTCCCGAACAGCGCCGGGCTTACGACCGCCACCGCTTGACGCGGAAGTTCGGGTGAGTTGCGGAGCCCCCAAAGAATTCAAAGCGTCGGTATGAAGAAAATCTTCAATTGCTTGGGCCTTGGACCGCTTTGAATTCCTTAAGATCGATTTCTGGGTCCCGGCGGCCATTCAGATCTATTTCAAATTCTCTTCCGTGTAGAGGCTCAGTTCGATGAGCCGTTCGAGCAGTTGCTCCGCTGGAACACCGACAAAATTGCGCAAGACCAATTCCTTGGCGTACAACCGGCTGATGTAGCGCAGCTTGAGGGCCTTATGGCGGGCGGCATAAACAAAATCCCGATGCCCGCTGTTGACCACGATCAGGTTTTTCTGGGCATCGAGCCTCGAACGCCATAGCTCACCTGGCGCGCGCTGAAAAGTATAGGCCGGGATTCCTTCGCGGGTGACCTCGCGTTCTTTCGGCGGTGGCAGCAGCGATTGGGTCACGGTCACCAGAGCCTCCACTTGGCAACTCACGTCGCCTTGCGTGACGGCCACGCGAATGCGTGTCAACCCCGGTTCGGCTGGAGCGTGAAAGGTCGCAATCTCGTCCGTATCCTTCTCCAGCCGGCCTTCCCCTTCAACCATGGTCCAACGGAAATCCAGATTGTCTTCCACCAACCGTTGGGCGCGGTCGCGCGGAACCGCCCGGAGATTTTTTGTCCCATTGACGGGCAGCACCACTGAGCCGGGTGAAATCCGCGCGCTGAACAAAGGACCGGGATACTCGAAAAATTGTTTTTGTTCGCCCGCGGCGGAGGAGGGTCCGGCCGAGGTCTCTTGAATGATCAGCGGCTCGTTGTCTGGCGCGGCGGTGTCCTGAACAGACCTGGCGGCAGCGCCCTCGCGGATTATCACTTCTCCTTCGCGGATATTGAACCAGTCGTATTCCTCAGCGGGCAAAGTCAGGATGGCCTCCTTGAGGGCCTTTTGAATCGAGCGCAAGACATCACGGCTGGTCTGTTCCTCTTCAGCGCGGCGTTGTTCATCGATTAACCGCAATGCTTGCTCCTCGAGGGGCTGCAACTCGGCGGCGAGCCGGGCGAGGGTTTCGTCTTGGATCACTCCCGTGCGGGTGCCCGGTGTCAGGTTCAGGTAGCCGGCATCGACCATGCCCTGGAGGTAGCCGCTGTTCCAAGGCGGCTTGGAGAACATGGCCAACTCGCAGATATTCTCCAGGACGCGGGTGCCGGCGCGGTAAAGGCCGACCACGTTGTCCTGGCCGGGCGGGTTCAAATAAAGCTCCAGATAGGTCTGCGGCGATGGCTGGCGGTTGATTTGATGCAGCAAGCGACCTTCGAACTGGCGCGGCTCGACTTTGAATTCGGCGCGTGCGGTGCGATCGACAATTCTGATTTGCACGCCGGATTGCCGGATGCGGTCCCGGAGCTCGGAAGCCAGGTACCACTGCAGTTTCTCACCACTGAACTGTCGAATGCCCGGCAGCAATGGCCGGACCGTCAACTCCGTTCCCCCTTCAGCAAATAATATTCCTTTCTGTTTCACCTCATATTTTGGGTTGCCCTTGCGCATGTGCATCTGGTAAGTGCGGCCATCGCCGGCGGCTGAGGCCAACAGGAGTTCCTCTCCGACCGTCCAGAAACTGAGCAGGCCGATGCCGAACTCCCCCTGCACGCCGGTTGAGCCATTGTGTTTGAGCTGCCGCTTGATCGAATCGCAGATGTGCGTCGCGACATACTGAAAATCCGGCAGCCCCTGCGCGTCCCGCGGAACTCCCTCCCCGTCATCTTTAATCCGCAGGAAATGCTGGCCCTTCTCACGCCCACGCGTGATGGTGATGTTTCGCGCTTTGGCGTCGATGCTGTTCTCGACGAACTCGGCGACCGCTTTCAAGGGATTTTGCTGCGATAGCGCAATAATGGTGATGGCGTGCCAATCATCGCCAATCCGTAATCGGCCTGAATTGTTCATCACCGTGCAGTCTAGCAGTTCGGCAGGGGCGTTCGCAGCATTTTTACCGGTGTTCTTGTGGCGCGTCTGGGCAGATCAGAGGCTCGCTACCTCGTCTCCCACATTCTGAAACACAATGTTAACGCCGGCGTCTCGGCGCAGGCGGGCGCACCGGCGCCACCGGGGGAGCCGTAACGGTGCGTTTGCCTAAGGAAGTCGCACACTGTGCGCAGAGGAATTCGTGCAGTTCACCCGATGGCAGCACCAGCAGCAGCCGCTCGCGGACGGGCTGCGATTTCCCGCACTTGGGACAATAAAGCTCGCTCGCGGTGAATGTCTTGAACTGCTCCTGCACAGCTAAATTGTTATAATGCGGTTCAGAATCTCCGCCAGAACCTGCACCGGCGTCTGGCCCGCGTCCACCTCGCGCACGATGCTCTTATCATAGAAATCAAGCACCGGCCGGCTTTCGCGCTCATAGGTTTGCAACCGATTCCGAATGACTTCGAGGTTGGCATCGTCGAGCCGATTTTCCTTCAGCGCGCGGCCTTGCAGCCGCTGGATCAACACATCCGGGTTGGCGCAACGCAGGTTAAATACGGCCACCACGTCCAGCCTGCTTTCCAGCATCTTTGCTTGAGACACATTGCGCGGGATACCGTCCAACACCAGCGTATCCGCCTCCGGCCGGAACCGGCTGCTCTTGGTGCAGCTTTCGATATAATGGTGCCACAGGTCAACGGTGGGTTGGTCCGGCACCAACTCGCCCCGACTGGAGTATTCCAGAAAGATGCGGCCGACGTCGCTGTCGGCCTTCATGCTGCGGAAAACGTCACCGCAGGCGCAGTGGAAGAAGTTGGGGATTGTGCCCAGGATTTTGCCTTGAGTACCTTTGCCCGCGCCAGGAGCGCCGAATAAGAGGATCGTCCGGTAGATCATCCGGGCGGAGTATCGCCCACCGCTCGCGAAAGTCAAAACGTTGCGTGCTAAAACGCTTCCGAAGCACCCGCCCGTTTCGCGGTCGTGCCCGACGAGGGCACACCTGCGACCTGGCGCGGCGCTTCGGTCAATCCCGACTAGCAAACATCCACCACAGACCTGCCACTACCAAAGCGAGCCCCAGAAGTGCGGCGCCTTTGCTTCTCCGGGCCACAGCCAAAGCCGCTGCGGGCAACTCTCCAACGATCTCCTTGGTCGGGCTCGGCGAATCCTCAGACCGCTCGATCGCGCGGGGTAGGTTCTTGCGGTTCCAAACCTTGGGGCGCCGAGAAGCGAATCTCTGTTTCATCTCGCCTTGCTTGGATGAACTCACCCTAGAGATCAATCGCCGCGCCTGGCCAGCAACAAACCAATCAGGCATCCCACGCCCAAAGCAATGGCAACGCTTTGCCAGGAGTTCTCGCGGACGTATTCATCGGCGGCGGCTCCGGCTCGGCGCGCCTGGTATTTGGCAGTTTCCTGCCAGTTCTGGGCTTGTTCCTTCAATTCTTGAGCTTTGTCAGCTAATTCGTCTGTCCTCATGGCTCAAGATAACGGCCACCAGTATAAATCCCAAGTGGGTGCAGTACCCCAAAACATTTTCGCTTTTCCATTGGGAAGGGCAGTGCATCGAACCCCATTCCCCTTCCACCATCGCCAGGTCCGGTCTTTTTTGGATTTGCAAATGCCGGCGGCTTGACGAGCTTGGTCACGTTCGACCATAAACACCTATGCCTTTTATTCTTTCCCTGGACCAGGGCACAACCAGTTCCCGCGCGATTATCTTCGATCACGCCGGCGTCATCCGCGCTGTAAGTCAAAAGGAATTTCCGCAGGTTTACCCGCAAAGCGGCTGGGTCGAGCACGACCCCACCGCGATTTGGCAAAGCCAACTGGCGGTGGCCCGCGACGCGCTCGCTAAAGCCGGCCTGCGTGCCGGAGATTTTGCCGCCATCGGTATCGCCAACCAGAGGGAAACGACCCTCGTCTGGGACCGCCGCACTGGGGAGCCGATCCACAACGCCATTGTGTGGCAGGACCGCCGGACCGCCGGCTTTTGCGACGAATTGAAACGAGCCGGGCTAGGGGAGTTGGTGCGCCGCAAAGCCGGTTTGGTAATTGATGCGTATTTCTCGGGAAGCAAAGTGCGGTGGCTGCTGGATAACGTCCCGGGCGCCCGGGCGCGGGCACGCCGAGGCGAATTAGCCTTTGGCACGGTGGATACCTGGCTGATCTGGAAACTCACCGGCGGCGCCCTTCATATCACTGATCCGAGCAATGCCTCGCGCACGATGCTCTTCAATATCCAGACCGGGGCGTGGGATGAGGAGCTGTTAACCGCGTTGGATGTTCCGCGCGAGCTGTTGCCGGAGGTCCGTTCTTCCAGCGAGATTTATGGCCGCATCTCAGCCGAGTGGCTCGGTGAGCCTGTCCCCATTGCGGGAATTGCAGGAGACCAGCAAGCGGCCTTGTTCGGGCAGAACTGTTTTCGCCATGGGCTTGCCAAGAACACCTACGGCACCGGTTGCTTTATGCTGATGAATATCGGCTCGGAGCCGGCTCTGTCGGAACACCAACTGCTCACGACGGTGGCGTGGAGGCGCGGCTCTCAGATGCAATACGCCCTGGAAGGCAGCGTGTTTGTTGGTGGGGCGGTGGTTCAATGGCTGCGCGATGGACTGGGTTTGATCGATTCATCGGCGGAAATTGAAAAGCTGGCTGCCGGCGTGCCGGATTGCGGCGGGGTTTACCTGGTGCCGGCCTTCGCCGGCCTGGGCGCGCCGCATTGGGATCAGTATGCCCGCGGAACAATCACGGGCCTGACGCGCGGGACCACGGCCGGCCACCTGGCCAGGGCCGCTCTGGAGGGAATCGCCTTTCAAGTGGCCGACGTCCTCGAGGTGATGAAGGCCGATTCACATATCGCTCTGAATGAACTCCGGGTAGATGGCGGCGCATCCGCCAACAACCTACTGATGCAATTCCAAGCCGATATCCTCGGGGTGCCGGTGGTTCGTCCGAAGATTGTGGAAACGACCGCATTAGGCGCCGCTTACCTGGCCGGCTTGGCGGTTGGGTTCTGGAAAGACCAGGTAGAGGTGGAAAAGACCTGGCAAACCGAGCGCGTGTTCGAGCCGCAGAAGAGCCGCGATGAAGTCGAGCACCGCCGGAGCCGTTGGACTGAGGCCCTCAAGCGCTCGCGGGACTGGGAGGAGCGGACGCAATTCAAGAGCGGCTCAAACCTGTGAGGACACCGGAAGATTCAACAGGAGCAAACAGAGAAAAGGGAGAAGCAGCATCTCTGTTCTCTCTGTTTCCTCCTGTTGAATTCCGGGAGCCTTCGCCGGGCGTGCCTGAAAAAAATCGTCGCGAGATGAAATGCTTTACGGGGATACTGGCAGATTTAAAAATCTGCGCTACAATCTTTACTGATTCCCGGCCGCTTACGAGGACCTTGTCACTTACCGTGGGCTCATGAACCGAGAGGTGTCTCTGCGCCAAATCATCGATAATCCCAAGCCCTGGGACCTGGCGGTGATCGGCGGCGGCGCTACCGGCGTGGGTATCGCTGTGGATGCGGCGGCGCGCGGTTATCGCGTGATGCTGGTCGAACAAAGCGATTTTGGCAAAGGCACCTCGAGCCGCTCGACCAAGCTGGTCCATGGCGGCGTTCGCTACTTGCAGCAGGGAAACATTTCGCTGGTGATAGAGGCGTTAAAGGAGCGCGGTATCCTGTTTCAAAATGCACCGCATCTGGTGCATGACCTTTCGTTTGTGGTGCCCAATTATCAATGGTGGGAGGCGCCTTTCTATGGCCTCGGGCTCAAGGTGTATGACATGCTGGCCGGCCAATTCGGTTTTGGCCGCTCGCGCCTGCTCGCGCGGGACGAGGTCCTCGAGCGCATTCCCACACTCGACCGCGACGGCTTGCGCGGGGGTGTTTTGTACCGCGACGGGCAGTTCGACGACAGCCGGCTGTTGATTAACCTGGCACAAACCGCTGCCGATTTAGGCGCGCCGCTTTTGAATTACGCGCGCGTATTGGATTTGCGCAAAGACCACGACGGGCTGGTCGAGGGTCTTCGATTTCAGGACCTTGAAACCGGCCAGGAACATGCCGTCGCAGCGCGCTGCGTCGTCAATGCCACAGGACCATTCTCGGATTCGCTGCGACGGTTGGATGAGCCAAATGCCGAACCGATGCTCGCGCTCAGCCAGGGTGTGCACCTGGTGCTCGACAGCTCATTTCTGCCGGGGGACACCGCCATTATGGTGCCGCACACGCGCGATGGACGGGTGATGTTTGCGATTCCCTGGCATGGCCACACGCTGGTCGGCACAACCGACACCCCTATTGCGGAGGTGAGCCTCGAGCCGCGGCCCCAGAGCGGTGAAGTTGAGTTCATCCTCCAAACCGCCGGCGATTACCTGGCCAAACGACCCCGTCCCGAGGATGTCTTGAGCGTATTTACCGGCATCCGGCCATTGGTCAAATCCGGCGGTGCTTCCACCACAGCGGTTCTGTCGCGCGACCATACGATCAGTATTTCCAAGTCCGGCCTGCTCAGTATCATGGGCGGCAAATGGACCACCTATCGTAAAATGGCCCAGGACGCTGTGGACCATGCCCGCGTGTTGGCGCGCCTCGAGGACCGCCCATGTGTCACTCGCGGCTTGCACATCCACGGATTTCAAGCCGATAGCCTGGAGCCTTTGTCGATTTACGGTTCCGACGCCGAGCCAATTCGGCAACTGATGCGCACCGAGCCCGAATTGGCCAAACCGCTGCATCCGCACCTGGCCATCAGCGGCGCCCAGGTGGTATGGGCCGTACGTGAAGAGATGGCGCGAACCGTTGAGGACGTGCTGGCACGGCGCACACGGGCGCTGTTTCTGAATGCGCGCGCGGCGGTCGCCATCGCGCCCGGTGTGGCGCAAGTAATGGCCCGGGAGTTGGAACGGGATGAGTTGTGGCAGCGGCGGCAAATTCAGGACTTCAATGAGGTCGCTCAGGGATTTCTGCCCGGCAAACGCTTTTGATCTATGAATGCATATGTTGCGGAATTCATCGGGACGGCCTTTCTGGTCACCTTCGGAAACGGTGTTGTGGCCAACGTGGTCCTGGCGCGCACCTATGGCAATAATTCCGGCTGGATCGTCATTACCGCCGGGTGGGCCTTTGCCGTTTTCGTCGGTGTGTTCAGCGCGCAATCCTTCAGCGGGGCGCATTTAAATCCGGCCGTCACCCTGGCGATGGCCGAGGCGGGCAAACTTCCGTGGGGCAAGGCGGGCGGCTATATCCTCGCGCAATTGTTGGGGGCGATTACCGGCGGCGCCTGGGTCTATTTTTTCTATCGGGAGCATTTCAAACTGACTGGAGACGCTGACGCAAAGCTGGCCTGTTTCTGCACCCGGCCCAGCGTGCGCAATCTCGCTCAGGCCTTTTTTTGCGAGATGAGCGGCACATTCCTGCTCGTTTTGCCCGTGTTCCTAATGACTGACGCCAAAATCAAGTTTCCCTTTGGAGGAACTATGGGCGAGGTGACGGTCGGGTTGGGAACGCTGGGCGCCTTGCCCGTCGGATTATTGGTTTTTGCCATTGGCCTGTCGCTGGGCGGGGCCACCGGTTACGCAATTAATCCAGCACGCGACTTCGGGCCGCGCTTGGTCCATGCCTTTCTGCCCATTCCAGGCAAGCGCGACAGTGACTGGGGGTATGCCTGGGTGCCGGTCGTCGCGCCGATGACAGGCGGATTGCTGGCCGCCTGTGTCAATCGCCTGCTGCTATTATGAAGTGGACAACCGGCGCCAGGAGCCTCACCTCAGCCTGCTGGCATCACGTGCGGCCGCAGCAGTGCTTGTACTTCTTGCCGCTCTTGCATGGGCACGGATCATTGCGCCCGACTTTCGGACCCGTGCGAACCGGGCGCGCCTTCTCGACGGCTTCAGCGGCTTCGCTGACGACATCGCTGGCGCGCGGTTGGCCGTTGGGCGCCGCGGTTTGCGCCGCAGCGGCATCCGACCCCGTCGGGGCGCTGCCACCAAAGGCGCTGGTGGACTGATGCAACGTGCGCTTAGGCACGTTCATGAGGAAATTCTCGAAAGCCATCAGGCTCGTGGCGCTACGGAAGATATGGTGGCAGACCTCCGATTTGACGTTGACCATCAGGCTGTCGAACAGGGTGAAGGCCTCGGCCTTGTATTCGATGAGCGGGTCACGCTGGCCATAGCCTCTCAGGCCAATGCTGTAGCGCAGGCTATCCATCTCGTAGAGATGTTCCTGCCACAGCTTGTCAATCTGGCTCAGGATCGTGTAACGCTCGACTTCCTTCAGCGCGTCCGGGTTTTCGAAACTCACCTTGAGCTCGTAAGCCTTTCTGACGCTATCGATGATAAAATTGCAAACGGCAAATTGCGCCGCACTCAGGCCGGCATATAACGAGTCGGGGACGGGTGCCTCGCTGCCGCCTTCGGCCGCCTTGGTAAATTCACTTTCCGGAATGCCAAGCGGGAAATTCAGGTTCACCCAATCGGACAGCGAACGGATATTCCAGTCGTGCTGATCGGGCTCGGCGGTGGTGAATTCCTCGACCTTCTGGACGACCACTTCCTCCATAATGTCCATCAGGCGGTCGCGGACGTCGGTGGCGTGGATGATCTCATTGCGGAAACCATAAATGACTTCGCGCTGCTTGTTCATCACGTCGTCGTATTCGAGCGTGCGTTTGCGGATTTGGAAGTTGTGTTGTTCGACGCGCTTTTGGGCCTGCTCGATCGAGCGGTTGAGCAAGGGGTGTTCGAGTTCCTGACCTTCCTCGAGGCCCATCTTCTCCATGTACTTGACGATGCGATCGGAGCCGAACAGGCGCATCAAATCGTCTTCCAGGCCGATGAAAAAGTGCGAGGAGCCGGGATCACCCTGGCGCGCGCAACGGCCGCGCAACTGGCGATCAATGCGCCGCGACTCGTGGCGTTCGGTGCCGATGACGTGCAGTCCGCCGCTCTCGGCAACGCCGGGGCCGAGCTTAATGTCGGTGCCACGGCCGGCCATGTTCGTGGCGATGGTCACGCCGCCGCGCTGGCCGGCGCGGGTGACAATCTCGGCTTCCTGCTGGTGGTACTTGGCGTTGAGGACGGAATGGATGATGCCTTCGCGCTTGAGCATGCGGGAGAGGTGCTCGCTGACCTCCACGGAGATGGTGCCGACGAGAATCGGCCGGCCCTTTGAATGGATCTCTTTAATCTCCTTGAGCACCGCACCGTACTTTTCGCGCTTGGTCTTGTAAACCGAGTCGTTGGCATCATGGCGCGCCACCGGCCGGTTGGTGGGGATGACCAGCACCCCCAGTTTGTAAATATCGAGGAATTCGCCGGCCTCGGTTTCCGCCGTGCCGGTCATGCCGGCGAGCTTTTGATAAAGCCGGAAATAATTCTGAATGGTGATGGTGGCCAGCGTCTGGGTTTCGCGCTCGATCGCGACGCTTTCCTTGGCCTCAACGGCCTGGTGCAATCCGTCGCTCCAGCGGCGCCCAGTCATCAGCCGGCCGGTGTTTTCATCGACGATAATGACCTTGTTCTCCTGCACAACGTACTGGACGTCCTTTTCGTAGAGGCAATACGCCTTGAGCAACTGCGAGATCGCGTGGATGCGCTGCGCTTTGGCTTCGTATTCCTGCTGGAGCTTGGTCTTGGCTTCCAAACGCTCGCGCGCGTCCACCTCGGACCGGGCGTCGATTTCGTGCAGGGCGGTGGTCAGGTCCGGCAACATGAACGCATCGGGGTCCTGCGGACTGAGGTGATTGCGCCCTTTCTCGGTCAAATCGGCTTCATGGCTCTTCTCGTCAATCGCGAAGAAGAGCCGCTCCTTTTCGGCATAGAGCTCGATCTTCTTCTGGTCCGCATGGAGCTGCAGCTCCGCCGCGTTCATCAGCCGCACGTTGTCGGGGTTCTCCAGCAGCTTCATCAACTGCGGCGACTTGGGCTCACCCAGTTTGACGCGGTAAAGCAGCAGCCCGATCTCGCGTTCGAGCGCCTGGCTGTCCGCTACGTTCGAACCATCCGCCGGGTTCAGCTTCCCCAGCAATTCTTCCGCTTCGGAAATGAACCGGTTGCAGAGCCGCTCCTGAACCTGAAACAAATTTTCGACCTGGGGCTTATAATTGGCGTATTGCTCGTCGTAGGTGATGACGGCCGGACCGCTGATGATGAGGGGCGTGCGCGCTTCATCGATGAGGATCGAGTCCACTTCATCGACGATCGCGTAATAATGGCCGCGCTGGACCTGGTCCTGGGCGCGTTGGGCCATGCCGTTGTCGCGCAGGTAATCGAAACCGAACTCGGCGTTGGTGCCGTAGGTGATGTCGCAGTTATACTGCTGGCGGCGAGTGGCTGGATCCTGGTCGTGCAGGATGCAGCCGACCGTCAGCCCGAGGTACTTATAGACCGCGCCCATCCATTCGCTATCGCGCGCGGCCAGATAATCGTTGACCGTGACGACGTGCACGCCGCGGCCGCTGAGGGCATTAAGATATACCGGCAGGGTCGCGACGAGGGTTTTGCCTTCGCCGGTCGCCATTTCGGCGATGCGCCCCGAGTGCAATGCGTGACCGCCAATGAGCTGGACGTCAAAGGGGACCATGTCCCACTTGAGCGGGTGCTCGCGGACGGCGATTTCGGTGCCGCAAAGGCGGCGGCAGGCATTTTTGACGACGGCAAAGGCCTCGGGCAGGACTTCGTCCAGACGGGCGGCCAACGCTTCCTTATCTTCGATCTTTGAGAATTCCTCTTTCCAGGCAGCCGTTTTCTGGCGCAGGACTTCTTCCGGCTCCTTTTGCAACTCTGCTTCCAGAGCGTTGATCTTGGCCACTAGCGGCCGCAGCCGTTTGACCTGACGCTCATTCTTTGAGCCGATGAATTTCTTTACGATCCAACTAATCATGGTAGAACCCGAAACCTCAGACGCTACGAGAACAGTGGCGAGGCGTCAAAGACATAACCAGCATAAGCCAGGGAGGCCGATTTTGGAAGGAGCGGTTTGCGCCATTCGTGATAGCGTTGCATGGGCTGTGCCAGGGCGCTAATGAGCGAGTTTAACTCAGACTCTGCGGGCGTAAAGCGCACTAGAGAAGGCGGTTAGGAGAGCAGCCTGGGCGGTGGCGCGGAGGGCGAGATGGGACAGGTGAGTGAGGCAGATGGGAAGCGGTGGCGCGGCAAGAGTGACAATTTGTCGCAAATTGAAACCGGTCCCACTTCACCGCAGGCTGAAGTCATAACAAAAATCGTAATGAGAGCTCGAACCTTAGGCCTGGCTTCAATAATCAATGGTCAATACTCGATGCTCGATTTTCAATTAATTGAGTATTGAGCATTGAGTATCTGTCATTTGCCATTTACTTCACGCGCCGCTTGCTCGAGCCATTCACGAGGAGGAAGGGCGTAAGGACGGAACGTTTCCAAGTACCCTTCCTGAGCGTTGAAAAAGAGCGCGCGATGCAGGCCGAGCAGACCGGCTTTGGGGCTGTCGATCAGGCTGGCGGAATCGTTGACGCTCATTTGGAATAGCACGCGCATTTCGAATTCGCTCACCGCTTTGCGGCTGAGGAACCGGGCGACGTTGTTATACGTGTCGCACGAGGCGATAACATGGAAGCCCAAACGAGTGCCTTCGCACAGCAGGTTATTGAGCACCACAGCGGGGTTGGCGGCGGCTTGCGCGTCCTCGCCGCCGAAGCCGAAATCCTCTTCAAAGCGCAACCGGGGGAATTTCTGCAGCCCATGAATGAACAGAAACACCGGCGGGGCAGCCTCGGGGTCGGGCTCTTCGGCGCGCTGTTTCATCGCAGCGTCCAGCTCCTGCATCACTTGGGTCACTTCACCCGGTTTAGCGACCGTCAGCGGGCGGGCAAGAGCGCGGAACAAGCTTTCCAGGTAATCTCGCGGAGCAGTGCCGGGGGGCGAGGCGTCGCAGAAAATAATCCGGGCGGCGTCGGGTGGGAACTGGGCGGCAAGCGAAAGCAATCCAACGGAGAAAATGGCCAGCACGGCTTCGTCGCGCTGACCAACCAAAAGGAGGTTGTTGCCGCTTTGGCGGTGGAACGTCGCCTCGGTCGGGCCCTTGATCGAGTTGGGGGCGCCCAGCCAAATCCGGCCAGCCGCGGGCGGCGCAGCCGGTTTCGTTGCGAGCAAGTCAGTCAACAGGGAGTTCTCACGGACGTCCGCCGGCGCGTTGCCTTCAAAAACGATTGGGCCGGGGTAAGCTTTTCCATTCTGGTCGGCGCGAGCGCGGACGCGTCCGAGCCATGAATCGCGGACGGCTTCCGGCAACCACACCACCTGGAACGGGCTGTTGCCTTCGAGTGCGCCGGCCATGTCGTTGTAGATGCCTTCACCCGGCCGGGACAGCAACCTGGGCGCGGGGTTGGAATCGTCCATGATGAGGTAGGCGTCGGCTTCATTGCATTGCAGCGCGATGCGAATCACCATTTGGCCGAGGGTCGTGCGCGCGACGGTGTAAGCCCCGCCCAAGGTTTGCGAGCCTAACAGCACGTGAATGCCAAACGCGCGGCCCTGGCGCACGATGCGGTCCAGCAACAGCGAAGCCGTTTGGCCGATCTTGTCGTCCTCGACGAAGAATTCCTGGAACTCATCGATCAGCAGCAGGGTGCGCGGCAGCACCTCGGTGCCGCCGGCGCGTTTGTAGCCGGCGAGGTCCTGCACGCCCAACTGGCGAAACAGGTCGCCGCGGCGTTTCAGTTCGTCGTCCACGCGTTGCAACACGCTCAAGCCGAATTCGCGATCGCTTTCGATGGCAACCACGCGCGCATGGGGCAGGCGCCGGGCGGCGTAGCACTTGAACTCGACGCCTTTCTTGAAATCGACGAGGTAAAACTCGACCTGGTCTGGGCTGCACCACAATGCAAGGTTCGTGATGAGCACATGGAAGAGGGTGGATTTACCGGAGCCGGTTTTGCCGGCGACCAATCCATGCTGGCGCGTGCCTTTGCCAATCGCCAGATACTGGAGCTTGGTGGCGCCGGTGCGCCCAATAGGAACACGCAATTCGTCGGTTGTTTCTTCGGACCAGATTTCGGCTTCGGGTGGGGCGATTTGCTCGAAGGGGACTTCGACGCGGCTGGAATCGCGGCTGAGCCGGCCCACCTGCTGGATGAACTCGGTGGCCACTTCGGGCGGCGGTGGCGCGTCGAGCATAAGTCGCGCGCCGGGGCTGGCAACCTCGGCGAGCTCGAAATGGTCGTTGCGGGCCACCACGCGAACCGCCGCCTTGCGCAGCTCATCGGGAATAAACTCCTGAGGCAGCGGCAGGCGCTGGTCCCAGTGCATCAGCAAATAAACGCCGCAACGGGCGCCGCTGGCCGCGATGCTGAGCAAGCGTTTCGTGGCGGTCTCGGTGAAATTGGCCGGAAAATCCGCGACGACCAGGAAATGGTATTTCTCCGCGATGACGCCCGCCTGCTCGTTGTATTCGGCGATGGTTTGATACTCGTTGCGCAAATACATCTGGATGACCTTTTCCATGTGCTCGTTAAGGTCGGCCAGCCGTTGCTCGATCTGCGTCGCCTGGGTCCAAATGCGGTTGTGAATGATCTGCTCCTCGAAATCGGCCAAATGCATCACGCCGGCAAAATTCTGCCCTAAACCCACCGGGTCAAGGATAGTGAAATTAGCGCGGCCGGGCGGGGCGACCGCCAGCAACCGCAGGATAATGTTATTGAGAGAACTGATGGCCAGGTCGTGGCCAAAGCTTCCCGACTCAAACAGAATCGAACCTTGTTGAGGATAGGCGAGGCAAAGCGGCAGCGGGAATCGGGCGGGGCCGGGCAGGGCAAAGCGCGGGTCGGCGGGAAGTTGGGGACTGAACCTGGCCAGATCCACTTCCAAGCGCCCGAACCGCGCCGCCTGCGCGAATAGCGAAGGCGGCGTCCAATTCTTCAACGCGTCGCTGTCCCAAGGCGGAAACAGCGCTTCGGTGGAGGCGGTCAGGGTTTGAAGCTCGGCATAGAATGGGTCGAGCTTGCGGCGCCACTCGCTTTCCAAAGTGCGCCAGGTGGTCTCGTGCTCGGCGGACAACCGTTTGAGCGTCGCGGCGGAATCCTGCAGCAGAGCCTGGCGGCGGACTTGCGCGCTTTCCAGGAGCGTCTGCTGTGTGTCGTGGAACTCGCGTTCGACCCGTTCGAGGCGCGCCTTGTAGAGAGCTTCATTGCGCTTGTTGGCTCGCACGGTGCGCTCGTCGGTCTTCATCCGGCAGGCGACGCGCCGGTCGCCCGCCTGACCCTGAGCCTTTTTGAGCTGGCGGTCGCAGTCCTGCGTCGTCGTGTTGTAATCGTTTTTCAGCCGCTCCATCTCCTGTTGATAATGGATGCCCGAGCGCTCGAAACAGGCGTCGTGGAAGCGGCGCGCCTGGGCCAGCCCTTTTGCAATCGAGGCCACCAGCGGCCGGCTCCGGCGCTTGGCGTACGCGCGCAAGAGAAAAACCACCACCAGGCTGCCACCCACCGCGACGCCGGCCCATTGGTAACTGCGCGGATTCAAGCCACGGGCCTGGAGGATAAGCGGGACCTCGCACAGGATGAGCACGAGCCACACGGCCCAATATTTGAACAGACGTGCCGGCACGTAGCGTTGCAGCCGCTGGATCTCAGTACCGGCCCGGCCGCTGCGCTCGCGCAATTCGGTAAGTGCGCGCTGCTCGTCCTCCGGCACGCTTACCTCGATCTTCTCATACGCATTGAGGAAAAGTCGCAGAAAACCCGGATAACCTTTAAAGCAGGCCCTTGCCTGGTGTTCAAGGCCAGCCAGCCGCTCTTGCTCGGCGGCCAAATCCCGGCGCAACTCCTCGAAGCGCGCGGTGGTCGCGGTCAACCCGGCATCCCGGTCGCGCTCGGCCTGCAGCATCATCCGCTGCAGCCCGTATTTTTCGGCGCCGATCTTCTCATCCACCCGCTTGATGCCCAGGGCCTGGCTGGTTTGGTAGGCGCGGGCCAGCCAGGCTTTGCGCCGCTCGAAAGTGGCTTGCGCTGCGGCCCGCGCGTTCTGGTGAGACTGGTCCAAAGCGATGGCGGAGTCATCGGTTTGCTTTTCGTGTTCCGCCAGCGCGCGGTCGGCGCGGCGCCGTTCGCCGGCCAGTTGAGCATCAAAGCTGGTCTTGAGGCCGGCGGACCGGGCGGCGAAATCCTCGAGGAACACCCGGAGCTGCTCGAGCAACTCCAGGGCGCGTCCCGCTGCCAGATTCCTACTCACAATCTTGTTTGATCCGTGCCATCACCTTGTCCAGTTGCTCGATGACGGTGGCCGTCTTATCGACCGTATGGACGAGTTCCTGGAGATACTTCTGCTCAAATTCCTGCCCCTTCACATCGGTCCAGTAGTGTTTTGTTTGCAGCCATTGCGCCCACAGCTCTTTGGTAAGGGCGGTCAGGCGCGCGCCATTGGAATTCACGATGCCACCCCCTTGTGAGGTCCTGAGGCGGCCAGTGAGCCGGGCGTGGCCGGCTGGTCAGCCGGTTGCGAATCCGGGCTCGCCGCTGCCGTGCCGGGGCTCGAGGGTGCCGTGGCCGCGCCCGTGCCCGGCTTGAGGTCGGCATAAGCCGCGAGCGTGTTGAGCGTTTGCGTTAGCGACGCGACCGCTTTGACCATGTCATTCGAAAAAACCGTGTGGAGCTTTTCCATTTGCTTCACCAGGGGCTGGAGGCGGGTGTCGAACTCCCGCGCCCACTTCTTTATCAGCCGCAATTTGGTTTCGGCTTCGGCGAGCGCGCGTTTAGCCCGTTGCACGGCCATTTGCTCGGCCGAAGTTTCGCCGCCGAGAATGCCGAGCCGTGAACTGAACAAGGCGGCCTGGGCCTGTTCGAGTTTTTTCGTGCGCAGGCGGACCTGGCTTTCCCAAAAGGTGCGTTGCTCGGTTTCCAACCAGAGCCGCAAGCGCAGGACATCCGCCGTGATTTCCTCCAGGGCAGGGCGCGCCTCACTTAAATACACAATTACGTTCGAGCGGAACGTCTCCAGGACATCGACGGCGCGGACCTTGGCTTGCTGCGGCATGGGCTACTTCTGGTTCAAGTACTCCTCGATGCGCTGCGCCTTGCGCAACAGGAACGGCGTTTGCTGATTGGAAATCTCCACGAACTTCTTCAACGCCTTCATCGTCTGTTTAAATTCCTCGGCGAATTTGACGTGTTCCTGGTCCTGCCAGGTATCGCCCAAGGCGGAAAAGCGCGCCTGTAACGAAGCGATCCGGTCCGCCAGTTCGGCGTTGAACCGCTTCAGTTCGTCGGCAAAACGCCGAACCTGCTCCGGATCCATGATTGCCTGTGCCATATGACCTCTAATGCGCCAAAACAGATGTGACCATCTCTGTAACGATAAATAGCAAGCAGGGCTTGCGCAATGTCGATTCGCAGCAGGAGCGCGGACTTCAATCCGCAGCAATCATCGAACTGGGAGTGGGCTTGGATAATGTTCGTCGCGCGCTTGAGAATGCAGGCGTTGCTGCGGACTGAAGCTAAAGTCCGCGCTCCGCAAAATTATCTTGTGCAGCAAGGGCTTGTGGCGTAGGAATTTCGCATGAGCAAGCCTGTTGTTTCGTCCTCAAAAACTGCGATCACCCGCCGCCAATTCATCTACTACTCCGCCCTCGCCGCCACCTCGACGGCGCTCACCGGCTATGCACGGCCCAAACCCAGGCGCGTTTCCCCCAATGACAAACTTAACATTGCCGTCATTGGTTGTGGTGGCAAGGGGAGCAGCGACCTGCATTGGTGTTCGAGCGAGAACATCGTCGCGCTCTGTGATGTTGTGGATGGCGACGCGGCCGCCGCGGCGCGCAACAACCATCCGGACGCGAAGTTTTACAAGGATTTTCGCGAGCTGCTCGAGAAGGAGAAATCGGTCGATGCCGTTGATATCGCGGTGCCCGACCACATGCACGCGCCGATTGCCGCGATGGCGATCAAGATGGGCAAGCACGTGTACTGCCAGAAACCGCTGACACATGATGTGTTCGAAGCGCGCACGCTGCGCGACCTCGCTCGCAAGTACAAGGTCGCTACCCAAATGGGCAACCAGGGCAGCGCCTCGGATGGCTTGCGCCGTGCCGTGGAGGTGGTCCAGGCCGGCTTGATCGGCCCAGTCCACCAGGCCTATGTGTGGACCAACCGCCCGATCTGGCCACAAGGACTGGACCGGCCACCCGGCTCCGACCCTGTGCCTGCCAATCTCGATTGGGACCTGTGGCTCGGCACCGCTCCCTTGCGGCCGTACAAGGCGTATTGGCCCGACTCCGACCCGGCTGCCGGTGGGCGCCGCCGGCGCCGAGGTGTGTACGAACCGTTCGTGTGGCGCGGGTGGCAGGATTTCGGCACCGGCGCCCTTGGGGATATGGCGTGTCACACGGTGAACTGGCCGTTTCGCGCGTTGAACCTGGGTTACCCAACCGAAATCGAAGCCGAATCCTCCGGCATGAACAAGGAAATGTATCCGAAGAGTTCGAGGATCCGCTTTGAGTTTCCCGCGCGCGAGGGCATGCCGCCGGTGACTTTTCACTGGTCTGACGGCGGCAATAAACCACCCACAGATGTGACTGCCCCTATTGTGGCCTTGCAGGATGAGGTCTCGGGCAGCGGCTGCCTGATGATCGGCGAAAAAGGAATGGTGTTCTCGCCCGATGACGGCGACCAGGACCTGAACTTTTTCGTGAAGCTCAACGACGAAAAAGAACTCGTTCGCGGCAACAATCACGAAGCGGTCAAAGCCATCCCGCAAACGCTGCCGCGCAACGCTTGCGCCGGTTCGCCCGACCAGCGCCAGCACCTCGAATGGATCGCGGCTTGCAAAGGCGGCACACCCGGCTACTCCAATTTCGATATCGCGGCTTACCTGACGGAGATCATCCTGTTGGGCTGCGTCGCGCTGCGCGTCGGGAAGAAACTCGAATGGGATGGACCGCACATGCGCGCGAAGAACGCGCCCGAAGCGGCCCAGTACGTGCGGCGGCATTACCGTAACGGGTGGACGCTCTGAGACGGGGAGCCATAAATTATCCTTGTCTGCGGGCCTGGGACTGCGTAGGAAATTCGTATGTCTAAACACGATTCTTCTGTCTCGAACTCGGGGATGACCCGCCGCAAATTCCTCTACTACTCCGCGCTTGCCACGGCGGGGGCTTCCGCGTTGCACGCTTACGCCCGGCCCAAGGGCCAGATGGTCAGCCCCAACGAGAAGCTGCGCATCGCCTGCGTCGGCGCGGGCGGCAAAGGGGAGAGCGACATCGAGCATTGCGGGGGCGAAGACATCGTGGCGATGGCCGACGTAGATGAGAACATGGCCGGCAACTCGCGAAGGCGCTTTCCCAATGCCAAATTCTATTCTGACTGGCGCGAGATGCTCGAGAAAGAAGGCAAGAACGTCGATGCCGTCACTGTGTCCACACCGGACCATTGTCATGCCTTGGTCGCCTCGACTGCGATCAAAATGGGCAAACACGTTTACTGCCAGAAACCGTTGACGCAGACCGTTTATGAAGCGCGCTACTTGCGCCGCCTGGCAAAGGAATACGGGGTCGTCACGCAGATGGGCAACCAAGGGAGCGCCGAAGACGGCTTGCGCCGCGGTGTTGAGGTGCTCCAGGCGGGCGTCATCGGCCCCATTCGCCAGATTCACGTCTGGACCAACCGCCCGATTTGGCCGCAAGGCATCACCACGCCGCCGGGGGAGGACCCCGTTCCCAGCAGCTTGAAATGGGACATTTGGCTGGGACCTGCTCCTGAGCGTCCGTACAAGAAAGACGTGTATCAGCCATTCAAGTGGCGTGGTTGGTTTGATTTCGGCACTGGCGCCCTCGGCGACATGGCCTGTCATACCGCCAACCTGCCGTTCCGCGGCGCGAAGTTGGGTTATCCCAGCCTCGTCGAGCTGGTGGACCATTCGCCGCTCAATCCGGATACGTTTCCCAAGACTTCCAAGATTCGCTTTGTGTTTCCCGAACGCGAAGGCCTGCCCGAAACCGAATTCTTCTGGTATGACGGCAACCCTGACGATCACTCGGTTCAACCGCTGCGCCCGAACCCGGAAATCACCCAGGCCATCAAAGCCTTGCAGGATAATGTGCCCAGCTCAGGCTGTCTCGTCATCGGGGACAAAGGGCAATTGTTCTCGCCCGACGATTACGGCACGCAGTTCTTCCTCAAACTCAATGACGAGAAGGAACTGGTGCACGGCAACAATCATCCCGCTGTTAAAGAGGTTCCGGTCACCATCCCGCGCAATCCGCACAAGGGCGACTCCGATCACCGGCAGCACCTCGAATGGATCGCTGCCTGCAAAGGCGGCCCAACTCCCTACTCGAACTTCGACATCGCCGCTTATCTGACCGAGATCATTTTGCTCGGCTCGGTGGCGTTGCGCGTCGGCCACAAGCTCGAATGGAACGGTCCGAAGATGGAAGCGACTAACGCGCCCGAGGCCGCGCGGTTTGTGAAACGCCATTATCGCCACGGCTTTGGCTTGGCGTAGCAGCCGCCCGTAACCGCGGCGTCGTTGCCGCGGCTATCCTATCGGCACCACGTAGCGGCAGCCTTCCAGGCTGCCAGTGCGGGCGGCATCCTGCCGCCTGTTTCACCGCGCTCGTAACCTGTAAACTACACGGCCTTCCAATTAGCGTTGATTAGCGTTGATTAGCGGTTACTGTTCTCGATGGCCATGACGAACGCAAACCTCCCACCTGGCCTGCCCATTGTCGCCTTTGGCGCCCACCCCGATGATGTCGAGTTTGGCTGCGGCGGAATCATCGCGCGGGAAACGCGGGCGGGCCGAGCGGCGCACCTGGTCGTCTGTTCCCGCGGCGAAGCGGCTACCCACGGCACATCGGAGCAGCGCGTCGCCGAAGCGGAAAAGGCCGCCAGCTTGCTTGGCGCCACCATCGAGTTTATCGAGCTGGACGGCGACGCGCACCTGGAGGTCCGCGCCAGTCACATCCTGAAAATCGCCGGGTTGCTGCGCCGTTTGCGACCCGAGCTGGTCCTGGCGCCGAGCCTGCCTGAGAATCAGCATCCTGACCATGCGCGCCTGGGGCGAATTGTGCGCGATGCGGCGCGGCTCGCCCGTTACGGCGGCGTTGCCGAGTTGCTCTCATGGCCCGCGCACGCCATTCAGCATCTACTTTATTACGCGGTAACCCCTGAGGCGGAGCCGACCGACCTGCCGCGGCTGCTGTTCGATATTTCAGCGCCCGAAATTGTCGCGGCGTGGACGGCTGCCATGCAGGCCCATGCCTCGCAGGGCCAGACTCGCAATTACGTCGAGCTGCAAGTGAGTCGCGCCCGTGTTCAAGGTCTGCGTGCCGGAGTCGGCCACGCCATGGCGCTATTCCCTGCCAACCTGCTGCTGTTGGATTCGCTGGCGGCTTTGGGCCGCGGCGCGCGCACGTTTTGAGCCACCAACCGCCTGATGAACATCGGCATCACCTGCTATCCTTCGGTTGGCGGCAGCGGCATTCTTGCCTCCGCCCTGGGCGAAGAGCTGGCCCGGCGCGGGCACGAGGTGCATTTCATCAGTTACGAACGGCCGTTCCGCTTGCCCGAGCATGCGCCCCGCCTGCATTTCCACCCGGTCGATGTCAACGACTACGGCCTGTTCAAATACCCGGATTACACGCTGCCGTTGTCCGTGAAGATGGCCGAGCTGACGCTCGAACATCGTCTCGATGTGCTGCATGCCCATTACGCGGTCCCGCATGCTACCGCAGCGTTGCTCGCGCGCGCCATGCTGCCGGCTGAGCGCCGCCCCCGCCTGGTAACCACTTTGCACGGCACCGACACCACCTTGCTGGGGCGCGACCCAGGATACGGTCCGGCGATCCGTTATGCGCTCGAACAGTCGGACGCGGTGACGGCGGTGTCCGCTTTCCTCGAACGGGAAACGCGCGAGTTGCTTGGGCTCGAACGGCCTATCGATGTTATTCCCAATTTTTTCGAGCCTCGCCCGCCGGGCCGGTCCGCGGCAGACGTGCGGCGCGAGCTGGGAGTTGACGGCCAGTTTGTGCTGCTGCATGCGTCCAACCTGCGGCCATTGAAACGGATTGATCTGCTGCTGGAAACTGCCGCGCGCATCCAGCCACGCAGCGCGTTCAAAATGATCATTCTGGCCGGCGACAGCTTCGGGCCGCATTTAGAGCAGGCCCGGCGGCTGGCCCTCGAAGACCGGCTAGTCGTGCTGGAAAAAATCAACCAGATTGAAGATTACCTGCAGGTGGCTGATCTGGGTCTTTACACCTCGGATACGGAGAGTTTCTGTTTGAGCATACTGGAGGGGATGTGTGCGGCGGTGCCGAGCGTGGCGCGGGCCGTCGGGGGCATCCCTGAGGTGGTCGAGCAAAACGTCAGTGGTGTGCTGGTGTCCTCGGCGGATGCGGCGGCCATCGCCGGCGCGGTTCAGGAATTGATCAATGATCGAGACCGCCTTCAGATGCTTGGCGCGGCGGCGCAAACGCGCGCTCGAAAGGCATTTTCTGCCGAGGCGATTGTGCCGCGATACGAGGCGCTTTACCGGCGTGTGCTTCAGGCCTGAGCCGTGGAACCCTATGCTTTCAAAATTCTTTCCGCCGCCTGCCGTACGGCTTTAGCCAGCTCAGGTGGCCGCACCACCACCGCTTTGCCTCCCCAACTCAAGACCCAGCGCTCCACTTCTGCCAGGCCCGAAAGGGTCATGCTCAATTCCACACCGCCGCCAGGCAACTCGCGCACCTGCTGCGATTCATGCCATTTCTTTTCACGAACGTAGTCGGCGACCTCCGGCGCGAAGCGGATGACGACCCCGAACTGACCTTGCCCGGACTGCACGCCGAAGCTGTCGCGCAGGCGCTGATCGAGCGAGAACTTCTGGCTGCGCGCGAAACTTTTTCCAGTGAGGCGCGCGGCCTTGATCCGGGCCGGCACGAAGGTGCGAATGTCGGCTCGTAAATGGTCGTAGGCGAACAGGAACCACTCGCCGTTGATATTTGCCAGGTGATACGGATCGACGATGCGCCGTTCGGATTGCTCATGCCCGGGTTTGCGGTACGTCAACTCGAGTTGCTGCCGCGCCGCGGTCGCTTTGGCCAGCAGTTCAAACACCTTCAGTTCCAGAATCGGCTCCGCTCGCGTGCGGAAAGAAATTGTTTTCTCGACCTCCGCCAGGTCCAACGAAATGGTATCGGGCAAGGACTGCTCCATCTTTTTGATTGCGCTCAACAACGGCTTTTCGAAGCTCGTGCCCCGATACTGCTGCAGCGCTTTTTCAGCCACCAGCAACGCGAACAGCTCGCCTTCGCTGATCTGCACGGTGGGAAAGGCTGTTACCTCCTCGGTGTAATAGTAGCCGCGCCGGGTGCGATCAAACGCCACCGGCAAATTCAACCGGTCGCGCATAAACTCCAGGTCCCGGTGAATGGATTTGGAGCTGACTTCCAGATCAATCGCCAGGTTCTGAACCGTTGGGTAAGAGGCAGGCTGGAGTGCCTGGTGAATGCGTAGCATCCGCTCCAGCGGCGGGCGCTGCCGCAGTTGGGCCACGGCGCTCACGGGGTTTTTCTTTACACCAGCTTGGAGAGCAGTTCTTCGTTGGTCTTGTGCTTCTTCAGCGCCGCGACCAATGTTTCCATTGCTTCAACCGGGTTGAGGTCCACCATGGTGCGCCGTAGTTTGCGCACGGCTTCAATCTGGTGCTTCGGAAACAGCTTCTCCTCTTTGCGGGTGCCGCTCTTGGGGATGTCAATCGCGGGAAACAACCGCCGGTCCGAAAGCTTCCGGTCGAGGATCAGCTCCATATTGCCGGTGCCTTTGAACTCCTGGAAAATCAGTTCATCCATGCGCGAACCGGTGTCCACCAGCGCGGTGGCCAGGATCGTCAGCGAACCGCCTTCTTCGATCTTGCGGGCGGAGGCGAACATCTTGCGCGGGATTTCCAGCGCCCGGGCGTCCACGCCGCCGGTCATGGTCCGGCCGCTGCCGCCATGCACGCTGTTATAGGCGCGCGCGACGCGCGTAATCGAATCCAGCAGCACGAAAGCGTCTTTGCCGGCTTCGACCATGCGGCGGCAGCGCTCGATCATGAACCGCGACAGGCGCACATGCGTCTCGAGGTCCTGGTCGTTGCTCGAGGCCACCACTTCCGCTTTGACCGACCGTTGGAAGTCGGTGACTTCCTCGGGCCGCTCGTCGATCAGCAACACCAGCACGAAGACCTCCGGGTGGTTGGTGGTGACGGCGTTGGCGATCTGCTTGAGAATGGTCGTTTTGCCCGTGCGGGGCGGCGCCACGATCAGGCCGCGGGTCCCTTTACCTATGGGGGTGACCATATCGATGACGCGCGTCTCGATCAAGTCCGGGCTGGTCTCCAGCCTGAACTTCTCGATCGGGTCGATCGTCGTCAGGTTCTCGAACCGGACGGATTTGGTGTATTCGTCGAAGGCCATGCCATTTACCCGCTCGACGGCCTTAAGCTGAGGGCTATTGCCGCGGTGCGGCGGCTGAGTGGGCCCTTCGACCAGGCTGCCTTCACGCAGAAAATTGCGTTTGATGGTATCCGGGGTGACAAAAATGTCGCTCGGTTTAGGGTGAAAATGGTTCTCGGAGGTGCGCAGGAACCCGAAACCCTTCTCTGAGATCTCCAGGTAGCCCGCCCCGAGCTCGGCGATTGCCGCATTGCTGTTACTTTCGTGTCTAGTTGCTGAACTCATACTGTTGTGTGTGTGTATCGAAGGCTTTCCAGAATTAATCCCCGAACCCGTTGGAACTTTGAATTTTGGGAAGCCGCTGCGGCCATTTACCCACCATCCGCAGCTACAGACCTTCGATCTGCCCTTTACATAACCGGTCCGGCCATGCTGTGCAACTCCTTTTTAGCAATTTTGTTGCCAAGGGTGCCGTGGAGGCGGACGTCATGGTTGCCGGAGTGCACGCGGCGTACTGGCGCCGATGGAGGATGTCAAGGATGCCGCTCCTTTAGCAGGCCGGAAGCCCCCCGCTACGAGCATGCCCGCCGCCAGGGTTGCCGACGATACTTTGGTCCTCATTCAGCCCGGGTTCGCCCCGGTTTTCAGGCTGCTGGTCACTACGCTCTGGCAGCCGGGCCATAGTACTGTTTGTTGCTCGTGCGGATGAGGATTGAACCAGGCCCTTATCCGCGATATGAAAGAGCCTTCCAACTTGAGCAGCGCGATTCCTCAGAGTCCGGTGGGAGCGGCACGCCAAAAACGGCGTCGCCGGGTCCTGTGGATTGGCGTGCTCGGTTGGACGGTTTTTGCGGGTCTGGCGCTTACGTGGCTATGGCACAGCAACTTCGGCCCTTCGGTGTACATCATTCATCAGTCCAATCCCCTCCAGCCCGCCGCCGGGGAAAAGGCGCTTGCCTGGCTCAGAGCCGATGTCGGTTTTCAACACCTTTACCCCTGGGTGTTTCTGGGTCCGTACGTGGCGCTGCTTGCATGGTTTTTCCCCTTGGAACGGAGTCGGCTGCGGCTGAGTTTGCCGCTGCACCTGGCCGCCTGTGTACTGTTTCTGGTCGCCTGCCGTCTCATTACCGAGTCCATCCACCTGACGGTAGCCAACGTGACCTTTGGGAGCGCGCGGGGACCGGGCGGCCAACCGACAAACATTGTTCATGTCCAGGTCTTCAGCCCGGACGGTCGGATGCCCTTAACTGAATCGCTACAGGATGATCTGGCTGCATTTAAGGGCAAGCACTCGATGACAGAACGCCTCCCCGAGGGCTCAGGCACGCTGCCGAAGATCGATTTCCCTGAAGTCCTGCCTCGGCCGCCCCATTATCTCAGGTCCGCGCCATTGGGATTTCACGGCTTAAGCCTTTGGGCGACGCTGATGGATCTCGTCGCCTTCGGCGCAGTTCTCGGTTTTGCGCATTCGGTGCATTTCTATCGCCGTTTGCGCGAGCGCGAGCACCGTGCCGTCATTCTGGAATCCAACCTCACCCACGCCCGTCTCAATGCGCTCCGGGCGCAGTTGCAACCACATTTCCTGTTCAATAGTTTGAACGCGGTGGCCGCGCTGCTCCGGCGCGATCCGCGCCTGGCTGAGAGCACGCTAATGTCGTTGAGCGAGTTGCTGCGGTTGACGCTGAGCCAGCACGAAAAGCAGGAGGTGCCTCTCCGGGACGAACTGCATTTCCTGCAAAGGTACTTGGAAATTCAGCAAACCCGTTTTGGGGACCGCTTGCATTTCGAGCAGCAAATTGAACCGGCCGCGCTGGACTGCTCTGTCCCCACGCTGTTGCTTCAGCCGCTGGTCGAGAACGCGGTGCGCCATGGCCTCGAGCCCTCCGAGCATGCAGGGTGGATTCGGTTGAGCGCGCGCCAAAAAGACGGCCATCTGCTGCTCACGGTTGAAGACGACGGAATTGGCCTCCATGGCGCCCATCAAGTGGTGACGCCCAAACCCACAGGCCTAAACGGGACAGAGCCGGGCCCAATCTGCGCTTCTACAGATGCAGCGTCGGCATCGCTCTACGGCCATGGCCGGACCGGCATTGGTTTGGCCAACTTGCGCGCACGCCTCCAGGGACTGTACGGAACAGAGCAAACGCTGGAGCTCCAAGGCCGGCCCGAAGGCGGCGCACGGGTCCGCGTTGAACTTCCGTGGCGCGTCGAAACTGCCGTCCCGGCGGCCGGCTCATGAAGCTGCGCGCGATAATCTCGGATGACGAACCGCTGGCGCGCGAACGGGTTCGTGCGCTTTTGGTCGACGAGGCTGACATTGAGGTCATTGCGGAATGCGCCAACGGGCCACAAACCTTGAAAGCGACCCAGGAGCGCCGGCCCGACCTGCTTTTCCTCGATATCCAGATGCCGCGGCTCAATGGGTTCGAGGTGCTTGAGGCGCTGGGACCTGAGCAAATCCCGGTGGTGATTTTTACGACCGCCCACGACGAGCATGCGCTGCGCGCCTTTGAAGTTAACGCGCTGGATTATCTGCTGAAGCCGTTCACCGAAGCGCGGTTCAAAATGGCGCTCGAACGCGCGCGCCAGCAAGTGCGCCAGGCGTCGCGCTCACAACCGGACCCAAAACTCACCGCGCTTCTGGATCACCTCCACGCCGCCACCCCGGGCGGCGGCCGCATTCTGGTGCGTTCGCCCGAGCGCATCCTGTTCCTCCGGCCCGACGAAATCGACCACATCGAAGCCGCTGGTAATTACGTCATCCTGCACGCCGGCAAGGAGCGCCACATCTTGCGCGAAACAACTGCCGCCATGGAGGCCCGCCTCGCTCCCGCCGGGTTCATGCGCCTCAGCCGGTCGGTCATCGTAAACCTCGCGCGCGTCCGCGAGGTTCAGCCCGTCGCCTCCGGGCAATACTCGGTGTTGCTGAAGAATGGCACACGGCTGGAGATGACCTGCAGCCTTGGTGACCTGCAGTCGCGCCTAACGCACGTCTGAACGAAATGAACCGGACCCTGAACAGAAGGAACCAAGCATATTTCCTGAGGTGACCGACCTTCTGACCATCCCGTCTTTTCAGTCGTTCGTCACAGATTCAGGAGCCGCTGGTCACATTCCCATAGCAGAAACAACCACGACCCCTAATTGTGGAGGCGTCATTCAACCATGACGAAGCACTCGCAATGAAAATGAAATATGTAGTCTTGGCACTGGCCGCGCTGCTGCTGGCGGGCGCCGCCTGGGGTGGCCGCACGCTGTGGCGCAGACATCAGCAACTCGTGACCCTCGATGTCCGTGAGATGCCGCTGGCCCAGGTGCTGGCAAAAATCCAGCGCCAGGTCGGGACCCCCATCCACGCCGAGAAGGCTCTCGACGCCCGCATCACCCTGCACGTTCAAGACAGGCAACTGGCGTATGTGCTGGACCGCGTCGCGGAACAAGCCGGTGCTCGCTGGTCCACTGTCTTTGCCGTCTTCGGCTCGGCTCGCGCGCTCCAGAAGTTAGATTCGGCCCTGGGCGGCGATGGCAAGCTGGCGTCCGCCGGTTGGAAAAAACTGGCGCCCAAACCACCCCCATTGGATGCCGGCTCCGGCGAAACCGGTCCCGTCTTGCGGCCACCGCCAAACACCGCCGAACCCGGCCCGGGTGGCGAACAGCCACATATCATGATGGCGCGCAGAACCAAGGGTGGCCCGGTCGTTTTTTTCGGCGGCCCCGGCGGACATTTCGAAGTCTGGTCGCCGACCCAACTGGTAATTGACGCCGGCCTGCCCAAGGACAAAGTGGACGAACCCAACCTGGCGCCGACGGCTGACGCAGCGGCGACGCTCGCCCGCTCGCTCAACGCTAAATGGACCTCTTGCGTTGCGTTCACCAAATCGAACATGGGTATTGGCTTTGCGCCTCCGCCGCCAGGCCCAACCGGTCCCGGCCACGTTCCGCGCCCGCCCGACCCGAACGAGCGTTTCGCCAATCTCACGCCGGCGCAACGGGTCGAGCGTGCTCGCCAGCGCCTGGCGCATTCCGACGCGATGCCCATGCCTCGCTAAACTCCGCATTCAAAAGCCCGTTTATGCCTAAGTATTATCTCTGCGCACGCCGTCGGCGCGGCGTTGCTTTCACCCTGATTGAGTTGCTCGTCGTCATCGCCATTATTGCCGTGCTGGCGAGCCTGCTGCTGCCCGTGTTATCCCGGGCGAAATTGAAAGCGTGGAACACGCAATGCGTGAACAACCTGCGGCAATTGGGCATCGCGACCCGGTTGTACTGCGAGGACAATAATAACCGGCTTCCAAGCGCTGAGATTCTCCCCACGCAGCCAATTGATCCGCAACATCCCTTGGCACGCATCTGCGATGTGCTCGCGCTGTATGTAGGCCGTACCCCGGGCACGAATACCAACGCCCTCAGCGTTTTCAAGTGTCCGCGGGATACGTTCGGCCTTTTCGCCGACGAAGGTTCCAGTTACGAATGGAACGCGGATTTGAATGGGCATCGGCTCGACGAAACCCGCTCCACAGGCTTTTTCATCGTTACCCAAACCAACGGCGGGCCAGCTTTCAGCACCAACTGGGTGCAGCAGTTCCCCCCGGAAACCACCCCGCTGCTGCTCGATTACGAAGAGTTCCATCCGCGCCCGCCCAGGCCGGGCAAGAACGTCGTGTTCATGGATGGCCATGTGTCCCCGCTCAAGGCCGCAGGTGATTGAGTAGTGGCCGGGAGTCGGGCTTCACCCCATGGCCAGGCGCGTTTCTTGTCATTAAGCTAAGGCTAACCAGAACGGGGGACAAAACAGGAATTGTATCATGCGAACTTTGCTCATTTCAGCCGCCTTGACGTTAGGATGTTCCGTCATGGCTCAGAACGATAATGGCGGGCCGGTGCAAATCACGACCTCCAACGGCCGGACGTACCATAATGTAGTAGTTGAGCGGGTGCAGCCCGATGGGCTGATCGTTCGGTACCAGCCGACGCCCGCCGGCGGGTTGGGCGTCGCCAAACTCAACTTCAGTGTGCTGCCGGACCAACTGCGCAACCAGTATGGATACGACGCGCAACGGGCGCAGGCCTTCGAGGCGCAACAGGCCCGGGCCAATGCTGAATGGCGCTCGTCCAGATCGAGTTCGGCCGCGGCGTGGTTCGAGCGGTATCGCAATTTGGCCGAGGAGAACCGTGCCATCGGCGGAGACCGGTACACGTCCTACCTGATCTTCCTGGACCCGAACGGTCACGTTTCCGCCCAGGGTTACACCGGCAGCGTGCCGCCCTACAACTTGCTCTTCCCCGGCATGGGGGCGGCTGATTTGTCCAGCGCCCAGGCAACCTCCGGTGCGCAGCAAACACCCCCAGGCGCCGCTGCATACGGTGGCCAGCCCGGTATGCAGCCTGGTCCTGCCACTAACGCTCCGCAGCCCTCCGGCAATCAGTAGCCGCAAAATCCCCATCCCAGGCCACGACAGCATTTGAGTGCGTGCGGCAAAATGCCGTGCGCACTCCTATCCAGGATGGCCCCGCACTACGCCTGGCTGCGGCCCTCGGTCTTCTCGTCTTCCCCCGCTTTACTTTCCACAGCGCATCGCGCACTTTAGGCGGACATGAGACTAAGGGTTTCCTTGCTCGCAACTGTCGTGTTATTAGGCCTTGGCCGGGTGTATGGCACGGCGGCTGAGCCGTTGGCCGGCGGCGCCGCGCCTGATTTTAAAGAAGTCTATGACCTGGTGCGCGCGCATTTGCCCGGCCTCAACGAAGCCGAACTGAATCGTTCGGCCGTTGAGGCGCTGTTGAGCGCGCTAGGGCCCAAAGTGGACCTGATCGAGCCGCAAGCCGCGACGCAGTCGCCGTTGGCGAGCGACTCCAGACTCTTCGATGGCCCGGTCGTCTTTATTCGGGTCAAACGGGTCAACGCGGCTCTGGCAAAGGCGCTCGACGAGGCTTACCGCCACCTGGCTCCCTCCAACCAGGCGCTTGGCCTGGTGCTGGACCTGCGCTATGCCGAGGGGCACGACTATTCCGCGGCGGCGGATACCGCTGACCTGTTTCTGACCAAACAGCGCCCGCTGCTGAATTGGGGCACCGGGTTGGTGCAATCCAAGCCCGACCCAAACCCGATCTCGGTGCCGATCACCGTGCTGGTCAATGAGCGGACCACCGGGGCGGCCGAAGCCTTGGCCGCGGTGCTGCGGCAGACCGGCGTAGGTTTGTTGCTGGGCAGTCGCACAGCAGGCCAGGCCATGACCGGCGAGGAATATCGCCTCAGTAATGGCGGCCGGCTGCGGATTGCCACCGCGCCCGTCTTGCTCGGGGACGGTTCGGCGCTATCTGAGCAGGGCGTCGCGCCCGATATCAACGTTGAGGTAAGCCCCGCCGATGAGCGCGCTTATTTCGCCGATGCTTTCAAGGAACTGTCCCGCACCAATGCTCTGGCCGCCGCTGATTCGGTCAGCACAAACCAGCTCAGTGCCACCAACCATCTCCGCCGGGTCCGCTTCAATGAAGCCGAACTGGTGCGTGAACGGCGAGAAGGCGTCAACCCGGATGTGCAACTGACGACCAGCGGGCCCGATGATTCACAGAAACCCGTCGTGCGGGACCCCGTCCTGGCCCGGGCGTTGGATGTGCTCAAGGGCCTGGCCGTGGTACGCCAATCCCGCTCCTGATTTCCGCGTTGACGATTATTTGTGCCCGACCCAAGTTCAAGAGGTTTATTAGCGTAGATGAAGACGGTTCTCTTTATTTGTACCGGCAACGTGTGCCGCAGCCCGATGGCGGAAGGTATTTTCCGCCACGCGGTGCAAGGGCGGGGTGAGTATCGGGTCATCTCGGCGGGCTTGGGTGCGATTGATGGCCAGCCGCCGAGCCGGCACGCCGTCGAGGCCGTCCAGGAGCTGGGGATTGACATCAGCGGCCAGCGCAGCCGCATGCTGACTCCTGAACTGGTCAATCAGGCCGATTACGTCTTCGGCATGACACACAGCCATATCGACACCGTGATGATGCTTTTCCCGGGGGCGGCTGAAAAGACGTTCCTGCTGCGCGAGTTTGATGAGACACTGGACCTGTTCGAGAAGGACATCAGCGATCCCATCGGCGGTTCCTATGAAGTGTATTTGAATTGCCGGGACCAAATCGAGCAGGGGATCGCCTCGCTTGTCCGGTTCCTCGAACAAGGCCAGCCGCCGCACGAGCCCGGTGCGCGCCCCGTTGCGGTGGCCCTCGGCGCCGACGATGCCGGCTTCCAGCTCAAAGAGAGCTTGAAAGAGCACCTCGAAAGACGTGGTTTGAGCCTCGCCGATCTCGGCGCCAACTCTTCGGCCGCGAGCGATTTTACCGACTTCGCCCAGGCAGTGGGGCGCAGCGTGGCTCAGCGCCGAGCCGAATTCGGGGTATTGATTTGCGCCACCGGCATCGGCATGAGCATCGCCGCCAACAAGGTCTCCGGGGTGCGCGCCGCCCTCGCCCACGACGAAACCTCCGCCGCCCTGGCCCGCCGTCATAACAACGCCAATGTGCTTTGCCTGGCCGGCGCTACCCCCGCCGAGCAGGCGGCAAAAATCTTGGATGCTTTCCTGGACACCAAATTCGAAGGCGGCCGCTACGAGCGCCGCATCAGCAAAATGGAAACCCGAATCATGCCCTTGGACTTCCGGCTGCAGGCGGTGGATCCCGAGATCGCCGACGTCATCGAACACGAACGCCAGCGCCAGCAGGAGAATATCGAGCTTATCGCGAGCGAAAACTTCACCAGTCCCGCGGTGATGGAGGCGCAGGGCTCGGTGCTGACCAACAAATACGCCGAAGGCTATCCCCACCGCCGCTGGTATGGCGGCTGTGAGTACGTCGATGTGGTCGAGCAACTCGCCATTGACCGTGCCAAGAAGCTCTTCGATGCCGACCATGCCAACGTCCAGCCCCATTCCGGCAGCGGCGCCAACATGGCCGTCTATTTCTCCTTCCTTAAACCGGGCGATAAGATGCTGACCATGGACCTGACCCACGGCGGCCATCTTACCCACGGCAACAAAGCCAATTTTTCCGGGAAGTTTTTCGAGATCGTTCATTACGGTGTGCGCAAGGACGACGAGCGCATCGATTACGATCAGCTCGCGCACCTGGCGAAACAACATCGGCCGCGGATGATCACCGTCGGCGCCAGCGCTTACCCGCGCCTCATCGATTTCGAGCGCATGGGCCGTATCGCGCGGGACGTCGAGGCCTACCTGCTGGCCGACATCGCTCACATTGCCGGACTGGTCGTCGCGGGTCTGCACCCCAGTCCTGTCCCCCACGCCGATTTCGTCACGACCACCACCCACAAAACGCTGCGTGGCCCCCGCGGCGGTTTGATCCTCTGCCGGGAAAAATATGCCAAAGACATCGATTCGCAGACCTTTCCCGGCATCCAGGGCGGGCCGCTGATGCACGTCATTGCGGCCAAAGCCGTTTGCTTCCAGGAAGCCCTGCTGCCCTCATTCCATCAGTACCAGGAAGACATCGTGCGTAACGCGCGCGCCCTGGCCGAAGGCATGCGACGCAACGGTTTTCGCCTCATCAGCGGCGGCACCGATAACCATTTAATGCTGGTGGATGTCGGTGCGCGCGGATTGACAGGCAAAGAATGCCAGGCCGCGCTCGATCAGGCGGGCATCACCATCAACAAGAACACCATCCCCTTCGAAACCCGCTCGCCGTTCCAGGCCAGCGGCATACGCTTGGGCACCCCGGCCGTCACCACCCGCGGCATGCGCGAGCCCGAAATGGCCGCCATCGCCGATATGGTCAGCGAAGTGCTCATGGACATTAAAAATGCCGACACGATTTCCAAGGTTCGCCAACGCGTGCGGGAATTGACCGCAAGATTCCCTCTGCCTTACTAATTACTGTTAATTGAAAATTGAATATCGATTAATGGTTATTGATTATTGAATCCCAAGGCCTGGCCACGGGTTCGTCAATAACCAATAACCATTACTCAATCCTCAATTCTCAATTAGCGTAACCAGACCTAAGACTGCCCTGGTTTAATAGCATGAATTCTCCCACGCCATCAGTGGGTACGCCGGCCCGTTCGGCCCTGTTTACCGATTTTTACGAGTTGACGATGGCTTGCGGCTACTGGAAATCGGGCTTAGCCGATACCCACGCCGCGTTCCATATCGCGTTTCGCGAGCCGCCCTTCGGCAGCGGTTATACGCTGGCCTGCGGTTTGGCCGCCGCGATAGATTTCCTCCGCGATTTCCACTTCACCCCGGATGACCTCGAGTACCTCACCAGCATTCCGGGACGCGATCGCCAGCCGCTGCTTGACCCCGCTTTCCTCGAGTTCCTTGCCCGGTTGCGCTTTACCTGCGATGTCGATGCCGTGCCTGAGGGCACTGTGGTGTTTGCCCAGGAGCCGTTACTACGTGTTCAAGGGCCGTTGATCGAGGCGCAACTGGTGGAAACGGCGTTGCTGAATTTCCTGAATTTTGAATCGCTGATCGCGACGAAGGCGGCGCGGGTCTGCCAGGCGGCGCAAGGCGAGCCGGTCATCGAGTTTGGGTTGCGCCGGGCCCAGGGCGTCGATGGTGGTCTCACCGCCAGCCGCGCCGCGCATATCGGTGGGTGCGCCGCCACCTCCAATGTTCTGGCCGGCCGGGTTTTTGGCATTCCTCTCTCGGGCACGCACGCGCATAGCTGGGTGCTGGCTTTCGGAGACGAACTAACAGCCTTCGCCGCCTACGCCAAGGCGCTGCCCAACAACTGCGTGTTCCTGGTAGATACCTACGACTCGCTGGCAGGCGTTCGCCACGCGATTGAAATCGGCCGGCGCCTGCGCGAACATGGCCACCCCTTGGCCGGCATTCGCCTCGATTCCGGCGATCTCGCTTACCTGAGCATCGAAGCCCGGAAATTGCTCGATGCCGCCGGATTCACCGAAACCCCAATTATCGGCAGTAACGATCTGGACGAACACCTGATAGCCAGCCTTAAACAACAACAAGGCGCCGCCATCACCGTCTGGGGCATCGGCACCCACCTCATCACCGCTTACGATCAACCCGCCCTGGGCGGCGTTTACAAGCTTTCCGCAATTCGCAATCCTGGGGGCGCATGGGAACACAAACTCAAACTTTCCGAACAAGCAGCCAAAATCACCAATCCCGGCATCCTGCAGGTGCGCCGGTTCCATTCCCAAACAGAATTTCTCGGTGACGCGATCTACGACCTGCTCTTGCCCGCTCCAACCACTTTCAGCATCGTGCATCCGCTCGACCCCACTCGCCGCAAGCATTTCGCGCCTAATGCTCCAGCCGACGACCTGCTTGTGCCCATCTTCCGCGCCGGGCGACTGGTCTATCAACCGCCCTCGATCGAACAAATTCGAGACCGGGTCCGCGGACAGCTCTCCCTGCTTCATCCCGGCATCAGGCGGTTGGTCAACCCGCACCAATACCCGGCCGGGCTGGAGTTGAGCCTGCACGAGTTGAAGACGCGCCTGGTTCTGCAGGCGCGCGGCGAGGTCACTGTGCTATGACTTCCGCCATCATCGTCGCCGCCGGCAAAGGCACACGCATGGGACCTAATGTCGATAAACTATTCCTGTCCCTGCATGGAAAGCCTGTTATCGCCCACACCTGGGCGCAATTCGAAAAGGCCGGGTGTATCGATGAAATTATCCTGGTGGTGCGAACCGGCATGGAGGACGCCTTTGCGGCGCTCGCTCTCGAGCAAGGGTTCCGCAAACCGTACCAGCTCGTTGCGGGCGGCAAGGAGCGCCAGGACTCAGTTTGGAACGGCTTGCAGTGCCTGTCTGCCGCGGAATACGTCGCCATTCACGATGGCGCCCGGCCCTGCGCCCGGCCTGCGTTGATTCAAGCCACTTTGGCGGCCGCCCGGCAGACCGGCGCCGCCGTCGCCGCTCAACCTCTCACCGATACCATTAAAGAATCGGCTGACGGCAAGCACGTCACCCGCACGCTGGACCGGTCGCGGTTGTGGGCCGTGCAGACACCCCAGACCTTTCGCGTGGAGATCCTGCGCCGAGCCTTGGCTGAGGTCCGTCGGCGCGGTCTGCTGGTTACCGACGATACCGCCGCGTGCGAGCTGATAGGCCAATCCGTGCAGCTCGTGACCAGCAGCGAGCCCAATCCCAAGGTCACCCAGCCGACCGATCTGCCCTATATCGAGCTGCTTGTCGGATCGTGAAGCGGGGGGAGCGTCCCGCGGATTTCGTAACCTGCCCCGTAATTCTTGGGTCAGTACCTTCCTTGCAAATAGCGGGTAAGCCCCGTAACTTGGCCCAACTTAAGTTGCCAGTGATTATGAAACGAAGAGTGATCTACGGGGCGGTGATCGTGGGGTTGACGCTAAACCTGGTTATCGGCGCCCGCCTGTACATGAGCACGGCCCAGGCCGCCGAAAAAGACTCCCCCTACAGCAGCCTCGAACTCTTCTCTTATGTCCTGGAAAAGGTCCGTAAAGACTACGTCGATGGCGAGAAACTCACCTACCAGGATCTGGTCTATGGCGCGCTCAAAGGCATGCTCAACAGCCTCGACCCCCACAGCGAATTCATGGAGCCGGAGAAGTACAAGGAGCTCCAGAATGACACGCAAGGAGCCTTTGGCGGATTGGGCATCGTCATCGCGATGCGCGATAATTTTATCACCGTCGTCGCGCCCATGGATACCAGCCCAGGGTTCAAGGCTGGTATTATGTCGGGTGACCGGATCGTCCGCATCGAGGGTAAGAGCACCGACAAATTGAGTTCTTCCGACGCGGTGAAAATCCTGCGCGGTGATCCCGGCACGCAGGTCAGCCTGACTGTGTTCCGACCCTCGTCGAGGCAAACCAAGGAATTCAAGCTTACCCGTGAGGTCATCAGCATTGACATGGTCAAGGATATCCATGGTAAGAAGGAATTCCCGCTTTGCGAAAACAACATCGGTTATGTGCGCCTGGTTCAATTCGGCGAAAAAACCAGCGATGACCTCGAAGCGGCCATAAAGAAACTCAAAGGCGAGGGCATGCAATCGCTCATCGTTGATTTGCGCGGCAATCCGGGTGGACTGCTCGAACAAGCCGTCGGGGTTTGTGAAAAGTTCCTGCCCCACGGGCAGTTGGTGGTCACGACTGAGGGCCGCAATGCCGCGCAGAATTCCAGCCACCGCGCCAATGGCCGCGATGAAATCCCCGGTATGCCGATGGTGGTGCTGGTCAACCTGGGCAGCGCCAGCGCATCCGAAATCGTCGCCGGCTGCCTCCAGGACCTCAAACGTGCCATCATTCTCGGTGAGAAAACATTCGGCAAAGGCTCGGTCCAAAGCATCCTCCCTTTAACGGATGGCTCGGCCCTGCGCCTGACCACGGCCAAATACTACACGCCCAGCCACAAAGTGATTCACGAGGTGGGCATCACGCCGGACATCTTCGTGCCCATGTCCGAGGAGGCCGCTCGCGCAGTCCAACTTCAGTGGGTTCCCGGCGGTGTCGAAAGTCTCGATCCGGCCGAACGTCAGGCCATCTCCCAGGTCCATGATGTCCAGCTCGAACGGGCGATGGACTTGCTCAAGGGCATCCACTTGTTTTCCGAGCGGTCGCCGCTGCCCGAGCGCCGCGTCGCCCGCCAGGATAAAGTGACTGAAGGCCAGTGACCTTCGGCGGCGCGCGGACTTTAGTCCGCAGCACCGCTCGAATGCTCAAAGCGCTGCCAGGTTATCCAGGCGGCCTTCGGTTCGACTGTTACTGCCAACTAAAGGCCGCGCTCCGTTTTTGACCGCCCATGCTGTTGGCTTTCGAAACCTCCTGTGACGAGACGAGCGCGGCCCTGATTGACCGGGGCCGCGTCCTCGCCAACACCGTTTCATCGCAAGTTGCCCTTCACGCTCCTTACGGTGGCGTGGTTCCCGAGTTGGCTGCGCGCGAGCATTTGGCGAACCTCTTGCCGGTCGCCCGTGCCGCCATGCGCGAGGCCGGGTGCACGCCCGCCGCCCTAGAGGCCGTTGCCGCCACGCAAGGTCCCGGTTTGGCCAGCGCGCTTTTGGTCGGGTTGAAGGCTGCCCAAGCCATTGCGTTTACTTTGCGCCTGCCGTTCGTCGGCGTCCACCACCACGAAGCACATCTATACTCGCCCTGGATTCAAGGCCAGCCTTTGCTCGCGGACTTTTCGACTTTCGAGCCCAACGTGTCCCTCATCGTCAGCGGCGGCCACACTTTGCTGGTCCACGTGCGTGGCGAACTCGACCATGCCGCGTTGGGTTCGACCCTCGATGATGCGGCGGGCGAATGTTTCGACAAGATAGGCAAGCTGCTGGGCCTGCCGTATCCCGCCGGCCCTACCATCGACCGCCTGGCCGAACACGGCGACCCCACAGCCTACACTTTTCCGCGCCCTATGCTCAATGACCCAAACGACGATTTCAGCTTCAGCGGCCTAAAAACCTCCGTGCGGTACTTTCTGCGAGACCATCCGGGCCTGGCTGACGAGCCGCAACAACTGCGCAATTTAAGCGCCAGCGTTCAGGCTGCCATTGTTGAGGTGCTGGTAGGTAAAACCGTGCGGGCGGCCCGTCGATTGAACGTGCGGTGTGTGACGGCTTCCGGCGGTGTGACCTGCAACCGGCATCTGCGTCGGGAGTTGGCTGCCGCGTGTGAGCGTGCCGGCCTGACTCTTCGCCTGGCTCAACCCGGTTTGTGCACCGACAACGCCGCGATGATCGGCATTCTGGCCGAACGCAAGCTGGCTCATGATTTAACAACCCCACTCGACGCGGACATCAACCCATCCTGGGAGTTCTAACTCCCTCTACGCTCCACGACCTTCCGCGCTTAACGCCGGCCGCAGCAGCTCCTCGATTCGCTGCAGCAACAATCCGAGGTCCAGCGGTTTCTCCAGTACTGGTCCGCTGCTCTCGCGCAGAGCACGGTTTGCGCCGGAACGCCAGCCCGTCATCAAAATCACCGGCAAATCCGGCTCAGCTTCCCGCAGTGGTTGCAGCAAGCTCTGTTGACTGGGATTCTCCATATCTAAAAGGAGAAGGTCCGGCCGCGCCGCCTGCACCTGTTCCATCGCCTCCGGGATGTCCCGCGCCAACACGGCTTCATACCCAGCGCTCTCCAGCACCCGGCTCAGCATCTTGCGCACCGGTTCATCACCGTCGGCGAGAAGAATCTTGCGTCTATTCACAAAAAAAAACCCTGTGGCCGGTCGCGGGCGTGAGCCGAGCCACAGGGAGCGGTGGGTCGCCGCTAAATTGTCCCGCTGCGGTGGGCCGAGCCGCAGCTCTGCCTTTTAACTTTCACCCGCAGGCTTCGGCATTCTGCCGCTCATCGCGCGTTACCGAAGCGATTTCTGAATAGCCTAAACCGTGCCAGACGACCTGAGTCGCCCGGAACACCCGTTTTCTTGGGTTTTTCCCAGATCACGCTTGAGCGGCAGGCCGCTCAGGCGGTAAGCGGTTAGCCAGCACTGGTAACTTTCTTACCAATTCTTTTCGTTTGAGTCCTCGTGCCGATTGCTTTATCCCTAAGCTGCTATCGCATCGCCGACGCTCGACTCACATTCCCTTGGCAAAGGCGTTAAACTCCGCCTGGCCGCCTTTATTTTGGCAATGGTCGCAATGGTCGCCGTGATCGCGTGGGCGGCCCACAGCGCCTGGCGCCGCGGCGGTGAGTTGCGCGAAAGGCTCACCGATGTTCAACTAAAGAGTTTCCAAATTGCGGATCATTTCCAGCAAACCATTCTTCAGCTAAACAACCTCATCCTCCGTTACGGCGTTTACCACAACACCAACGATTGGGTCCGCTTCAAGGGCGTGAGTAAACAATTGGACCTGTGGATTGATGAAGAACGCCCCATCCTCACCACCGAAAAAGAGAAGCAGATTCTCGATCTCATCAACACCAACTACGACTTCTACCTCGCCGCCGCTCACGTCATCGGCGAAAGCATTCGCGCGCAAAACCCCCAAACCGTCCCGCTGAGCGATTTCGCCGGTTTCGAGCGCCAGTCCCAGAGCATCCTCAAACTCGGTTTTGAGTTGGCCGGCGCTCACGGTGACTCCATGAACTCATTCCTGGCGGATTCCAACCGCTCGCTCAGCTACCTGCGCTGGCTATTGGCTATCTCGTTGGCCTTGCTGCTGCTCGCCGGCGGTGGTCTGGCGATGTTCGTATATGGTGACCTGGTCGCGCCGCTGCGCGTGCGTTTGGTGGAAAGCCAGGCCATCGTGGACCGCCAGGAGAAACTCGCCTCTCTCGGCATGCTCGCCGCCGGTGTCGCCCACGAAATCCGCAATCCGCTCACCGCGATTAAAGCGTGGCTTTTTATCCAACAGAAACATCTCCAGGCGGGCTCACCTGAACATGCCGATGCGCAAGTCATCGCCGACGAAATCAACCGCCTCGAACGCATTGTCAAAGATGTTCTTCTTTTCGCGCGTCCCTCCGAACCCCACCTGGTCGCGGTGGCTGCCGACGAACCCCTGCGCCAGGTCCAAACCCTGCTCGGGCCGCAGTTCGAGCGTTCACACATCAACCTGCAGCTCGAACCCTCCGTCGCCCTGCGTGTCCGGGTTGACCCGCAACAGATGCAACAGGTCCTGATTAACCTGATCCAAAATGCCGCAGAAAGCATCGGCACGCACGGCACCATCAGCTTGCGCGTCCGTTCCGGCCTCAAACGCCTCGGAGATGGGTCTGCCGAGGCGGTTATTCTCGAAGTCGCCGATACGGGCAAAGGCATTCCGCCCGAGGTTGAAAAGCGGTTGTTCGATCCGTTCTTCACCACCAAAGAGGGCGGCACCGGGCTGGGTCTGGCTATCGCTGCGCGGATTGTCCAAAAGCACGGCGGCGCCTTGCAGTACCAGACCTTCGTGAACCGCGGCACCATCTTTGGCGTCGTGCTGCCACGCATCGCCTGAACTGGCAATTCCGTTTTTGACGGCTGCACGCACTGCCCATAACCTGCCTGCGCTATGGTTTCCGCCGGCCGCATCCTCTTGATCGAAGACGATCCGGGTATTGTCATGACTCTGCGTCGCGTGCTGGCCGAGGAGAACTACGAAGTCGTGGTGGAAACTCGCGGCGATGCCGGCCTGCAGCGCGCTCGCGCCGGCGGGTTCGATTTGGTGCTGACCGATATGAAGCTCCCCGGCGTGAGCGGACTGGATTTGGTCCGCGAACTCCACGCGGCCCACCCGCGGCTGCCGCTGATTCTGATGACCGCGCATGGCACCACCGAGACGGCGATCGAAGCCACCAAATCCGGTGCGTACGATTACCTGCTCAAGCCTTTCGAAATGCCTGAGCTGCTGCAGTTAGTGGAGCGGGCCGTGACTAGCCGCCGCTTGATGACCGAACCCGTCGCTCTCGGTGCGTCGCCGGCCGAACCGTCCGGCAGCGTTTTAGTGGGTAACGGCCGCCTGATGCAGGTTATCTATAAGGAAATCGGCCGCATTGCCGCCAAGCCGCTCAACGTGCTCATCCGCGGCGAAACCGGCACCGGCAAGGAACTCATCGCCCGCGCCATTTACCAGCACAGCGAGCGGGCGGCCGCCCCGTTCATTGCCATCAACTGCGCCGCCATCCCCGAAACGCTCCTCGAGAGCGAACTCTTCGGCCACGAACGCGGCGCGTTCACCGGCGCCGAAACCCGCCGCATCGGGCGCTTCGAACAAGCCGATCATGGGACCATTTTCCTCGATGAAATCGGCGACATGACGCCCGGCACCCAGGTAAAATTACTGCGCGTGTTGCAGGAAAAAACCCTCCAGCGGCTCGGGGGCAAGGAGATGATTCCCGTCGATGTCCGCGTGCTGGCGGCGACCCACCGCGACCTCGAAAGCGCCATCCGCCAACACCAATTCCGTGAGGACCTCTATTACCGGCTCAGCGTGGTCGTCCTCACCTTGCCGCCGCTGCGCGAACGCAAAGAAGACATTCCCGAGCTGGTCCGCTTTTTTCTGCGCAAGTACGCCGCGGAGTTGGATGCCGGCAACCCGTCGGTTCACCAGGATGCACTCGAATTACTACAAAACCAAAGCTGGCCTGGCAATGTGCGGGAGTTGGAAAATGTCGTGCGCAAAGTGCTCCTGCTGGCCCAGGGTTACACCATCAACTCCGAGCACGTTGCCGCGGCTTTGACTCACCCGCCTGCGGCGGCGGATGTGGGGCAGAAAAGCCTGCGCGAATTCGTCGGAGAACTCCTCTCCGCCGCCCAGCGCGGCGAGCTTGACGACGCCCACGCCCGGCTCGCCCAAGCCGCCGAACGCGAACTGTTCAGCCGCGCCATCGAGTTAGCCCACGGCAATCAGGCTCGTGCCGCGCGTTGGGTGGGCGTCTCCCGCCTTACCCTCCGTGAGAAGCTGCACCAATTCGGCATCCACCCCGCGCAGGGGAGCGGGGGAGCGTAGGGCGGGGGGAGCGTGGAGCGTGGAGCGGTCCAGGGGACAATTGAAAATTGGAAATCGAGAATCTTCCATTGCTCATTGAAAGGCGCACGCGGACCGCAATAACTATGGAGTCCAGCATGGACTACACCCAGGTTTACTGATGTTCCTCCCTCTCCCCTTCGGAAGGGGAGAGGGTCGGGGTGAGGGGTCCGCAGTGTGTCGTCTATCCTAAGCACCCTTCTACGCTTCACGGCCGCATCCCCAGCGTGTACGCCTGAAACGCCCAGACATCCGCCGTTTGCGCGATCCGTTTATCCGTCGGCATGTAGCCGTGGCTGGTTTTGGTTTCGACTCGCAACAAAATCGGGTTGGCGCAGCCCTGAGCTTGCTGGAGCGCGGCGGCGAACTGGTATGAATGACTCGGCACGACACGGTCATCATGGTCGGCGGTCGTGATCAGCGTTGGCGGATAACAAGTGCCCCGCTTCACATTTGCCAGCGGCGAAAAGGCGTAAAGCCAGCGGAACGCCTTTTCGTTGTCCGAGGTGCCATACTCCGGCGCCCACAAAGCTCCGCCCGAAAATCGCTGGTATCGCAGCATATCCAGCACGCCGGCTCCGGCATACGCCGACCCGAACAGCTCCGGGTGCTCCGTTATACTCGCCCCGACCAGCAATCCGCCATTCGAGTAGCCTTGGATTCCCAGCCTACGCGGTTGCGTGATCTTTTGCGCGATCAGATATTTCGCGCCCCAGGCGAAATCATCGAACACATTCTGTTTGTGGCCCAACATGCCGGCTTCGTGCCATTTTTCACCGTAAGTGCCGCCGCCGCGCAGATTCGCCACCGCATAGACTCCCCCCAGCTCCAACCACACCGGCAGCACCGGGTTGTAACGCGGCGTAATCGTGATATCAAAACCTCCATACCCGTAGAGAATCGTCGGATTATTCCCATCCCGCTTCAAGCCCTTCTTGGCGAGCAGAAACATCGGCACGCGGGTGCCGTCTTTCGAGGTGTAAAATTGCTGACTCAGCTCGTACGGCGCCGCGTCAAAGCGCGTCTGCGGCTGAAAAAACACCTCGCGCGCGCCCGACTCAAGGTTGTGCCGGTAAACCGATTCGGGAACCAGGAACGATGTGAATCCGTAATACACCGTTTGAGAATCGTTCCGGGCGGAAATGCCGCTCACCGAGCCCATCGTCGGCAGTTTCAAATCTCCCAGCGCCTGTCCATTGGTGGCAAACAAGCTGACCCGGCTCTTGGCCACATCCTGGTAATCCACCAGCACCCGGCCTCCCGCCATCTGGGCGCTTTGAATCACAGCTTCGGTTTGCGGCACCAACGCCTGCCACTGCCCAGGCTCGGGCGACTCGAGGCTCGCCGCCACCACCCGCCCGCGCGGCGCGTCGAGTGTCGTATAAATGAACAGCCTTGGCCCGTCGTTCCCAGCCACCTGGTACTTGGCGTCGTTGCGCGTGTACAGCGGTTTCGGAGTGCCGGCGACCGTCGGCTCCAGCGGGTTGCCCAGGTCCAGGTAATACAGCTCATTCTGCGGCGCGGTCCCGTTCTCCAGATAAACAAATAAATAGCGGCCGTCCTCGGTGACGCTTCCCTGGACCAGCCACTCCGGCATATCCGGCCGCGCGTACACAAGCTTATCGGCGCTCTGGTCCGTTCCCAACTGATGATAGTACAGTTTCTGATTGATCACCTGCTGGCTAATCGCTTTGCCGGGTGGGGGCTCCGGATAACGCGAATAGAAAAATCCCTTCTCATCCTCCGTCCACGAGACTCCGGAAAATTTCACCCAGCGGATCACGTCCGGCAGGTCATTTCCCGTCGCCACGTCGCGCACGTGCACCGTCAGCCAGTCCGAGCCGCCTTGCGACAGGTTATACGCCAGCAGCGTTCCGCGGGGTGACGGCTCAACTCCCAGCAGCGCTACCGAGCCGTCGGGCGAGAGCCGGTTAGGGTCCAGCAGTTCGCGCGCTGTCCCTGCCGGCGAATCCTGCACGAACAACACCGACTGGTTCTGCAATCCTGTGTTCCGCCCGAAGAAAATCCGGCCGCCTTTGACCTGTTGCGGCGTGCTCTCCCGTTCATAATTCCAAAGCGTCGTCAGCCGTTCCTTTATCCGCTTGCGCACGGGGATTTTTTCCATATACGCCTCCGTGAGCCTATTCTCCGCTTCTATCCAGGGGGCCAGTTGCGGGTTCTCCAGGTTCTCCATCCACTGATACGGCGCCGGCACCTTCACGCCGAAGTAAGTATCAACCGTACCGTCCCGCGGCGCCTGCGGATACTGTAATGGCACCGCTTCGCCGGCCTGCGCACTCGGCGCTTGCCCTGCGACAAATACTCCCGCCACTACCACTACTGTCGTCCATCCCGTGCGAACTTGCGTCCTTAGGCTCATGCCAATGAGTTTGCCTGCCACCGCCAACGATTCAAGCCTGTTTGACACCCGCGGCGGCGCGCGGACTTTTAGTCCGCAGCAACGCACTTCAATCCCGGCGCGCGGACTTTAGTCCGCAGCAACGTGCTCCAGATCGGAGCGCCGACTTTAGTCAGGCTTTAGTCCGCAGCAATGTCCAAACTTTCAACCGCGCTACTCCATTCTCCAAGCCATCTTCTGTTCGAATGCTGCTGCGGACTAAAAGTCAGACTAAAAGTCCGCGCGCCGTCTAATACCGTTGAAACCGCCAACTGCTTTCGGCATGCTCGGGCGGGATGAACCGGATTGTGGAACAATTCGCGCGGCTCAAGCGCCAGGGACAAAAAGGCTTCGTTGTGTACATCGGTGCGGGCGATCCCGACCTGGAGGCGACACGCCGCCTGGCCCTGGGCTTTGCTCGAGCGGGCGTGGACATACTTGAACTGGGGGTGCCGTTCAGCGATCCGCTCGCCGACGGCCTGGTCAACCAACTCGCCGCCCAACGCGGCCTTGCCTCCGGCGCTACGCCACCGAAAGTTCTCGAGACGGTTGCCGCCATCCGGCGCGACTCGCCAATCCCCATCGTTCTCTACATCTATTTCAACCTCATCCATCGTTTCGGGCTGGAGAAGTTCATCGTGGCCGCGGCGCGCGCCGGCGTCGATGGGCTGCTGGTGCTGGATTTGCCACCCGAGGAAGCGGAGGCCTACGAATTGCTGATGGCCCACTCCGGTCTATGCAACATTTACCTGGTGGCTCCGACCACGCCTGAGGACCGCATCGAGTTTATCGTCAAACGCTGCCGCGGCTTTGTCTATTACGTCTCGCGCGAGGGCGTCACCGGCATGCAGACCCGCGTCGCCGATACCCTTTCTCAGATGACCGCCAAAATCCGGGCCCATACCGATCTGCCAATTGCTGTCGGGTTCGGCATCTCGAACCCGGAACAGGCCCGGGCCGTCGCGCAGAATGCCGACGCCGTCGTGGTAGGCAGCGCGGTCGTGGACCGCATCGCCGGCGCCGCCCAATCCGCCGACCTCGTCGATAAGGTGACTGGTTTTACCCAAACACTCGTAAACGCGGTGAAGCAATTATGAAACAAAAGGGCAAAGTGAATGCCGACCGCTATGTCATCATCATGGCGGGCGGCAAAGGCGAGCGTTTTTGGCCGGTGAGCCGCGAGAAAACGCCCAAACAATTGCTCCGCTTGCTGGGCGACAAAACGTTCCTCCAGCAAGCCGTCGAGCGGGTCCTGCCGCTGGTTCCTGTCAAAAACATCCTGATCATTACCAACGACGTCCAGGCCCCGGAAGTGCGGCGCCAATTGCCCAGGCTGCCCAAAGAAAATCTGATCGCCGAACCCGTTGGCCGCGATACCACCGCCGCCGTCACTCTGGGGGCGGCGTTGGTCGGCGCGCGCTCCACCACCGCCGTCATGGCGGTGTTGCCCGCTGACCACATCATCCCCGAGGAAAAGAAATTCCAGCAGGTGCTGGCGGATGCATTTGACCTGGCCGGCCGCGGCCAGGCCATCATCACCATCGGCATTAAACCCACCGAACCGGCGACCGGCTATGGCTACATTCGGGTGGGCGAGTCCTTGCCGGCGCCGCAGGGCGTTAAGCCCTATAAGACAGCGTTCCACCGGGCCGAACAATTCGTCGAGAAACCGCATTTCGATCAAGCCCTCGAGTACCTCAACAGCGGTCAGTACCGCTGGAATGCCGGCATGTTCATCTGGTCCTTCGTCACCATTACCGAGGGTTTGCAAAAGCATCAGCCGGAGCTCTATGCCGCCTGCCAACGTTGGTTTGCCGTCGCCAACTCACCCGCCAGGCTCAACAAAGTCCTGGCCAGGGAGTATCCCGAGATCAAAAAGATCTCGATTGATTATGCGCTGATGGAGCACGCCCAGAACGTAATCGTGGCCGATGGCGGGTTCGAGTGGGACGACCTGGGTTCCTGGACCGCGCTGGGCAGGCATATCAAAGCCGATGCCGAGGGCAACTGCGCCCAGGCCGAGTTCGTGCACGTGGACGGCGCGCGCAATATCATTTACGACGCGCGCAGCAAAGAGCGGCGCACACCCATCGCGGTCGTCGGGTTGCGAGATGCCATCCTGGTGCAAACCGATGACGCGACCCTCCTGGCCCACAAAAGCCAGGCCCAAAAAGTAAAAGAGTTGGTCAAGAAGCTGGCCGAAGACCCCAAGCTGAAGAAGCTCGTCTGATCCGCTTCAAAATCCAACTCCTTTACCGGCCAGCAAATGTTTCCTGGTTCATCCCCCGCGCCTGTTCCGGACGCTTCCGCCGCTGAGCCCTGGTTCGCTCCCGCGCTGACTGCCCATCCGCAGCTCAGCCACGCCGTGTTCGATTTCGACGGCACCTTGTCCTGGTTGCGCCACGGCTGGCCCGAGATGATGGTGGGGGTCTTGCGTGAGCAATTCTCCTTGTTCCCGGGAGAATCCGAACGAGGGCTTCATGACCTGCTGCTTCGCGAGATTCTCGCGCTGAACGGAAAGTCCTCCATTCATCAAATGCGCCGCGGTGCCGAGCTGGCCCTCGAGCGCGGCGGCCACGCGCCCGACCCTGAGGCTCTCCTGGGCGAATATCAGCGGCGGCTCGATGCGGCCATCGCCAAGCGAACACACGCCATTTTGACCGGCAAAGCCGGCCGCGAGGAATTTGTGGTTTATGGCGCGCGACCAGTGCTGGAGCGGCTCGATGCGCTGGGACTGCGGCTCTTTATTTTGAGCGGCACCCGCCAGGACCGCGTGCAGGCAGAGGCGCGCCTTTTGGACCTGGCCCGTTACTTCGGCCCGCACATTTACGGCGGCACCGCTGACGTTGCGCAATCCGATAAACGGGCCGTCCTCGAGCGATTGCTGCGGCAGGAAGGCATCCCCGGCAGCCGATTGCTTGCTTTTGGCGATGGCCCCGTCGAGTTGCGTATCACCAAAGAACTCGGCGGCATCGCCATCGGCGTCGCCAGCGACGAACACCATAACGGCTCCGGCAAACTCAATGAACCGAAGCGGCTCCAACTGCTCCAGGCCGGAGCCGACATCTTGCTGCCGGATTACCGGCAGCCGGAGGTTTGGCTGCCGCGCCTGCTCGGCCAACGCGCTGCCGGCTCATAGCGTCGCTCTTACTGGCTAACCCTGAAGGGTGTATTGCTGCGTAGCGCGTCGGGAAGAGGGCATCCAGGTGGCAAATAAAGGTGGTCGGCGCGCGGAGCCAGCAAATATACCCCTAGAACCCTCCCGGTTTGGTTCGGGGACTGACCCAGGGACTGACCCTTTCCATGACCCTTTCCAAGCGGGGCGGTAGCGGGGCGGTAGCGGGGCGGTGGCGTGGCGCAGGCTTATTGCGGCGGCTGTGCTGGAGGCGAGTGAAGGGAAGAGCGAGGCGGGCATTGTGCCAAATTGGCGCAGAAGGGTTCGGACAGGTCTCGGCCAGGGGTTTTGATGAAGTCGTGCCGGTCCAAGTCGTTGAGGCAAATATCCTGCCAAGAAGCAACGAATCCCCCGACCCGACCAGGGGATGGCGGCTGAAGGGAGCTGGTTAGGCCACGGTGGACAAAGTGTGGACATCGCGGGACAGAAGCCAGCGACCGTCGCGCTGTTTGCGATATACCGTCATGCGATACCCGGCGAGCTGTGCCGCTTTGCCGCCTGCGCGCGGGGTGACTGACAATGCGTCTCGGCTCCGCGTGTAGGCGACCTCGCCGACAACAACGACCTCTTCCAACTCGCTGGTGCAACAGATCCGCATCTGTTGGTGGGCGGCCATGAAGTTGGACGAAAATGCCTCCCGGTCGAACGGCGCTTGGCCCGGGGTGAGAAAAACGACATCCTCCGCGGCTAAGGTGAGCAAACGAGGCAGGTCACCGGCATTGACGGCATCAACCCAAATTGAATGCGCCGTGCGGATTTCTCGTTCATCAGATGCCATAGCGTGTCTCGGGGCACCAGCGTTAGGAGTTAGCGGCGCCGGGTTAAATGCGCCCGAAAACGGACGAGACGGCCATCCGGCGTCGGCTGCCACGACTCGTTGGGCAAAATCATCTCGGTTGGACTTGCTCGACCGACCAGGCGTGGTTTTCGTAGTGCCACCTTTCCTCGTGCTCCACACCATCGGCTGTCCGATAGCGAAACGTATAATCCGCATACCGGCGGATCGTGCTTTGCGGCCAATACCCCGTGTGTTCGGTGGCGTCATTCGCTGTCTGCGCCAGAATCTCGGCACGGGGATGTTCTTTGCGAAACCGATGCTGCGCTGACGACAGGCTCGGAGACGTGGCGCATCCGCTGACCACCACCGCCAGGACGATGGAAGGATACAGGTATTTCATAACCTGCGTTTTGCCCAAAGGCCCAGCTCACTGGCCGGGAGCAGCCGCCAGTGACGTTCCCGTTGAAACAAACTGAACCGGCTGCTCCCGGTCCAGTGCAGCGAAAAGTTGCGCCGCATCATTTCGACGCCTCCCGTGTCCTGACGCGAATTGTAACGTTTGTGTCCGAAACATTGGTGCCGTTGATGGTGGTGGCTCCCAAAAACCATGTATTACTGCCATCGGAAACCGCTACCGCGTTGCTGCCAGGCGCTGGCGTCGTGGAACCGCTCGACGGCTCCTTGCTGCAGCCGACCATTAAAACGGTAGCTGAGATGACTGCTACCATAATTGCGTTTTTCATGAAGCGTGATGGTGCACAACGGTCAGCCCTTGTCACGCCCAACCCCAAGCTCAAGTTGCTCGACCAGGTCCGGGAAGTCATGCGTCTGAAGCATTACTCCATCCGCACGGAACGAACGTATTGCGACTGGATCAGGCGGGACATCTCCTCTTCCACCGGACTGGCCCGGGTGCTGGACCGAGGATTCGTAATCGTCACAGCGTTGGTTGGGTGGGGCTGGAGCCAGGCGCGGCGCAAGGCTTGAACCCGTAGGGGTAACCCGTTTGTAGTACCAAGGTCTTTAACAATGGCCTCCAAACCCCGTAGGGGTGACCTGATCCACCGTGAGTTGAGCGGACCTTTCAACCAGCTTGGCACGGTCGCGCCAATCCCTCTACAGGTCACCCCTGCGGGGTCGTAGTTGACTCCGCCCCTGCCACAGGTTACCCCATTCGCCGCTGTGAACAATGCGTACCCGGAGCCACTGGACCTGACCAAGGTCCACGTCTATCCACTGCGCACCCGCCGCAGTCTGAGTTCCCTGGCGAAAATGCTGGTGCCACCGGAACAAACCCCTGGCCCGGTGCCGAATCTCGACCCCCTCCGTCAATGCGCTGAGCGCATCCGCTCGGCGCGCGCGCGCGGCGCGACGGTCCTGCTCATTTACGGCGCGCACCTGATCAAGAACGGCGCGATGGCCATCGTGAACCGGCTGCTCGGCAACGGCTGGGTCACCCACCTGGCCACCAACGGCGCCGGCACCATTCACGATTGGGAACTCGCGTTCCTGGGACGCACCGAGGAAAGCGTTCGCGACAACGTTGCCACCGGGACCTTTGGCACCTGGGACGAAACCGGCCGGTGCATTCACCTGGCCTTGTTGGCGGGCGGTGTGCGCGGCGAAGGCTATGGCCGCAGCCTGGGCCGGTTCATTGTTGAAGATGGTGTGACCTTACCCGAGCCTGCTGAGCTGGCCCAGGTGCTGGCCCGCGAGCCCGCGCATCCGCTGAGCCCCGCCCGTGCCGAGTTGCTGCAAGCCATGAAAGCGCACCAGCTCCCGGCGGGCCGCCTCGAGGTCAAACATCCCTCAAAGGAAACCTCCGTTCTGGCTCAAGCCTTCCTGCACAACATCCCGCTCACGGTCCATCCCGGGATCGGCTACGACATTTTCTCCACTCATCCGATGTTCAACGGGGCTGCCATTGGCCGCGCCGCCGCGGTTGATTTTCGCCTGTTCAGCCGCGCGGTCGAGGGGCTCGACGCCGGCGTCGTGCTGTCGGTCGGCTCAGCCATTATGGGCCCGCAAGTCTTCGAGAAGAGCTTGAGCGCCGTCAATAACCTGCGTCTGCAATCAGGGCGGGCAATCGTTCGCGACCACACGATTTACGTCGTCGATATCCAGGATGGCGGCCATTGGGATTGGTCTAAAGGCGAGCCGCCCAAAGACAACCCCGCTTATTACCTGCGTTTTTGCAAGAGCTTCGCTCGCATGGGCGGCGCGATGCAGTACCTCCAGTGTGATAACGTCGCGTTCCTGCATAACCTGCTTCGCCAACTGGAGCCGCAATGAACCCCGGCTCTCCGCGCTCGCTCCCCAAGGCAATGTCGCCCGAGCGCTTCCAGGCGCTCACTTCGCGCTACCCCGCGCTGCGCGTCGCCGTGCTCGGAGATTTCTGCCTCGATCGCTATTTGGAAATTGAGCCTGCGCGCGCGGAGCTTTCGCTCGAAACCGGCCTCCCGGTCCACAACGTCGCCAGGGTGCGCGCCCAACCCGGGGGGGCCGGCACCATCCTCAATAACCTGGCCGCGTTGGGCGTCGGTTCGCTCTTCCCGGTCGGTTACGCCGGTTGCGACGGCGAAGGCTTCGAATTATGCCAGGCGCTGGAACAATTGCCCGGCGTTCGACTCGAGCACTTCCTGCGCACACCGCAGCGGCGCACGTTCACCTACTGCAAGCCGCTGGTCCTCGAGGCTGACGCCCCGCCGCGCGAACTCAACCGCCTGGATTTCAAGAATTGGACTCCGACCCCCGCCGCGGTTCAAGCGCAGCTCAGCCAAAGCCTTGCCGCGGTGGGCGCCGCCGTCGATGCCTTGATCGTGTTGGACCAGGTGGACATTCCCGAAACCGGTGTTGTCGGGGGGCAGGTGCTAAAAACGTTGAGCCAATTGGCCAAAGCCGATACGAATTGCGTGATGCTGGCTGACAGCCGGCGCACGTTGCGCGGCTTTCCGCCGGTGCTCTTTAAGATGAACACTGCGGAGTTAGCGGCGTTGACCGGCGCGCAAAAGCCGTTGGAGTTGCCCGAGATTGGCAGAGCGGCTGTGGAGTTGGCGCGGCACAATGGCCGGAGCGTGTTCATCACGATGGCCGAACGCGGGTTGCTCGGCGCGAATCCAGCCGGCGAAATCGAGCACGTGCCGGCGCTGCCGGTGCGCGGCCCCATCGACGTCGTGGGCGCGGGCGATGCCGTCTCGGCCAATCTAGCGGTGGCTTTGGCCTGCGGCGCCGGCTTGCGCGAAGCCCTTGAAGTGGCTAACGCCGCCGCGTCGGTGGTCATTCACAAGCTCGGCACCACCGGCACCGCCAGCGTGGCCGAATTGTTCTCAACCATGAAAGAAAGAGAGAAGATGAATTGATGAAAGAGACTAAACGTTTGGTGGAAGCGGAGCAGCCGCTGAAGAAAGATGACTTACTCGTCATCACCGGCGCGGGCGGTTTCATCGCCGGCAATCTCGCCCTGTACTTCGCCAACCGCGGTTTCACCAACATTCGCGCGGTGGACAAAAAACCCCTTTACGAATGGTACCTGCATGTCCCGGGTGTGCAGAACCTTTGCCTCGACGTCAGCAGAGAGGACAACTCCCGCCGCGTCTGCGAAGGCGCCGTCGAGGTCTATAATCTGGCCGCGGATATGGGCGGCATGGGTTTCATCGAGCGCTTTCGGGTCGAGTGCCTCCGCTCGATTCTCATCAACACGCACATGATCGAGGCTGCTTATCGCGCCGGCGCGCGCCGATACTTTTTCTCCAGTTCAGCGTGCGCTTACAACACCTTGCTGCAAAAGGACCCTAAGGTCCGAGCGCTAAAGGAGTCCGACGCGTACCCGGCAATGGCCGAGCGCGGTTATGGCTGGGAAAAACTGATTTCCGAGCAGTTCTGCGAAGAGTACTGGCACGAACGCGGCCTCAAAACGGCCATCGCCCGCTTCCACAACGTGTACGGCCCGCACGGCACCTGGGACGGCGGGCGGGAAAAGGCGCCCGCGGCGCTTTGCCGCAAGGTGATCGAGGCCACCGCAGGCGGCAAAAAGGAAATCACGATCTGGGGCAACGGCGAACAAACCCGCAGCTTTATGTATATTGCCGATTGCGTGCAGGGAATTGATAAGATCATGCATACCGACGAGCTGATCGCCACGCCCATCAATCTCGGTTCGAGCGAAATGGTTTCCATCAATACGCTGTTGACCAAGATCGAAAAAATTGCCGGCGTCACATTGAAACGGAAGTACGACCCGACGGCGCCCCAGGGTGTCGCCGGCCGCAACTCCGATAATACCTTTATCAAGAAAGTTCTAAACTGGGAGCCCAGTACGACCTTGGACAGCGGCCTGGCTGAAACCTTTGCGTGGATTAAAACGCAGTATGACGCTCGCAAAGCCGGCCAGCGCGTGGGTATCGGATGAACGAATATGAGCGCATCCCCGGTCGGAACGCTGCTGGGTTCGATTCCCAACCGGCTTCAGCTTGCGGGCGGCTGGATTGACCAGCCGTTTGTTTCCCGGCGCAATCCCCAGCCGCCAGGTTCCATGGTGGTGGTGCAAATCGAGCCGGACTTCCCGCCCATGGACCGCTCGGGTATCGCCAGCGGCACGCGCGCTGTCGCCATGAAATTGTGGAACGGACAGTTGCCCAGGCGCCCCCGCCAGGAACTCGTCCGCGAGTTGTATGACGCCGAAAATAGAGGCAAGACCCAGCCGAGCGGTTCGCAGGATATGATCGGCCTCATTTATCCCGGTGTGAACCGCCTCGATTATGATTTCAACTTTGATGGCGGCGTGTTTCCATCACACATCGAAACCTGTACTTCCAAAAAAGTTGCCCGGTGGTTGAGCGCGGTCTTGCACCTGATCGCCGTCGAACCGCGACCGCAAGGTTACAATCCGTTGGGTGTGAAACATCTCGCCCCGGCATGGGTTGCCCGGCTCGGGCGCTCAGGCAAGGATTGTTATGACGCCATTACCCGCATGGATGCCAAAGCCCTGGGCGAGTCGCTGAACCTGACGATGAAATGCTGGGGCGCGCTTCTGCCGCACGTCCTGCGTCATCCGCTGCTCCGCAAGGACCTCATCCCGTTGCTAAGTGCGTATCAGGCCGAATACCGCGGCGCGATGTATTCCGGCTGCGGTGGCGGGTATCTCATCGTCGTTTCCGAAAAATGCGTGCCGGGAAGCTTCCAGGTAAACGTCCGCACCAGCCCATAGTTTTCTGATTCCCGATTGATATATGACTCCTACCCGCGTTGACCTGTAATATGAACGTCTCCCTCTATCGCCTGGTTTGTTGCGCGATTCTCGCCGGTTGCTCGTCGCCGCTGCTCGCCGCCAATCCCCAGTTAAGCGGAACCGCATCGCCCCCCGACCAGCCACTGAGCCTGTGGTATCGCCAGCCCGCCAGTAAGTGGGAGGAAGCCATTGCGATTGGCAACGGGCGAATCGGCGCGATGATCTTTGGCAGGATAAACCGCGAGCAACTGCAGTTGAATGAGGACACGCTCTGGGCCGGAGGCCCGTACGACCAGGTCAATCCTCAGGCCAAAGCGGCCCTGCCGGAAGTGCGGCGACTGGTGTTCGAAGGCAAGTATGCCGAGGCGGCCAGGCTCATCAGCGCGAAAGTGATGTCCAAACCTCTGGGACAGATGCCCTACGAAACCGCCGGCGACTTGCTCCTCACGACCCCTGAGGTTGACTCGGTCGAGGATTACCGGCGTCAGCTCAACCTGGACACCGCGGTGGCGAGCGTCGCGTACACCGCCAAAGGCACCCGGTTTTTGCGCGAGGCCTTCGCCAGCGCCGCCGACCATGTCATTGTGGTCCACCTCACCGCGAACAAGCAGCGCGCGCTCTCCTTCACAGCTTCCTTGGACACACCGCAGAAGGCGAGCATCGAAACGGAATCCGGAAACACTCTGGTCATGCGCGGCGTCAATGGGAGCTCGGAAGGAATCCATGGCGCGCTTAAATTTGAGGTGCGGGTCCGGGTCCTCGCCGACGGGGGAACTATCACCTCAACATCCAATACTGTCATGGTCGCCGATGCCGATTCGGCCACGCTCCTGATTGCCGCGGCAACGAGCTATCGAAATTTCCAGGACGTCAGCGGTGACCCCGAAGCACAGGTGAAAGCTCAAATCGCGGCTGCCGAATCCAAGCGCTACGATGCCTTGCTCGAACGTCATGTGCGCGATTACCAGCGCCTGTTCCACCGCGTCTCCCTCGACCTGGGCGCCAGCGACGCGATGAAATTGCCCACCGACGAACGTATCCGGAATTTTCATAACGGCGACGACCCCCAGTTTGCCGCGCTCTACTTCCAATTCGGCCGGTATCTGCTGATAAGCTGTTCGCGGCCCGGCGGGCAGCCCGCAAACCTTCAGGGGCTGTGGAATCGCAGCATGACCCCGCCCTGGGGCGGCAAATACACCATCAACATCAATACCGAGATGAATTACTGGCCGGCCGAGCCGTGCAACCTCGCCGAATGCGTCGAGCCGCTCATTTCCATGGTGAAAGACCTGTCCCAAACAGGCGCGCGAACCGCCCGTGAAATGTACGGCGCCAGCGGCTGGGTCGCCCATCACAACACCGACTTGTGGCGTGCCACCGGACCCATCGACGGCCCGGGCTCCGGGATGTGGCCCATGGGCGGCGCCTGGCTCTGCCAGCAGCTTTGGGAGCATTACGCCTTCAGCGGCGACCGGCGATACCTGAAGGAGGTGTATCCGATTATGCGCGGCGCGGCTCAATTCTTTCTCGACACGCTGGTGGAGGAACCCCAACACAAATGGCTGGTGACCAACCCTTCCATCTCCCCGGAAAATCAGCATCCGTTCGGGTCCGGAATTTGCGCGGGACCGAGCATGGACTCGGAAATCCTCCAGGATTTGTTCTCACATTGTATCGACGCCGCGCGGATTCTCAAAACCGATGCCGAATTCAGCAGGAAACTGGAGCAGACCCGGTCGCGCCTCGCCCCGCTGCAAATCGGCAAGAACGGACAATTGCAGGAGTGGCTTGAGGACTGGGACGCGCAGGCGCCGGACCAGAAGCATCGCCACATTTCGCATCTTTATGCCCTTTATCCCAGCGCACAGATCACGCCGCGTGGGACCCCCGCGCTGGCTGCGGCGGCCAAAGTCAGCCTCAACACCCGGGGAGATATCACGACCGGCTGGGCCATTGCCTGGCGCATTAATTGTTGGGCGCGTCTTCATGACGGGGACCGCGCGATGAGCATTATCACTCACCTGTTCGATCCTTCCCGCACCTACCCCAATATGTTCGACGCGCATCCGCCGTTTCAGATCGACGGAAATTTCGGCGGCACATCGGCCATCGCCGAGATGCTGCTTCAGAGTCAAGCGGGTGAAATCGAGTTATTGCCGGCACTCTCGCAAGCGTGGCCTGAGGGGAGCGTAACCGGATTGCGGGCCCGGGGAGGAATCGAGGTGGATATCAACTGGCGCGGAGGCAAACTGCTCGAGGCGACGCTGCGTTCGTCGTCGAACCAAACGGCCACCGTTCGTTATGGAAACCGCGTGTTGGAGGTCGAGCTGAAACGCGGCCGGCCGCTGCGCCTCAATGCCGAATTGGTGGGAGAAACCGCCACAAGCGTCGATAAGCCTCGCAAATAGCTATTTACGTTTCCCGCTGCGAGTTGTTGAGCAGGCGGCGTACAACCTTACAAACGGGAGTTGTCGCGGTTTCCTGAAGGGCGTACCTTCTCACCGTGCAAGCGAAAATTGAAAAGATGGGCGACGGATTCGGTTTGCTCTTGCCCAAGGAACTTCTGGACGCCTGCGGTTTTGGTACCGAGGCCACGGTCAAGGTTCAGGACAAGACCCTCGTGATAAGCCCCAGCCCGCATCGTGCGCGTGAAGGTTGGGCTGAGGCGTTACGCGCGATTCCCGAACAAGAGTTGGAGCGCGATTTCGAGGAGTTGCAAGCCTTCCGCGAGGCACCCCACAAATGGGATGCCGCCGTTCGGAGATGCAAAAAACGCGGCCGGTGGTGATTGTCTCACCCGACGAGATGAATGCGCGCTTGCTTACGGTCCTGGTGGCACCCCTAACGAGTGGCGGTTTTAGCGCGCCGTTTCGTCCGCCTTGTCGGTTTGCCGGCGTTAACGGACAGATCGCCCTTGACCATCTCCGAAGTCTGTCGAAGCCACGTTGTCTCCGCTGCCTGGGCAGTCTGCACCCGACGGTCTGCGAGGCGATCCTCACTCAGTTGCGGGAGATGTTTGCGGAATAAGTCCTGAGCGCCCCTACGCGTCCTGATTCCATCGTGCTATCATTCCATTGAACCATTTCCGGCGTTGACGCTCCTGGGCAATCTCCCTTTTAATCACTGCTGAAACCTCTGATCCTTATGGCTGAAATCCCAAGCCCCGCGCGTATTGAGTCGGTCCTGCAGGAACGACGCGTCTTTCGCCCTGCTGCCGAGTTTGCGCGTCGCGCCCATATCAAGTCCCTCGCCCAGTATCGCAAACTTTATGACGAGTCGGTTCGGAAGCCCGAGCAATTCTGGTCGCGGCAAGCCAGGGCCGAGTTGGTGTGGTTCAAACCGTGGAAAAAAACTCTCGAATGGAAGGAACCCTTCGCTCGCTGGTTTGCCGGGGGCCAGATCAACGTGAGTTACAACTGCCTGGACCGGCATCTGGGCACGCCGACGGCCAACCAGGCAGCGCTGATCTGGGAAGGCGAACCGGCCGGGCCGGGCAAAGCGGGCGAGGAGCGGACCCTGACTTACCGGCAATTGCACCATGAGGTCTGCCGGTTCGCAAACGTCTTGAAGGCGCAGGGTATTGGCCGCGGCGATCGCGTGCTGCTCTACATGCCTATGGTGCCCGAGGCGGCAATCGCGATGCTGGCCTGCGCGCGCATCGGCGCCGTGCACTCGGTTGTCTTCGGCGGGTTCAGCGCGCAATCGGTTGCCGACCGCATCCAGGATTCGCAAGCGCGGCTGGTGGTCACCGCCGATGGCGGGTTCCGCCGCGGCACTGTTGTGCCGCTTAAGCAAAACGTCGATGAAGCGCTGACGTTGAAGAACAGCGCCGGCGAGTTGCTGGCCAGGTCCATCGAGAAGGTGATTGTGCTCAAACGCGCCGGCAACCCGGTGCACTTCGACCCCAGCCGCGACCGCTGGTGGCACGAAGAAATGGCCCAGGCGAAAGCCGATTGCCCCGCCGCCAAACTCGACAGCGAAGCGCCGCTGTTCATTCTTTATACCAGCGGTTCCACCGGCAAACCCAAGGGCATCCTGCACACCACCGCCGGGTACCTATTGTATGCCAAGCTGACAACACGCCTGGTCTTTGATCTGCGTCCCGAGGACGTCTATTGGTGCACCGCCGATGTCGGCTGGGTCACCGGGCACAGTTACGTTGTTTATGGGCCGCTGGCCAACGGCGCCACCAGCCTCATGTACGAAGGCGCGCCCAATTTCCCCGAGCCCGACCGCTTCTGGCGCATTATCGCGAAGTACGGTGTGACGGTGCTCTACACGGCGCCAACCGCCATCCGGGCGTTCATGAAATGGGGCGTGGACTGGCCGCGGAAACATGACTTGAGTTCACTGCGGCTGTTGGGGTCGGTGGGAGAACCGATCAACCCGGAGGCGTGGATGTGGTATCACGAGCACATCGGCCGCAAGCGCTGTCCGATTGTCGATACCTGGTGGCAAACCGAGACCGGCGGAATCATGATCACGCCCTTGCCTGGGGCGACACCCACCAAGCCCGGCTCGGCCACGCTGCCCTTCTTCGGCATCGTGCCTGAAGTGGTGGACGACCAGGGCCAGGGCGTGCCGCGCAACAGCGGCGGCAAACTCGTAATCCGCAAGCCCTGGCCCGGCATGCTCCGCGGCTTGTGGGGCGATCCCGAGCGCTATAAGTCCGTTTACTGGAGCGAGGTGAAGAACTGCTATTTCACTGGCGACGGCAGCCGGCAAGACAAGGACGGTTATTTCTGGATCGTCGGCCGGATCGATGATGTCCTCAATGTCGCCGGTCATCGCATCGGCACCGCGGAAGTGGAAAGCGCGCTCGTCAGCCACCCGAAGGTTGCTGAGGCGGCGGTAGTGGGCCGCCCGGACGACCTCAAGGGCCAGGCGCTCGTCGCTTTCGTCACACTCAAAGGCGACGTGCAGGCCGACCCCGGCCTGCGGGAGGAATTACGGCAGCACGTCGCGAAGGAAATCGGGCCGGTGGCCAAACCCGACGACATCCGTTTTGCCGAGGCGTTGCCTAAAACCCGCTCGGGCAAAATCATGCGCCGCTTGCTCAAACAAATCGCCGCCGGCGTCGAAATCAAAGGCGATACGACCACCCTCGAAGATTTGAATGTGCTTGCCAGGCTCGCCACAGCCGAGGAGTGAGCCCCAACCAGTCATTGCCCTTGGACCCATCCTCCACCGTGCAGGAGTTGTTGCGCCAAGTGCCGCTGGTGGATGGTCACAACGATTTGCCCTGGCAATTCCTGCACCGCAAACTGCCGCTCGAAGGCATCGACCTGTCGCGGGATACCAGCACGCTCGAGCCGCCGTTGCTGACCGATATTCCGCGCCTGCGCCGCGGTGGCGTCGGCGCGCAGTTCTGGGCCATTTATCTCCCCCCCAAACCCGCCGGGGCGGCGTTGGTGCGTGCTGCCCTCGAGCAAATCGATCTGGTGTATCGCATGGTTCACAGATACCCCAAGGATTTCGCGCTGGCGCTGCGAGCCGAGGATATCGACGGCATCCATCGAGCCGGCCGAATCGCGTGCCTGGTCGGCTTGGAAGGAGGCCATCTCATCGACAACTCGCTGGCGGTGCTGCGGATGTTCCATGCGCTCGGCTCGCGCTACCTGACGCTCACGCATGTGAAGAACAACGATTGGGCCGATGCCGCCGGCGACTCACCCGCGCATCACGGGCTGACGCCCTTCGGGCAGGACGTTGTGCGCGAAATGAACCGCCTGGGCATGCTCGTGGACCTGTCGCATGTGACCGATGAAACCATGCGCGCCGCGCTGCGCGTTTCCAGCGCGCCGGTGATCTTTTCACATTCGTCCGCTCGGGCGGTATGCAATCATCCGCGCAACGTGCCTGATGACCTGCTGCGCGCGCTGCGCAATAACGGCGGCATCGTGATGGCCTGCTTCCTGCCGGGCTATTTGAACGAAGCCAACAGCGCGCACTGGTCGGCAGCGCTCGCCGAAAAAGAGCGGCTGGCCAAAGCTTTCCCGGATAAGCCGGACCAAGTTGATGCTCAGTTACAGGCGTGGCGTCGCGCGCACCCGGCGCCGCCCGCAACTCTAAACGACGTCGCAAACCATATCGATCACCTTCGAGAAGCCGCCGGGATTGACCATGTCGGTATCGGCTCGGATTTCGAAGGGTTCATCGGCGAGGTGCGTGGGTTGGAGGACGTATCCTGTTACCCGGCGTTGCTGGAGGAACTGCTCCGGCGCGGCTATAGCGGCGAGGACATCAAGAAGATCGCCGGTTTGAACTTTCTACGCGTGTTTCGGGATGTGGAGCGGGTGGCCGCTGGATAGCGGCATCGCTAACCGCGTGTCCTGTGAACCTGCGCCAAAGCCATTTCACCATGGTCTTGAGATTAGGCAGGCCGAGGTCGTCGCAGATCGAGGCGGCATATAAAGACCAAAACAGGAACTTGAAGTTGTTACTGCTCTCCCAGTGCACCAGGTTTGCGACCCATTGGACCAGGCCGGTGGCGTGGAAAGCCCCCGCAACGGTGTGGATGACTGGTCCGAATGTGTTCCCCAGGATCGGCAGAATCATATTGCCGAGAGTGTATTGACCCACGACTTGCATCACTAGCGCCGGCACGAACGCGCCGAACGCATTCCCAACTATCAATTGGAACCAATTCTCGGAGAGGCGGCGTTTAAGCCGGTCCAGGCGCGCGGCGGCCCATTGATGGCGTGGGTCGGCAACTTGCGCGAGCAAGCGTTGCACGACCTCGACGGCGAAAAACAGCAGGAACAGTAAGACAAAGCGATGTTGTTGAAACCAATGGAAGTGCCAGCCAGAACCCGGCTGAGCCTCGAGTTGAAGAGGAAACCCCAGGCCGGGCGGCAGCGAGGGGGCCATCTGACTCCAAATACCGCTGACGATACCCAGGGCGACGCTGCCAAAGATTTGGGCAAAGAACGCGAGCAGCAACGCCTGCCTGGCCGCGGCCCCAAGCGCACCGAGAATAACAACAGGTGTTGCCGGTGCCGGTTGGGCCGGCGGGGGGAGGACGGGCGTTGACGGCGCGGTGGCCACGGCTACACCAGAGTTAACTGCTCCCGGCGGAAATGGGCCAGTATAATTATGCCCGTAGTTTCCAGTCCGAGCGATTTGGCCTTTACCGACTTCGGGTGATCGCCTATCACAAATCCGATGCCACAACTGCTGATGTTTGCCGACCCGCGCCCGCTGGTCGAACGACTCGGCGCCGACTTTTTCCGCGAGGCGCCCACAGGGCCCGGCGTATACATGATGCGCGACTCGGCGGATGCTGTCGTATATGTCGGCAAGGCAAAGAACCTGCGCCGGCGGCTTGGCAGTTATCGGGTCGCCAACCCTGAGCGGATGGCGCGCCGGCACTTGCGGTTGCTGCGCGTAGTAAGGCGAATCGAGTTGGAGCAGTGTGCTGACGAGGCTGGAGCACTGGCTCGAGAAGCGGAATTGCTCCGGGCTTTGCGACCCCGGTTCAACCGGGCCGGCACGTGGCCGGGCACACCGCGTTTGCTCATGTGGCGGGTGAGCGAGGATGGCCTTGAACTGGGTATAGCCCGGCCTGGGGCAGGGGAGGGTAGCCATCCCGACTGGCAGGTGCATGGGCCACTGGGCGCCGGGGCGGAGCATTTGCGTGCTGCGCTGCTGCGGCTTCTGTGGTGTGTTTTCCAGCCGGTCCGCGGCCTTGCTGGGCTGCCCCAGGGCTGGTTCGGCGGGCGCCTGCCGGCGGTCGCCAGGATAGCACGAGGCGCGGTGGCTGATGCCGAGTTCGAGTCTGCCAACCAACACTTGCGCCGATTTTGCACCGGCGAGGCCGAAGCGCTCCGCCGTTGGCTCGAGGCAAGCATGCGCCCATCGAGCGGCCCGTTTGAATCCGCGGTCAGAGAGGCGGATTTGGAGACCCTTAGCGAGTTTTCGGCAGCAGCAGGAAAGTGATCACCGCGCGTCGTTCCACTTTCGACGCAGCGCCTCATGGAGGCGGGTGCGGAACTCGACGGGCAAATCATACGGTTGGCCGGCTTTGTAAAGCGTGATGGTTTTGCGGATATTGTCCACCACCACCTGGCAGGGGTTGCACCCGGCCATGTGCCTTTCGAATTGTTCGCAGACGGCCTGATCCACCGTGCCATCCACGTATTCATTCAGCATCTTCAGTAACTCTTCGCATTTCATCGCCTCATTGCGTTATTAGCATAGAGCCGGGTGGAAGGAAAAAGTTACACCCAAATTAGCGCGGCCCTGCCACCCGCCAGCCCGCCGTCAGCGACGCAGGATTGAGCTGGCCGGAATGGACGCAATTCGTGCCGTCCATTTGCCAATAACTAACCAAGCCACTGAGGCTGTTGTACCAAAGGATGCCCGGGTAGCCGTCGCCGTTGAAATCCTGCGTGCCGGCGACTGTCCAGCCGGGCTGGACTTGCGCCGGGTTCAACGCTGCCGCTGCCATTCGATTGAGCCCGTTCATGAACCACACGGACAGGCGGCCATCGGCATTTTGCCAGAGCAAATCGGTCTGCCCATCGCCGTTGAAATCCGCCGCCCCCACTAGGCGCCAGCCGACACTGGCGCTCGCCGGGTTCAGGTGCACTGACTGCGTGGCGGTCAACCCGTCCATCAACCAGACGGCGAGCGAACCGTCGGAGTGTTGCCAGAGGATGTCTTTCTGGCCATCGCCGTTCATGTCTCCCGTGCAGGCGATCTGCCAGTTGGGGTCCACACGATTAGGCGTCAGGTAGGAAGACGCGACCTTATTTGAGCCGTTCATCAACCAGACCGCTAACGAGCCACCCGCGCTTTCGAAGAGCAAATCCTCCTGGCCGTCATGATTAAAATCGGCGGTCGCGGCAATGCGCCAACCCGTCCCTGCCAGTGCCGGGGTCAGCGGCGTCCTCACGAGTGAATTGGTTCCATTCATTTCCCAGGCTTCGATGGCGCTGTTGGTGTTCTGGCACCATAGCGTCCAGGGCTGGGTCAACGCCCAAAGATGAAACGTGCCGACCTGAAATCCGCCGAAGGCCGGTTGCCGTATGGCATAGGTGCCATTCAAGGTGTCGGCAAAGGAGAGGAATAAAGTGTTGGTGCCCAGGAGCGGATCGCTCATCTGCAGCGCGCCGGTGCTATGGTTGAGCACGGCATAAGAGTAAGCGCCTGCATGATGGCTGCGCACCGGCCCCGCCGTTGTGTCCAGCGTGTAAGTGGTCCCGGAGGAATCGGTTTTGAGCAGAGCTGTGCCACTGGGTGCGAATGGTAACGCGGCATGCTGCGGCACCAGGGACAGGCTGACACCGCTGAGCGTGGCCGGCGCCGCACCGTTGACGACGCCGAACGCCCCGGCTTGCGATCCCGCGTCGTTGGTTTGGGAGAAGGCGCCGGAGGTGGAAGCGAGGAAATCGAAGCTGCCGATGCCGACACCCTCAAGGGAAGCGAAGTTCAGTGTGCCGACCGGGCCGGAAGGAGTATAGGCATACGAGCCGGTTTGATCGGATAAGCCGCAAAGCCCCATCGAAGTATAGTTCGAACCTGAGTCAGCGGGGAGCAGCAGGAAATATCCGAAAGAGGCGAGCGCCCCGGTGCCATTGGTAACCTGGCCGCTCAGGGCGGCGCCCGCCAAGGAGGCCGGCGCCTGGGGGCGAGCCAGGTTTGCGCCTAGCAACGTGAGCGCCATGCAAGTGAGAGAGGTTTTGATCATTGGTGGTGGTGTCGGTGAGAGACAAAGACCGCCGTTGGAACAAAGAAGCAGTCGCGCACCCGCGCGAAGGTGCCCCGCGGGTTTTGCGACCCAGGTAATGCCAATACAGTCTGCATTTCAGGGCGACAACGAACACTCCACGATGCCCCGTGCCAAGGCCGCCATCGTGAGTACATCAACGATGCTCGCGGTGGACAAGAAAAAAAGTGGGACGCTTCCTAGGAAATTCCCGGGGTGCCTCGCAGAGGTTGGAGCGGGAGCGCGGGAACGTAGAGCACTATCGCAATCATTTGCTGGGCGGCAAGCCGAGGCGCGTGCGCACCAGCTCCGGCAAGTACTTCACCGGCACCGCACCCGGTTCGAGCACCGCCTGGTGGTATAGGCTCAGATCAAACCGCGGCCCCATTTCACGCTCGATCTGCTGCCGCAGTTTGTAGTGCGCCATCCGGCCGGCGAAATAGGTCGAAAGCTGGCAGGAGCTTTGCTGGGCGCGGATCACCTTGAGCCGGGCTTCGCCTTCCGACTGGAAGCAGTCGTTCATGAGGAAATCGAGGGCCTGCTGGTCGGTCATGTTTGAGCAATGCATTTGGTGATCGAGAATCGTATTGGCGACGGCGCGGAGGTAAAACTTGAGCTGATTCAACCGCAACGCCAGGTCGCCTCCGCCGTACCCCTGGTCCACCATCATCTGTTCGGTATAGACGGCCCAGCCTTCGATATAAACGCCCGATTGCAATACCTTCCGGATGAGCGACGGATTGCGATTCATGTATTGGAGCTGCACCGCGTGCCCGGGATAGCCCTCGTGGATGGTCAGGACATCGAGCATGTGGTCGTTATATTCTTCGAGGTAGCTGTTGACTTTTTGGGCATCCCAATCGCGCGGGGGCGGGCTGACGGCGAGGTGGCCGTTGCCGTTTGGGTCCAAAGGCGCCGGCGCTTCCATGTAAGCGGTGGAGTTGCCGCGCTTGAACTCGGGCATTTCGACAACCGCGCAACGGTCCGGCTCGGGCAGCGGCAGGATGTGATTAGCGGTGATGAAGGCTTTGAGGCGGGCGACGCGGGCTTGCATTTCGCGTGTGAGGTCCTCGGGCCGGCCATGGTCTTTGGCGACCGCTTCGAGCACCCGTCGGACGGTGGTATGCCGGCCTTCAGGGTCGTCCGGAGGCAGCGGCTGCGGCGCATAGCACTTTCCCCAAAGTTGGCGCGCGATGACATACATGTCGCGTTGGACACGGTCGAATTCCGAGCGGGCCTCGGCGACGAGTTCCGCCGCGCTCACACCAGCATCCAGTTCGAGTTCGAGTTTGCGGTTGAACTTTTGCGAGCCCAGGCGCCAATCAGCATTCGCACGCGGCAGGAGGTCCTTTTCGAGGAACTGCTGGTACTGTTTGAGGCAGGCGACGACCGGCTCGGCGGCGGCTTTCAACGCGTCCATTTGTGTGGTGCCGGCGGCGAACTCGAACACATCCTTTTCATAAAAACCAATCGCGCCGCGGTTCTGGCGAATGGCCGTTTCGGTGTGGGTATGGAAGGGGTGGCGCAGGTTTCGGCGCGCCGCAGCGACGACGGCCGGGATTTGCTTCATGCGCGCAATACAATTGGCGACATTGGTCTCCAGCGGCAGGGTGGATTGAGTAAGCAACAAATACACGCTGTCGCTGATATAGCCGTTATAGATGCGCGGGTCCTGCTCGAAGGGATGCAGATTCTCGGTCAGCCATTCGTCGGTCTTGAGTGAATGTTGAAAAATCTCGAAGTCGATCTGACCGGCGCGAGACAGGCGCTGGTAATGGATCGCGCGGGGCAGAGCCCGCAGCGTCTGGCGCGTTAAGTCGAGCCAGCGCGCGCGGGCTGCCGGCGTGAGGTCCTCGAGGCGATTATCGAACCGGTGATCACCCAGTTCAGTTGCCGCGACGGGCTGCTGCTCAAAGTCTTTTTCCAGGTAGGCTTTGAAAAAGGCGTCCAGTTTTGCGTCCTCGGTCTGCGCGTGGAGCTGCGCGACGGCCCCCAGGCAAAGCAACGCGGCGCAAAGGAAAGCCCGTGTTACGGAAGCAGCCACAGCGGGCCTGGAACGGTTGGGATTGGGTCGCGTCATGCTGGCAGATTAACGAAGCGGGAAAGCACATGCAACACGTGGACGCGGGCGGAGCGCGGACATTCTTGTCCGCAGCAGCTTCCTAACGGCAGAACGGCTCGCAGCACGGCTCAGATTTGCTGCCGATTTCACGCGGGCACGTTGCTGCGGACAGGAATGTCCGCGCTCCGCCCGCCCAACCGGAGTACTGCCTCAGTGACGGCGGGCTGCCCCGGCGCCGGGAAACAAACAGGGGAACTGCGCACCTTCCCCTCTCCCCACGGAAGATGGGCAGGGTTGAGGGCGAACGCTCCACGTGGTGGCCGACCGCCAGGTCTTTTTGTGTTCTTTGTGCTCTTTGTGGTTAAATTTCAAGGCCATGCGGTGTGCCACACTGGCTGAGGTGCGCTTCTGGGAGCAAGACGAGCGCCAGCGACAGCCACCGACGAACACGGACGGACAAGGACCGCCCGAGCTCAAAAAAGCCGTCCGTGCCACCGTCCGTATCACCGTCCGTACCAGCGTCCGTGCCAGTCCGTGAGCGTCCGCCTGTGCCGGGTTCGGCCGAGCTGGTGGCCAATGCCGCACTCTCCCTTCTGAACCTCGCCTGTTACCTGCTGGACAAGCAAATAGCGGCGCAGGAGAAAGCCTTTTTGAGGTGGGCGGGTTTACGGAGCGGCTCTACCGCATGCGAAGTGCGAGACGCAACCGTGCCTGACTGACCATGAACGAAGCCGAGACTCGATCCCGCCCTCAAGGCGGCCGGCTGGGGTGTGGGCGCACTCCGCGCCCATCAGGGCCTAACCCCCCCAGCAGTACCTAAGCGCGTCGCCCCATCATCCCCGCCGATGCCGTCCTCATCGGGGCGTCGCGACTTTTTGTGTCGCGACTTTTTTGCTGCAATCACGCCTCGCCCGGCGCACTATTGCGCGAGTTCAGACATGGGCGGCAGAAGTGAACAGATATCAGTCGGGCGCCAGGCGTCCCATTCGGGTTACGCCGCTCCATCGAAGTTCCGGCCTCATGGCCAGTAACCCGCCAGCGAATGGCCGAAACTCCCGAACAAAAGGCCCGCCGCGACATCGATGCTCAGCTCCTTGCCTCCGGCTGGGTTGTGCAGGACAAGAAGGCCATTGATTTCAACGCTGGTCCTGGCATTGCGATTCGCGAGTACCAGACGGACATTGGCCCCGCCGACTACGTGCTGTTTGTTGACAAGGCGGCCTGCGGCGTCATTGAGGCCAAGAAAGAGCAAGTGGGCCAAAACATCACCACCATCGAAGACCAGACTGCCGGCTACGGCAACGCGAAGCTTAAACTGGTGCAGAAGCGCGAGAAGCTGACCCGCCGCCGGCGGTGGGAACAGGCCGATGAAGACGCCGCCTATTCCGCCAAACAACTCGATGATCAGATCGTGGTGCCGGACCAGATCCGCACCATCATCAAAACCTTTCGCGATAAACTGCCCGAAATCTTCCCCGGCCGCACCGAAGTTCCCAAAACCCCGGTCTTTGCCAAGACCGACAGCCACGCCGACGATATCATTCAGATCATTCGCGAGGAGTTCGCCGAGGGCAACGCCTTCTGCAAAAAGATCACCTACAAGTCTGACGAGGATCCCAAATCCGTGCTGGCCCAGTTCCGCAACGATTACCATCCCCGCATCGCCGTCACCGTCGATATGGTCGCCACCGGAACGGACGTAAAGCCGCTCGAATGCCTCCTGTTCATGCGCGACGTGAAAAGCCGCAATTACTTCGAACAAATGAAAGGCCGCGGCACCCGAACGCTGGGCCACGACGATCTTAAAAAGGTCACCCCCTCCGCCATCTCGGCCAAGACCCACTACGTCATCGTGGACGCCATCGGCGTCACTAAGTCACTCAAAACCGCGAGCTCGCCCCTCATCACCAAGCCGAGTGTCCCCCTCAAAGACCTCGCCATGGGCGTCATGATGGGCGCCCACGATACCGACACCATCAGCACCCTCGCCGGTCGCCTCGCCCGCTTGAATAAAGAGCTTGAACCCGCAGACCACGCCCGCATTGCGGAAAAAACCGGCGGTGTCGCCCTGACCGCCATCGTCAGCCAGCTCTTTGGTGCCATCGACGCGGCGTGAAGAAATTGCATCGTATCTTCATCAGCAGTGTCCAGAAGGAGCTCGCCGCCGAGCGGCGCGCCCTCAAAGATTATGTTCACGGCGACCCCTTGCTCCGCCGTTTTTTCCAAGTATTCCTGTTTGAGGATTTGCCCGCTTCCGACCGCCGCGCGGACGAGGTTTACCTTGCCGAAGTCGATCATTGCGACATCTATCTCGGTCTGTTCGGCCGCGATTACGGATTTGAGGACGGAGCCGGTACCTCACCCACCGAACGTGAATTCCTTCGCGCAACGGAATGCTGCAAGGAGCGATTGCTCTTCGTCATGGGCGGCAACGACTCCGGGCGGCACGCAAAAATGCAGGACCTGATTTCCCGCGCGGGCGATCAGGTCATCCGCCGGCGTGTTACCAGCATCCCGGAATTGACCGCCGCGGTCTATGCCAGCCTGGTCGAATATCTCGAACGACACGGCGAATTGCGCACCTTGCCTTTCGACGCCACCGCCTGCCGCAATGCCACGATTGAGGACATCTCACCGGATCACATCCGCTGGTTCCTGACGCAAGCGCGGCAGCGGCAGTATCCCCTGGCCGATACCACTCCGCCGGCCGATGTGCTGGCGCATTTGAACCTGCTCGATCAAGGACAGCCTTCCAACGCCGCGATTCTTCTATTCGGTAAGCAGCCGCAGCGTTTCCTGCTCACTTCCGAGGTCAAGTGCCTGCATTTTCATGGCGTTGAAGTGCGCAAACCCATTCCCTCCTACCAGGTTTACAAAGGCACCTCGTTCGAGCTCGTGGACCAGGCTGTGGATTTCGTCATGTCCAAAGTGGATCGGGCTGTGGGTACGCGTGCTCACGGTCCCCAGGCCCCCGTCGAATACGAACTTCCGCGCGACGCCGTCGCCGAAGCCATCGTCAACGCTGTCGCTCACCGGGATTATACCAGCAACGCCAGCGTCCAGGTCATGCTCTTCGCCGATCGGCTCGAAGTCTGGAACCCAGGCGAACTGCCTCCTTCGTTAACGCCGGAGAGGCTGACCCATCCTCACGCGTCGATTCCGCGCAATCCGCTCCTGGCCGAACCTCTGTTCCTGGCCCGGTATATCGAACGCGCCGGGACGGGCACGCTCGACATGATTGCCCTTTCCGAAGATGCAGGCCTGAAGCCACCTGAATTCCGCCAGGACGGCGGGCAATTCGTGCAGACCCTGTGGCGTCCCATCACTGTAGGGGCCGCGGAAGGTTCTCCGGAAGTGACCCCGGAAGTGACCCCGGAAGTCACCCCGGAAGTCACCCCGGAGGTCACAAGGCTGCTCCGGGTCTGTGGCGAACCCTTACCACGACAGGAACTGCAGGACCAACTTGGATTGAAGGACGACGAACATTTCCGCAAGGCTTACCTCCTGCCGGCGCTCGCGGCTGGATTCATTGAAATGACAGTTCCGGACCGGCCGACCAGTCGTTTCCAGAAATATCGCATGACTGCAAAAGGCCGGGCCTGGCTCACGCAGAAAGAGCAGCGCAAAAAAAAGCGATGAATTCATCCCCAATCTGCATAAGCCGCCTGCCGGCGCGCGGCGATACGTGCAAAAAAGCACGTCAACCGTTCGGCAAACGCACCGGACCCCTGATCGCCGAACTAAACGAGCCCCCGGCGGCATGAGCCCAGAAGCCCTATCCCAGCACGCGCCCACCCATCCGCGACCAATCCCTTCACGAAGCCGAATCAAAACCAAATCTTATGTAGCTGGATGTCACCGGTTGACACCGGTTGACACTCGTTGACACCGGTTGACACCAAAAGCCCAGCACCAACCCCAACGCCCATCCAGACCCCCTCAATCTGAAAATCTGGAATCTGTAATTCAACCTGTTCGTCTGTCGTCGTCGGGCGCTTTTCAATAGAAAATGAAAAAATTCTCAATACTCAATTTTCAATCCGCCCTCATGTTCTCGCGCTCCCCGCGTGCCGGTTCCCCTCTCCCAGGGAGAGGGGTACTGATTTCCAACGCTCACCCCACCGGCTTCCGCCGTTGACGATTACACGGCACGTCAGTTCTGCACTTGAAATTGTTTGGGGGGTAATTACCTTCCACGCGTTGCCCTGAGAATTGTTTGCTGCGCGTATGAACTACATTTGCTCGAAGGTTCCGCTTGGTCGCTCTGCTTCACATTTGCGCTGAAAAGCCGATGAGCATTCAGTACGAGGCGTCCCGAAACATCACTGAGGCACAATTCGTCGATGTGCTGCGGCGTTCGACATTGGCCGAGCGCCGGCCGGTGAATGATGCGGGGACCATCAGTGCGATGCTGCGGCATGCGAACCTATTATGCACGGCCTGGGAGGGAGACAAGTTGGTGGGGGTGGCCCGCTCGGTGACGGATTTCGAGTATTGCTGCTATTTGTCGGATCTCGCGGTGGATGTTAGTTATCAGCGGCAAGGAATTGGTCGGGGTCTGATTGAGGTGACGCAATCACGGTTGGGGCCGAACGCGAAGATCATCTTGCTGGCGGCGCCGAAAGCCAGGGGCTACTACCCGAGACTTGGATTCGAGGCGCACGAGTCGGCTTGGTTGCTGTCTTCGAGGAGACAGCTTACCTGAAGGAGCGGAGGGCGGAGTTTAGGCCGTATCATTGCAGTGGTTGATTGGAGTTCCCCTCACCCTAACCCTCTCCCCGGGGGAGAGGGAACAGCATGCGTGGAGCTTCGAGAGCTCACTGGATAATGTTGCAGCTTGCTTGAGCGTTTCGGCTTTGCTGCGGACTAAAAGTCCGCGCTCCGGGCCGTAGCAATAGCTGAACGGAAGGTGGGGTGGGTAATTTCGCAGCGCGCTTGAGCGTTCGGACGTTGCTGCGGACTAAAGTCCGCGCTCCGCGGGTTTCGCTCGATTTTGGCACGTTGCCCCGGCACAATCTGTCGCGACATGGCAGGCAACAAACGAGCTGTTGAGAAAGAGACCGAGGCGCGATGAGCTTCGAAGTTATTGTCAGTGGCGGGTTCGATGACCTGCGTTCAGGTCACCTGCGGTTTTTGGAGGAAGCGTCCAGGCTGGGCGAGGTCACCGTGCTGTTGTGGGCAGATGGCATGCTGCGCGAGCAGACCGGCAAAGAACCACGATTGGCTTTGGCGGAACGGGCCTATCTTTTAAACGCGGTGCGATACGTCACGCGGGTAGTGCCGTTGGAAGGGAGCGCCGACCCGAACCGCCTGCCAAGTTCGCTGGGTTCGCGGCCCGCCGCCTGGGTGGATACGGAAGACCAGGCCAACGCCGCTCGCGAAAGATTCTGCCTCAGCCAGGGCATCGAATATCGCGTGCTGCCGGCGGCGAAACTGGCAGGGTTTCCGGAACCCACTCCAGCGGCTCCGAACCCGGCGCGCAAAAAGGCGGTCGTGACGGGCTGCTACGATTGGTTTCATAGCGGTCACGTCCGGTTTTTCGAGGAGGTCAGCGCGTATGGGGATGTCTATGCCGTTGTGGGGCACGATGAGAACATTCGTCTGCTCAAAGGCAAAGGACATCCTTTGTTTCCGCAGGCCGAGCGGCGGTACCTGGTAGGTTCGGTGAAGTATGTTACACAGGCGCTGATCTCCAGCGGCACTGGCTGGCTCGATGCGGACCCGGAAATCCGCCGGTTGGAACCGGACATTTACGCCGTGAACAAGGATGGCGATCGCGGCGGGAAACGCGAATATTGCGCCCAACTGGGGATTGAGTACCTGGTGCTGGAGCGCACGCCGGCCCCGGGGTTGCCGGCGCGAACCAGCACCGGTTTGCGCGGGTTCTGAACTGCGTTGGTGAATCCGTGAGGGGCAATGCGGACTACGCTGCGGTGAACAGGCCCAGCAAAACCTCGGTTTCAATCCGTTGCGCTTCCAACAGGAATTGATGGAACGGGTCTGAAGGCGGCCGGCCCGCGGCGGTTTCGCAGGCATCCACCATCGCGAAGGGGTCCCAGCGAGCACCTTTTGTGAGTCGCGGAAAGGCATCGGCGCCGGCTGGTTTGGGAAGGCCATTGACGCGGCGCGCAATCTCCTTGAATGCCGGATGTTCGCCCACACGGCGGAACCAGTATTTGGCATTCGCGTAATCGGGCTCGCGGCGGTGCATGATGCCATGAACGAAGGCGCCATCTGCGTTTTCTATGCTTTGCGCAATCGCGTGGGCGGGTTCGAGGTGGTCGTGCCACAGGAGGATGAGGGCGAGCACAAGCTCCCGCTGGGCCTGTGGAAGGGCTGAGTGCCTCAGGGTCGCCGCCAGCTTTTCCCGCAACGCTGACTCTGATTCGACCTCCGGCCGCGCGGCACCGGTAAGGCCGGCTGGCGTGTTGGTTGCGAGGAAGGAGAAGAAATTATCCTTTGATTGGTCCATGTTTGATAGTTCGCCAGGGGTGGCGTGTCGTCAACTGGCGACGGCGGAGGGCTTCGCCCCCGCTTGTGCTGCTCCGTTCCTGCGCTTATGCTGAGGATTATGAAGCCACAGCGGTTATGCTCCTTGCTCTGTTGGATTGCGTGCTGGTCGGTCGCGTATTCAGCGTTGCCGCCGCAATTAAGCGCCGAGCAGCAATCCTGGTTGCAACACGCCCACCGGTTCGATCGAGCCGGGTGGATTTATCTGCATGTGGAAGGGGACGCTCGCGCGCGCGGTTTCCAGCATGGATACCTGCTGGCGCGTGAGATCGCCGATTCGATCCACACGGCACAGGTTAATTGGGAGCATCAGACGGCGATGCCCTGGAGCTGGCTCGTGAAGCGCGCCGCCGCCATGTTCGTTCCCAACATTGACCCCGAGAACCTTGCCGAATTGGGTGGGTTGGCCGAAGGTGTGCAGGCGGCGGGACTGTCCTGCTCACGAGACGAAATGGTCGCTTACAATGGCATGATCGAGCTAAGCGACTACTGGTGGCCGGAGGAGTCCAAAAAGCTGCGCGAGCCCGGCCCCGGTCCGCAGGACATGCCGCGGCAATCGTGCAGCTCCTTCATTGCGACGGGAAGCCTCACGAGCGACGGCAACATCGTGCTGGGTCATAACACGATGGAAGATTATTGCGACGTGCTGCCGTACGTCATCGAAGACATCGTCCCGGCACACGGGCATCGGATTCTGTGGCAAACGTCCCCCGGCTGGATTCACAGTGGCACCGATTTCTTTATCACCGACGCCGGGCTGGTTGGCTCGGAAACCACCATTGGCGGTTTCGATGGATTCGACAGTAAAGGGGTGCCGGAGTTTGCGCGGATGCGGCGGGCGACGCAAGACGCGGGCTCGATTGAGCAGTGGTGCGACATCATGAAGCGCGGCAACAACGGCGGCTACGCCAACGCCTGGTTGCTGGGTGACATTAATACTCGTGAAATCGCGCGGCTGGAATTGGGATTGAAACGGGTCGCGTTCGAGAAGAAACGAGACGGATACTTTTGCGGGTCGAATGTGGCGGAAGACCCGCAGCTTCTGAGGTTTGAAACGACGGAGGTCGAAACGGATATCAGTGACTCGTCGGTGGCTCGGCGTGTGCGGTGGAAAGAACTGCTGGACCATCCCACAGCGAAGATCAACCTGGACGCCGCCAGGCGGTTCGAGGGCGATCACTTTGACACTTATCGGGGCCGCCGCCAGGCCAGCGGCCGGACTTTATGCGGGCATTTCGAGCTGGACTCCGAAGCGGACAAGCCCTGGCCCGGTGTGCCTTACGGCTGCGCCGGCACCGTCGATGCCAAGGCGGTGGATGCCACCATGGCGCGGAATATGTCGTTCACGGCTCGGTGGGGCTCGGGGTGCGGCACTGCCTTTAGTGCGAAGCAATTCCTCCAGGCTCATCCACAATTTGACTGGATGAGCCATATCCTCAAAGACCGGCCGTCGGAGCCGTGGACCGAGTTTCGCGCCGGCGAATGATGCGCGCCCAAGCCGCCATTGCCGATGGGCAAGGTCATTTCAGCCTCGAGACCATCGACGTTGGCGAGCCGCTCGGTGATGAGGTGCTGGTCGAAATCCGCGCCGCCGGGATTTGCCACACCGACCACGCTTCGTTGAATTGGAAGCGCCCGCTGGTGATGGGCCATGAAGGGGCAGGGGTGGTGCGTTCAGTAGGGCCGGCGGTGCGGCACGTTAAGGCAGGTGAAGCGGTGGTGCTCAATTGGGCGATCCCCTGCGGCAAATGTTTCCAGTGCCAGCTCGGGCAGGTCGTGCTGTGTGAGGAAAGCAAACCGGCGCACGTGATGGCCCGCTCGAAAGCGCATGCGCACCCGGCAGGCACGACCTGGCGCGGACAGCCGGTGGACCGCTCGTTCAATATCGGCACACTTTCCTCGATGACCCTCGTTCGCGCCGCCGCCGTCACCCGGCTGCCCGAGTATGTCCCGTTCACTTCGGCGTGCATTGTGGGGTGCGGCGTGATGACCGGGTTCGGCTCGGCCGCCAACATTGCGAAGGTGGCCCAAAGCAGTTCGGTAGCGGTCATCGGGTGCGGCGGCGTCGGACTCAACATTATCCAGGGAGCGCGGCTGAATCGAGCCGCGATTATTGTTGGCATCGACACACGCGCAGCCAGCCTGGACCAGGCACAGCGGTTCGGCGCAACTCATCTCCTGCGCCCCGACCCGGCCGACAAGAATTTCGAGATGCTGGCACAACAGGTGCGCGCGCTGACCTCCGGCCGCGGCGCCGATTACGCCTTTGAAGCCACGGCCGTGCCGGCCCTCGGCTTCGCTCCGCTACGCCTGGTTCGGGACGGCGGGATAGCGCTGCAAGTCAGTGGCATCAATGAGCCGGTGACGGTCCCCATGCCGTGGTTCATGTGGAATAAGACCTACCTGACGCCTCTGTATGGCGGCTGCGTGCCCGAACGGGATTTTCCACGCCTGTTCGAACATTATCGCCGCGGCGAACTCAAGCTCGACGAACTGGTCACGCGTACCTACCGGCTGGAAGAGTTGGGCGAAGCGCTCGAGGACATGCTGGCCGGGCGCAACGCCAAAGGCGTCATCGTGTTTGGCGGATAGGGCTAATTCACGAAAGGGAGGAGAGGTGGGGACGGCTCGTCCTCTTTTCGTCAATTCTGCCAATCAATCAATGGGGGCAAGCCGTCAAACCAGGCGTGGACACCTCTAGCTTTTATGCTCATCCCAACACCACCACTTCAGTTACCGCCCCACGGCCGTTCCCCTGGGCGTTGATGCTGCGGCGCGCCTGCACGGAGCGAATTTCAAATGCCGCGTATAATTCCAGCACCAGCCGCGTGCTCGAATTCGACAGCAATAGCCGTGCGCCGCGCTGTGCTGCCGCGGCGAAAAGTTCTGCCAACCGGCGCTGTTGCTCCGGGCCAAACGCCTCGCGCGTGTAGGCGGTGAACGCGGCGGTCTTCGAGACCGGGTGGTACGGCGGGTCCAGATAAACGAAGTCGCCGGCGCGGGCTGGCGCCAGTGTTTGCTGAAAATCCTGGACGACCAACTGGGTGCCCTGCAAGGCGCGGCTCGCGGCCCACAAGTTGACTCGGTCGTACGGCTTCACCGTCCGGTTCGAGCCCAGCGGCACATTGAACTCTCCTCGGCCGTTGACGCGCCAGAGGCCATTGAAACAAGTTTTGTTGAGGAAAATCATGCGCGCAGCCCGTTCCATTTTGCCGGCCAGGTTGCCTTGGCCGCGGATTGAATAATAATATGCGGCTGGGTGTTGCTCAAACCGGGCAGCGTGTTGGTCTAACCGCTCCATGAGTTCGTCGGGTGCATCGCGAACTGCCTCGTAGCAATTGATTAGTTCCGGGTTGTTGTCGCACAAGACGCAGGCCGCTTCGGGAAATCGCGCGCGCAGGTGAAAAAACACTGCTCCCCCGCCCAGGAACGGCTCGAGGTAGCGGTCGAATTGACGAGGAAACAATGGGTCCAGTTCCGCCAGCAATTGCGATTTGCCACCAGCCCATTTCAAGAAAGGCATTGGTTCGCAGATCGCAGGGAACGGAGCCGGCGCGGGCTCAAGGTTTCGATGCATCGCGGCCATCGTTTGTTCCGCACGTCGAAAGATCAAGCGGGAATCGACGCCACCACCGCTTCTATCATTCTATCCTCAGCGTTCTCAACCTTCCGGGCTTGCCAACCGAGGCGTGCTTTTTCTAGCGTTCCCTGCATGCAATCACACGAAGTCCTGCGCGAAGTGTTCCAGGAGTGCAGTCCCAAGCAGGTGGCTTCCACCCTCGGCCTTTCCCTGTCGATGATTTACAAATGGGCCGAGCCGCCGGACCCCGCCGCGGGCAGCGGCAGCACCAATCCACTGGACCGCATCGACGCGCTGCTGCATTGCACCAATGATCGCCGCCTGGTGCAGTGGATTTGCCAGCGCGCCGGGGGCTTTTTCATCCTCAACCCCAAGATCAACCGGCCGCATCCGTCCTACCTAATCCCTGCTACAAACGAGATCGTGCAGGAATTTGCCGACCTGCTGGCCGTGGTCGCCGCCGCCGCCGCCGATAACCAGATCACCGCCGCCGAGGCCAAGCAGATTCGCGCCCGCTGGGAGGAACTTAAGTGCGTCACCGAAGCCTTCGTCTCCTGTTGCGAGGAAGGCAACTTCCGGCCGCTCAAGGAGCGGGAAAAGCCCCCGACGCCGCCCGGAACAGCCCAATAACCAACTATTTGCCCCGCCCGCGCCTGCTTCCCGTCTGTCACTTGCAACCCACCCGATCCGCCCGTAACTTGCGCCCGTAATGTCGAAGTCGTCCGCGCGTCCGGCGATTCGCCTCCGGGGCGTTCGCCACAATAATCTCAAGAATTTTGACCTGGACCTGCCGCTCAATGAACTGATCGTCATTTGCGGTTTAAGCGGTTCCGGGAAGAGTTCATTGGCTTTTGACACCCTCTTCGCCGAGGGCCAGCGGCGTTACATCGAAACCTTCTCCCCCTACGCACGACAGTTCCTCGACCGGATGGACAAGCCGCAGGTCGATAGTATCGAAGGAATCCCACCTGCGATTGCCATTGAACAGCGCAACGCCGTCAAGACCACCCGCTCGACCGTCGGGACCATGACTGAAATATGCGATTACCTCAAGCTGCTCTGGCCGCATGTGGCCCAATTGCATTGCCGCCAGTGCGGTAAGCCGGTGCGCAAGGATTCCCCCCAAGCCGTCTTCGCCGCCTGCACCAGCCACCCCCCTGATCTTGGTCCTAATCCTAATCGTAATCCTAATCCTACCCCTCCCGCCGATCTCCTCATCACCTTCGATGTCCCCCTTACGGACAAGCTCTCGCTGTCCGAGTGCCTGGGCCTAATCGCCAAACAAGGTTACCAGCGGGTCTTGCTTTCAGGCCGGGTCCTGCGTCTCGATGAAGTCCCGGCCGCGCTTGCGGAACCGCACCGGCGCAACGGCAGTTCAACTCCAGCGCGGCTCACGGTGCTCCAGGACCGCTTGCGGCCAACTGCTTTGACACGCGCGCGGTTCGTCGAAGCCTGCGAGCAAGCGTATCATTTCGGCAAAGGCAAACTCGCCATTTGGCCCGTCCAGCCCGAAGGTGTTGGCGCGCCGCGCCGGTTTTCGGCCGGCTTGCACTGCGCCGAGTGCGATCTCGAGTATCGCGAGCCTTCCCCGGCGCTGTTCAGTTTCAACCATCCCGTCGGCGCCTGCCCTACCTGCCGCGGCTTTGGCCGGGTCATCAGCATCGATTACCATCTCGCGATGCCGGACCGCTCCAAGACGTTGGCCGGCGGGGTCGTTAAACCCTGGCGCACCGGGCACGGCCTGCAGTCGCAGAACGATCTGACGCGCATGTGCCGCCATTTCGGCATCCCGATGGATGTGCCTTTCGAAAGACTACCTAAGAAATGGCAGCGGTTCGTCATCGAAGGCGAACCGGACTACGGCACCGACGAAGAACACGAATGGCCGCGGGCGTGGTACGGCGTGAAAGGCTATTTCCGCTGGTTGGAGTCCAAGGCCTACAAGATGCATGTGCGCGTGCTGCTCTCCCGCTACCGCGCCTACACGCCATGCCCCGACTGCCACGGCCGGCGGTTCCAACCGGAGACCCTGCTTTACCGGCTCTGCATTCCATCGTCCGCCGTTCGGGGCCAGGAGCCGGCGACCGAACCTGGCCGCGCGGAGCCATCCTTAATTCCACCCGCGGGGTTAACCCTCGCCGATTTTTCTCAGTTGCCGATTCGGGATGCATTGCAGGTAACCAAGGCGCTGGCCAGCAGGCTGGACCTCAACGCCAATCCTGCCCTGAGCCTTGTCCTGGGCGAGGTGCAGGCCCGCTTAGGTTATCTGCATGAGGTCGGGCTGGGCTATTTGACCCTCGACCGCCCCACGCGCTCGCTTTCGGGTGGCGAGACCGAACGGGTCAACCTCACCACGTGCCTCGGCACGCGTTTGGTGAACACGTTGTTCGTCCTGGACGAACCGAGTGTCGGCCTTCATCCCCGCGATACCGAACGCTTGATCCGCGTGCTCGAACAACTGCGCAATGCAGGCAATACGGTGGTCGTGGTCGAGCACGAGGCCAGCGTGCTGCGCGCTGCTGATCAACTGATTGACCTCGGTCCGGGCCACGGAGCGTCCGGCGGTCAGATCGTTTTCCAGGGCACTTACAGCCAGATTCTCGCCTGCCGGGAGTCCTTAACCGGGCAGTATCTCGCGGGACGCGCGCAGGTTCCTGTCCCGCAGCGCCGACCGGTCCGGCTGGAGTTGGCGAGTCGGGTCGAGCGGAGCGCGAGCGGCAGAACGCCGTCGTTGCAGCTTTCCGGCGCCACACGGCACAATCTCAAAGATCTCTCGGTAGAAATCCCGCTCCAGCGGTTTGTGTGCGTCACGGGCGTCAGCGGCTCCGGCAAGACCACCCTCGTGAGGGAGGTTCTTCTGCCGTTATTGGCAGCCAGGCTTAAACAACCTGAGCTCGAAGCAATCAAGGCCTCCGAGCGGAGCGATACCGACCCGACCGACGAGGATGCGCCTGAGAGCGATGGGCCCGATGAAGCGACTCTGCTCGGGGCCGAGCACCTGGCCCGCGTGAACCTCGTGGACCAATCCATTCTGGGCAAAACGCCGCGCTCCAATCCCGCCGTGTACATCGGCGCGTTCCAAGATCTGCGGGAACTGTTCGCCGACTCCGACGCCGCCAAACAACGCGGCTTGAACGCCAGCGCCTTTAGTTTCAACTCCAGCCAGGGCCAGTGCGAGCGCTGTCGCGGCGCCGGGTTCGAGAAAATCGAAATGCAATTCTTAAGCGACGTGTTCATCCGCTGTCCCGATTGCGACGGACGCCGCTATCGGTCGCACATTCTCGATATCAAGCTCGCGCCACCCGCTGGACCGCGAACCGGCCCCGCATCTCGCGCGGCCAGGCTCCCCTCTCCGACCGCCGGAGCGGCGTTCCCCTCTCCCCGCGGGAGAGGGGCAGGGGTGAGGGCGACCTCCCTGCCCCCCACATCCCACACCAGCCCTCGGTTTTCCATCGCCGATCTGCTCGACGCCACCGTCGATGAGGTGCTCGAATTCCTCGCGGCCTTTACCGAGTCCCGTCCGGCCCAACGCGCCGCCAAAAGCATCAAACTGCTGCAAGAAGTCGGATTGGGTTATCTCAAAATCGGCCAGCCGATTAACACGTTGTCGGGTGGCGAAAGCCAGCGCCTGAAACTCGTCCGCCACCTGGCCGAAGCGCTGGACTGCGAATCCGAGTTGCCCACGCTGTTCCTGTTCGACGAGCCGACCACAGGCCTGCACTTCGACGATGTGCGCGTGCTGCTGAATGTCTTCCAGCGCCTCGTCGATGCCGGCCACACCGTGCTGGTGATTGAGCATAACCTCGAGGTGCTCAAGGCGGCCGATTGGCTCATCGACCTTGGCCCCGGCGCCGGGGATGAAGGCGGGCGCCTGGTGGCCACCGGCACACCCGAGCAGCTCGCCGCCTGCCCCACAAGCTTTACCGGCCAGGCCCTCCGCCACATGCTGCCGCAAAACTCCGGCGCCACGGCCTGGCCCTTCGACTCCCGAACCTCTGAATCGTCTCATCTCCGATGTCCTTAGACCCAACCCCAGCGCCCGCGCGCTACAAAGCCGCCTTGCCGGGCCACGAATCCGTCGCCCTTTCGGATAGCGAACCCTTCGCGGCGCGCGGTTCGCAAAACGGCGGCGCCGCCCCGAGTAACGGCGAGAGGCCCGCCCGCCGTGTGCCGCTCATTTCTGATCGCATCGCCATCCATGGCGCGCGCGAACACAACCTGAAGAACATTTCATTGACGATCCCGCGGCAAAAGTTTGTTGTGGTCACCGGCGTCAGCGGCTCCGGCAAAAGCACCCTGGCGTTCGATTTGCTCTTCGCCGAAGGCCAACGCCGATTCCTCGATTCGATGAACGCCTATGCGCGGCAATTCGTCGAGCAACTCTCGCGACCCGACGTGGACCTCATCGCCGGCATCCCGCCGACCGTCAGCATCGAGCAGCGCAGCAGCCGCGGCGGCGGCAAGAGCACCGTCGCCACCGTCACCGAGGTCTATCACTTCGTTCGCCTGCTCTTCGCCAGGCTCGGAACGCAGTATTGCCCCGACTGCCAGGTCCCCGTCCAGGCCCAAACCCGCGATGAATTGGGCCGGCGCTTGCAATCGGAAACGCGCCGGCGCGGAACGCTCACCCTCCTGGCGCCGGTCGTAAAAAACCGCAAAGGCTTTCATACCGATGTCGGCGAATGGGCCGCCCATCATGGCTATAGCCAAATTCGCGCCGACGGCAAAATTCGCTCGGCGACCGAACGCCTGCGCCTGGACCGCTTCCGCGAACACGACATTGAAATCGTGACAGGCCGCCTGGGAAAGCACGGACGCGTCGAGGTCGAAGGACGAACGCCTGCCAAGCCGCTTCGTCCGCAAGAGCTCATCGATGAAACGTTGAAGCTCGGCGTCGGGTTGCTGTACGCCCTGGACTCTGCCGGCACGGTCTCGGTGCATTCCACCGAACATTCCTGCCCGAAGTGTGGGCGCTCCTTTCCCCGCCTCGACCCGAAAAATTTCAGTTACAATTCGCCCCAGGGCTGGTGCCCGCGCTGCCGCGGATTTGGCGAACTGTTCTATCTGCCGGATGTGGACCGCGGCGCGCGCGCCGAAGCCATCGAAGAATCCTGGTTCGAATGGCAGGAGGGCAACCGCGAACTGTGCCCCGAGTGCGGCGGCGCGCGGCTCAATGCCGTCGCCCGGGCTGCCCGCTTGGTTTTGCCGCCGAGCGCCCGGCGCCCGCGCGCCAACGATGCCCCGAGCGTCGAAGCTTTCGGCCAGATGTCCGTCGAGGAGGCCCGCCGCCTCTTTCAAACCATCCGCTTCAGCGGCCGCGCGGGCCTGATCGCTCGCGATATCCTGCCGGAAATTCGCGCGCGGCTGAAATTCCTCTGTGAGGTTGGCCTGGGTTATCTCCAGCTCGGGCGCGGCGTGCCGACGCTCTCGGGTGGCGAGAGCCAGCGGATTCGCCTCGCCGCTCAGCTCGGCTCCAACTTAAGCGGCGTGCTCTATATCCTGGACGAACCCACTATCGGCCTGCATGCGCGCGACAACGAGCAGTTGCTGGCCGCGCTCGAACGGCTCAAGGCTCGCGGCAATTCGGTCCTCGTCGTCGAACACGACGAAGAAACCATGCGCCGCGCCGATTACGTCATCGATTTGGGCCCGGGCGCCGGGACCGAAGGCGGCCAGGTCGTCGCGGCCGGGACCCTCGCGGAGTTGCTACGGCATCCGGAATCCATCACCGGCCAATGCCTGCGCGTGCACAAGCGTTACCCGAGCCGCGGCGCGCGCCGGCCGGTGTCGCTCGAACGCGCGTCGCGGAAAACAAATCCAAAGCCTGCCGCGAATGGGGCAGCCCAGCCGCCCCTCGAATGGCTCACCTTGCCGCATGCCGCGCAGCATAACCTCAAAGACCTGACCGTCCGCATTCCCCTTGGCCGGCTGGTGCTGATTACCGGCGTGAGCGGCTCGGGCAAAAGCACACTCGTGCGCGAGTGCCTGCTGCCCGCCGTCACTGCTGCCCTCAAGAAGCGGCCCAAAGGGGCCGCCGCCGCCGCCTCCCCGCGAGCCGACAGCACCCAGCTCACGGGTCACCAGACCTTGCAGGCCGTTTATGAGGTGGACCAATCGCCCATCGGGCGCACGCCACGGTCGATCCCGGCTACCTACGTCGGTTTCTTCAACGACATCCGGCAGTTGTTCGCGCAGGTGCCCGAAGCGCGCCTGCGCGGCTACGGTCCGGGCCGGTTTTCCTTCAACAGTCCGCAAGGCCGTTGCCCCGAGTGCGAAGGCGCCGGCGTGATTAAACTGGAGATGAACTTCCTGCCGCCGGCGTTTGTCCGGTGCGAGACGTGCGGCGGCACACGCTTCAACCGGGAAACACTCGATGTGGAATTTAGCGGCAAAAACATCGCCCAGGTGCTCGAACTCTCGGTGGATGAAGCCATTTCGTTCTTCGCCAGCCTGCCCCGGATCAAGCGGCCGCTCCAGGCCCTGTGCGACACCGGCCTGGGATACCTCAAGCTCGGCCAGACCAGCCCCACCCTCAGCGGCGGCGAAGCCCAGCGCGTCAAACTGGTTACCCACCTGCTGGCCGGGTTGCGCGAACCCGATTTGTTCGAACCGCAGCCCAAGCGCAACCTGTTCATCCTCGAAGAGCCCACCATCGGCTTGCATATCTCCGATGTGCAGAAGCTCGTCGGGGTGCTCCAGCGCCTGGTCGATGCCGGCCATTCCGTCGTCGTCATCGAACATAACCTCGACTTAATCGCCGAAGCCGATTGGGTGATTGATTTGGGGCCCGAAGGTGGTGAAGCCGGGGGACGCATTGTTGCCGAAGGCACACCCGAGGACCTCGCGCGCTCGGCCTCCGCTCGGGGCTCGCATACCGGCCGGTTCTTGCGTAGCCTCCTGCCCACCACATGACCAGCACGCCGCCTTACCAGGAAACCCTGCACGGCTCGCCCGTGCTGCGCTGCGGCCCCGGGCCGCGCCACGAGCAGATTTGCATTCGGCTCCATCGCTGCGTGCATGCGGCCGTCGCCAACTTCAGCAGCACCCGTTTGCTTTTGCCCCGCGCCCCGGTGCGCCTGACCGACGACACGCTCGTCTGCCCCGACCTGGCGATGGTGACCCTGGCCACCGGCAAGCTTTGGCTCGCCGCCGAGATCATCAGCTCGGAAGACCACGCCCCCGATACCGTCCTTAAGAAGCAGATTTATGAGGAGCTGCGGCTCCCGCGCCTGTGGATGGTCGATCCGCGCTATGACAATGTGGAGGTTTACCACGCCAGCGCGTACGGCCTGGTGCTCAAGGAGATCCTGGCCGGCCACGACCTCTTGAGCGAAAAAGCGCTGCCCGAATTCGAAATCACGGTGGCCGCGCTGTTCGGCAACGACGAAACGGGGGCCGATGGCATGGGGGAATGAGCGCCGCATGAGCGATCCTCCCCGTTTGCTGCCGCGCGCCGCGGTGCTCGTGTGGCAGGCGATGCTCTCAGGCATTCTCCTGGATTTTGTTCTCATCGCTTTCGCCGTCATGAACCGCGACTCCCCCCTTGGCGAGCCAGGCGGTGTCCGCTACGTGCTGAATGCCGTGGCGCCGCTCACTGTCTATGGGTTGGCATTGTGGTTGGCGGGCTCGCCGCGGCTGCCCCGGCACATCTCCGCGCTGCGCATCGCCGTGCCACTTGGGATGGCCGCAGGCTTGCTTCAGGTCGTGCATATGGTGCTGGAGAATGCCGGCAACCGCATCGGCGAGCGTTCCACCGTTACCCTGGCCTTCATGCTGGGGGCATTTCTGCTGTGGGGCGTTGCAGGGTTCCTTGCCGCCCGGCGGACGGGCCTGGTAAAAGCCGCGGTGGCGGCCGGTTGCGCCAGCGCTGCCATTAGTGTGTTCATCGCCGTCACGTTCGGTCTGGTCTTGATGACCGCTAATCTCCCGTCACCCGCTTACGTTGCCACCTGGCCGGAGTTCCAGCAGAGCCGTTGGGTGAGCCCTCGCGCGTTCGCCATTGCCAACTCTCTGGACGCGGTTCTTAGCCACCTGCTCATCGGGCCGGTAGTGGGAGTCATCGTCGGTTTTGCCGGCGGTGGCCTCGCCAGGCTGGCGTCTCGCCGCTCAGCCCCTGCTCTCACGCAACATTAACCCGCCAGGAGGCCTGAACCTCAATCCCCTCACTCGATGTGCCAGACATTGCATCGTCTGAATCCTGTTCATCCCGTTAATCCTGTCCAATTCTCGTCCGTCACCCTTTCCTCCGCCGCGCGTTTCCATTACGCTGCCCCCAACCGCATGTTCCACGACATCCCGCTTCAAATCCTCGAGCGCATGGCCGAGCTGGAGCGCCGCGACGCCCTCGACCGCACCGACGCCACACCGCGCCCGCAACGCCTCCGCCAAATCCCCCCTGAAGTCGGCAAATTCATCGCCCTGCTCGCGGCCGCCGCGCCGCCTGGCCGTTGCCTCGAAATCGGCACCAGCGCCGGCTATTCCACCCTTTGGCTCGTGCTGGCTTGCCGCGCCGTCGGCCGCAAAATCACCACCTTCGAAATTCTCCAGGACAAAGCCGCCCTGGCCCGCCAAACCTTTGCCCAAGCCGGCGTGACCGCGCTCGTCGAGTTGGTGACGGGCGACGCCCTGCAACACTTGCCGGGGTGTCATAACATCGCGTTCTGCTTTCTCGATGCCGAAAAGGAAAGCTACCAGGCCGCCTACGACCTGGTCGTCCCGCGCCTGGTTCCTGGCGGCATGCTGGTCGCCGATAACGCCATCAACCACCGCGCGACGCTCGAACCGATGCTCGACCACGCGCTCGGCGACCGCCGGGTCGATGCGCTCATCGTGCCCATTGGCAAAGGCCAACTGCTCTGCCGGAAGAAATCGTGGACGGCTTAGCGCAGCGGCCCGGTCCTTTTTTCGACCGGCCGTTCTGCCGGCACAGCGCCACCAGCAGTGATGGACCGAAAAAAGCGCCAGAGGGCTGGCGCAGTCCAAAAGCTGGCGCTCGGAGCTCGGCCTGCCATCCTGTCCGAGCGCGTTCTGTCCGAGCGCGCTGCGCTTCAAGGCCGCTTCTGGGTCGCGCAGCGTCATGGACTGCGCCAGCCCTCTGGCGCTTTTCCAAAACCCCTCCCTCCCGAGGATTGCAAACTAGCAACTCCAAATCTCCCTTGAAGTTCCTTGGCATTCTTCGAATCCCAGGATTAACGAGATTGCTGGGGACGATTACGATTAGGATTAGGATTAGGATTACAAACGCTCGTCGCGCTCATGTCCGACCGCCAGGCAGTGGCCGACCGCCAGGTCCGCTCCCACGCCCAATGACTGACCGCCGCTCTCGCCTCCCTCGCGTCCGTCGGTCCCCGCACCGCCAGTTCCAGATACCGCTGCCCGTACGTTCGTTTCCCTTCCCACGCCGCGCCCAACCGTCGCGCAATCCCACGTCCCTCGACCAGCAACGGCCGCGGGCCGTCCTCGTAAATCCCAAAAAACACGTGCACGGCTTCCTCGCCGGCCTTGAACACATACTGATGCAACCACAACTCCTCGCCCCCTGCCTCCACCCGCACCAGGCCGGCATACGATTCCAGCCGCAAACCCAGCGCCGGCAAACACGTCTCCGGCCCGTGACTGCGCGCGAGCTGCGCCGCAACCCGCTTGCCCAACGCCCGGCTCGGCCACCAGCGAAAATAGAAAACCTGCCATTGATACCCCGCCCCATCCTCCCACCGCCACGCCCGCGATTCGTCCGCGCGGAATTGCCGCGCCACCGCCCCCGGCACTGCGTCCCCCGCGCCCGCCGGCTGCCGACCCGGCCCGGCCGCGACCGGGAACCAACCCGCCGCCGCCGTCCCATGCGCCTCATGCGCGCCATACCACGCTTGTGTGAACACCTCGACGAGCACGAACCATCCCAGCAACGCCGCCGCGGCCGTTCCTGCTGCGCGCCGTCGCGCCGGGCCCCCGGCCAGCGCCGGCACGCCGCCCTGTTTCTTCCCCGTCAGCGGTGCAAGGCCGGTTGGGTTTGCCGCGGCACCGCGGCCAAGGCGGCACGCGATGGCCCAGAGCAGCCCGAAGCAGCCGAGCACAATCAGCGTGCCGCCGGCCTCATGCCAGCGCGACATCGCCGCCTGGCCCCACCCGGCGGCGACCCAGCTCAGCAAGGTCGTTCGCGCAACGTTCAATCCGACCGCCAGGCCCAGGCCGCTCAGCACCAACCCCACTCGTCGCATAACTCCTAGCCCGAACCACGCCCCCAACAACAACGACACCATCAGCGCGGCTTGCAACGACCGAATCCCGCTGCACGCCTCTTCCACACCAACCGCGCCCGACGCAACCTCGATGGTGTTTTGGTGCTGGATGGCCGGCACTCCCAGCAACCCCAGCAACTCGACGGCTGCCGACGCGTTCAGGTTGGACAACGCGCTGACGACCGCGGTTTCCAGTCGCGATGGCCACGGCACCGCGACCAGGAAGAAACAGACGGGAAACACCGCGCCACCAAGGCAGGAAGAGAACTGCTGGCCGACGGGTGATGCTTGATAGCCGGAGTGTTCGCTGACCGGTTGGCTGACGCCCGATGCTTGATCGTCCGAAACCCGCGCCGGTCCCACCGTTCGACTCCACCATGCCAGCAGCAGTGTCATTCCCACGATGTCCAGCGCCAGCGCCCAACTCGTCAGGCGCCAAATCGGGTTGGCCTCGTGCACCAACCGCGCCGCGCCATATACCACCCCCAGCACCGCCACCGTTCCGCCCAGCAAAAACCTGCTCCCTGATGTTTTAGGAACGGCCATCCTGGTAGGGGCGGGCAGCCAGCCCGCCAGTCCTGTGCCATCTTTGCCAGCAGTCCTATTCCTCCACAGCAACAGCCCGCAAAGCGCCGGCACAGCCCATCCATAATGATACTGCTCATAGACCGACCACTGGGCGCCGAGTTGATAAATCAGCAAGCCCCAGTAACAAGCCAGGCACAGCGCTGTCAGCCGCCAGCACCATCGTCCGGCCCGGGATTTTTCAGGTTCGGCATGCTTGCGGGCTCCGGCGCCCCAACGCCCCTCCAGCAGCCGCAGCGACAGCAGCACCTCGGCGAGCACCCGCTGAAACACGTAGTAACAGCCTGCCCATCCATCAAGCCAAAGCCCTTTCCAAAAAAGCGTGTAGAGCAACACCAGGCCGGGCGCCAGCACCACCTTGCGTCGTACCCGATCGGCGAAGCTCAACCCGTCCCTCGGCCTCGCAAGCAGATACCGTGCTTCGGCCATTGCATACTGATCCTGCTGCGCTAACCAGCGTTCGAGCGGCTTACGATCGTCATGCTCGATAAATCCGCTTAGGCGCTGCACTCCTCCGTCCACACTCACCCGGTGACCATGGCCTTCGTTGTGATACCGCGCCTTACCTTTTCGATACAGCACGGTCCGGGGCGGATAGAGGCTGGCTCGCAACGGCCGCCCCGCGACCCAGTAGCGAAACCGCGCGCTGTAGCCGCTGGGTTGGACCTGCTCGCTGCCGCCGCTTTTGAATAGCGACTGCACTTCCGCGATCAACTCCGCCGACAGCACATAATCGGCGTCCAGCGACAACACCCAGGCGGTGGAGATTTGGTCCAGCCCGAAATTGCACTGTGTGGCAAAAGTATCGAAGCGGCGTTGCACGACACGCGTGTTGGGAAACCGCCGCACAATCGCAACCGTCTCATCGGTGCTGAAGCTGTCCACCACCAGCACCTCACGCACCCAGGTCAGCCGTTCGAGGGTGCGCCCGATATTGGCCGCCTCGTTATACGTCAGCACCAGCGCTGTTAAGTCCTCCACCATCTGAATAAATGGGCAGCAGCCTCGCAGTCACGTTACAAGGGAGTGTCCGTAGCATGGACTGCGACCAGGTTTGCCGAATATTCCTCCCTCTCCCGGGGGCGGGGACGGCTCGTCTGACGGCGCGTCCCCGGTAGTTCGAAAGGAGAGGGCCAGTGTAAGAGGTCTATCCTAAGCCCTCCTCATTATTCCACGCAGCCGGGCTTTTCTCCCTCCCCCAGGACCCACGCATACACGTCCGCCATTTGCGCCGCCATCTGACGCCAGGCGTATTTTGATTC
>DASYXT010000127.1:0-82418 GCA_035934555.1 Verrucomicrobiia bacterium | reverse complement strand
ACCCTACCACCCAACCTTTTTCCCCCACCTCGGCCAGGCCCGCACCAAAACCGCTCAGCCAGTCATCAAAACCGCTAACCGTGGAAACAAAACCGCCCCGGCGTTGAACAAAACCGGAGCGGCAGGCGAGCAAAAACCCGTAACGCAGGTCGTCACAGCAAGCGGGAGCGGTAGCCAACACGCGAGCGAGCGCGGGCGGCAACGCATCAAGGTCAGCCGTAAGCAGCGTCCCGACGACGGCGCATTCTGTGCGAGCGATAACCTCTTGGCCTGCGGGACGCGTAGTCATGCCGCCAGCCTCGGAGGTGGCACTTGATGGTGGCGGGAGAATTCGCCGGCAGCGGCGCGGCGCTCGAATTTTTCCAGCGCCCCAGGGAGCAGATACAGCCGCCCGGCGATGTTGGTCACTTCGAGCCACCCGGCGCGACGCCACCGCCAAATTGTGGTCGAAGAAATGCCGGCGTCGCGGCGCCAGGAACTGAGTGAGACGGGAGCTACTCCCCTTTGGTCGGTGGGCGAATCGTTTTTCATCGCCGCACCATACGGCGGCATGCACCCGCTAATCCACTACAGCAAAAAGGGGGAATTGTTTGGAATTATCTACCGCGACTTCCGCCGCCGTGCGATAGCGCGCAATATGAGCAGCGACTCCTTGGGGCCGGGCTTGCTCTTGGCTAGCGGTATTCCCACTTCTTTGCATGCTCGCCTCACCGTGTTCGTCCAAACTTCCTCGCTCTGGTTGGTGCGGTGGGCTGCGAGCGCGGCGCACACTTGCCCGATGGTATAGCGCGACTCAACATCCTCAGGCCGCTTCGTGCGGAACGCTTCCCACAGGCGCGGCCAATTCTCAGGGGTACGCGGATCATCCGGCGCAACACAGCAAGCAAGAGCCAGGAGTAAAATGCCCATGTGGAGCGGGTATGCTGGTTTTCTGTCGCGTTCTTTTTCGACGTCCATTGCCTGCGCCACGCGCTTGAGAAACTCCGCACCGTTGCTCACAAACGCGCTCCACATGGCCTCGGCAATGCGCTCCGACGCGTCCTTTCGAGCGTCCCGCAAGCCAGGAAGATTGTTGTTCGCATGCTGAATGAAGTGCCAGTGGCGCACCATCTCATACGCGGGGTCCCCGATGCCGCCGGTATATCCGTAGGTGAGCCTGATTGCTTTCTCGGCAAATGTCTGGCCGGGTTGGAGCAATTTGAGAATCCCGTCCCCGGCCTTGCGTCCACGCTTGCTCCGTCCACGCTTGCTCACAGGCCCTCCTTTTTCGCCGGGCTCTGGAACGTCAGCTTTTGCGCCTGCTCCTTTTTGTGGGAGTCCGCCAAGTGCCCATAGACTTTGCCGATAAGGACCCCGCCGTCTTGGTGGCCAACCCAACTCGCAATGGTCAGATAATCCAGGCCCGCCATCACGGCCATGGAAATGAAATGATGTCGCAAATCGTGGAACGCTTTGCGGGCCAGGTGAGGGTATTTCGCCGCGGCATGCGCCCTTACCAGCTTGAGCGATTCGCGGAAGCTTCGTGCATGAATGTCTTTCTCACCGCGTTGCGGCGAAGGAAAAAGCCACTGGCTGTCAGGTGCCTTGCGCTTCTTCATTTCGCCCAAATGCGCCTTGAGTTTCGGGTTCAGGTCCACCACGCGCCCGGTTTTGTTCTTGGTGTCCCCGTCGCTCCCGATAGTCAGTTGCTCGCGCTCGAAATCCACGTCAGACCAGCGGAGTTTCAGCGCCTCTTGCTCGCGCGCGCCACAATAGGCCAGCAAGCGGATATAATCGCAGAATTGCAGCCAGTTCTTTGTTACGGGGCTTCCGTCCTCTTCGGTGTCCATTGCCGCCGTGCACAGCGCCTCAAGGTGCTCCGGCGTAAACAGCGGTCGCCGTGGCGGTGTGCTCTTGAGCCGTTTGCGCGCTTCCCTGCCAAGCTTCGGAACCACGTTGATCAGCCCTTCGGCGTGCGCATGGTTCAGGACGTTCCCGAGGTAAACCAGGTCCAGCTTCACCGTGCGCTTGCTCAACCCCGCCTCAAGCCGCTTGGCGATATAGGCGTTTATGTGGCGCAGCCCTATCTTGTCGAGCCGCGAGCCGCCCAGGTGCTCAATCCAGCCCTTTAAATGGCTTTCCTCCTTGATGATGGTGGCCGGCTTCTTCATGGCCTGCCCGCTCGCCTCGCCCGCCCTAATCCAGGCCATGTAGGTTGTGACATAAGCGGCGAACTTGGGCGCACGGCGCAGCGTGGGAAGCGCATTGTCTGTCCGGTTGACCTTAAGCCGGTTCAGCGTCTCGACCGCTTGCGCCACGGTCTGAACCGGTTGCCCCTCCTTGTCCGTGAGAGGCACACGGCGGGTTTCCTTCACCCCGGCGGCATTCTCGATGTTCAGCCGCCCATAAAAGCGCCCGTTGCGGCACCATAGGCCGCGTATTGGGTGCTTGCGCCCATCGAGGACCTTTGCGAATGTCTGGCCATGAGATTGCCGCTGTTTGTTACTGGTATTGCCTTCGGTTGCGTATCGTTTCATACCGCAACAGTGGCACAATTAGTGGCACAGCGTCAATCTCTTTCCTCTATTACTGTTGTAAGTGCTTGATAATCAGGTTTGGGCGCGTGGCGGAATTGGCAGACGCGAAGGACTTAGGATCCTTTGGAGAAATCCTTGCAGGTTCGACCCCTGTCGCGCCCACCATTTACTCTTACTCCTCCGGCTGGGGTGGTCGCTGCTTGAGGTAAGCGCTCCACAAATCTTTCTGGACATATAATTCCAAAAAGACCTGCGGGCGCAGTTCGAAATACCCCACCATCAAATGGGTGTGGGCACGGTCCAACTGCGCATTGAACTGCGCCGATACCACCATGATCGGCGCGAACGGGTCCGAAGGAATCCGGTTCCACCAGCCGACCCGCTTGAACGAACGCAGGTACCACGGCAACGGCCAGTAATCGTCTTCAGGCGCTATCACTTTGATGACGGTGTTGCGCCCGTCGGGAGAAGCCGCCGTCACGGCTTGGATCTTTCCCACCAACTCCAGCAAGTTCGGCACGGTCTGGGCATATACATACGGGTTGCGCGGGTCGGCGGCGTAGGCCGTGTCGAGTTGCCAGGCTTGCCAGCCGAGGTAACCCGCCCCCGCCAGCAGCACCAGCCGCCAGGCCGCGCGGCCCTGCCATTGGCGCGCGCGCCGCACCAGCACCGCCGCGCCGACTCCGGCCAGCAGCACCGCGCCGCTCCAAAAGCTGAGCAGACACCAGGGAGTTTTGTATGCGAGCAGACTGTAGAAGGCCGTTAGCAGAAAGGTGTAGCACGCCAGGAACCGCACGAAGCTGGCGTTGCCATGCCCGAGCCGGCGGCGGGTGAACCCCGACGCCGCTCCCAGCAGCGCCAGGACGAAAACGACGGCCTCCGTCCACACCGGCCCTTTGCCGGCATGAAACCACAGCAACCGGTGCAGATAAAAGTACCACGGATGCACGTGAGGCGACTCGCCACCGGCGCGCGAAATCCACGGGGCGAATGTGCGGAAGGAATCGAGCAGCCCGGCGGGGTTGGTAAAAAACGACGAAAAGAACACGGCCCACACCAGGGCGCAGAGCGCAAACGCGGCGGCCAGGTGCGCCGGCTTCAGCGGCGGCGCTTTGACGGGCGGGCCGCTGGCGTCCAACAGCCGGTTCCAGGTCTGGTTCAAACCCACCGCGCAAACTGCCGCGCCCAGCGTGATGACGAAGGTTTCTTTGGTGGCAATCACCAGGCCCAGCGCGACGGCGGCCAACGCCAGCCACGCGAATCGGCGCGAGCGCCAGTACCGCCAACCGGCGGCCAACGCCAGCAACGTGAAGAAAACAAACAGCGTTTCGTGAATGAAGTACCGGCTGTAAAACACCAGCGCGGGCGAGACAGCCGTGAAGAGGGCGGCCCAAAGGGTCGCGCGCCGGCCCAGGGCGTCGGCCAGCAGCGGCAACACCAGCACCAGGCCAAGGCCGAACAACACCGTCTCGAGGCGCAGCCGCGCTTCCGTGTAGTGGTCGAAGTCCGGTCCGCGGGTCAGGCGACCGAGGGCCAGCGCGAAATAATCAAGCGTGGGCCCGTGATGTTCGTTGGGGTCGTACCGATACTTTCCTTGTTCCCAAAGCTGTTTAAATTTCAGCGCGTTGACGGCCTCGTCGTTGTGCATCGGCCGGCGGTCCAGTTGCGGCAGGCGCAGGCCCAGGGCGAGCACCACGCACAACCCGAACAATACCCACAGCGGACGGGAAAGCCCGTTGAGAGGGCTTGCCCTTGAGGGTGCGGCGGCGGCAGCAAGGGCGCGGTCGGTTGCGCTTTCTGCCATGCTGCATCCTTCCCCTTGCCGGCTCAGAACCTCATAGCAGAAGACCGGGCGAGGCGCTTACATCGCGGGACGGCCATACACCTCGATCTCGGTGTATTCGTTCAACGCGCTCTCGGTGCTGCCTTTGGAATAAAACCGCAGGTACCGGGCTTTGATCCCCTTCGTATCGATCAGCTTCCCTTCGTTGGTCTCGAAATACTCGCGGTCGGTCCCAACGCCCAGGCCGTCTTTGTTCTCCTGGTCGTTATTGAAAATGGTATGGACATTGTTGATGAAATCCGGGTCGTCGGAGGCCTGCACAACCACCCCATGGTACACTTTAGCCGAATTGTGCGCGTGCCAAATCACAATCGCGTAAATCTGCTGCGGACTGCCGAAGTCCATCTGCACCCACTGCACGCCTTTGCGCAGGTAAATGATGCTTTCATCGGAGGCTTCTTTATCGCCATCGACGATTTTGGCGAGAGTATCGGCGGTGGCGTTCTTGTCACTCGAACTGAGTTTGGTGGTCTTGTTAGTTGCGAGGTTGGTCAAGCCGGCGGGCACCATCATCAGCGGGCGTGGCTTGTCCGACAGCGGCTCGACATAAGGGCTGAGCTTGATTTCTTTGGGTGTGCCTTTGAAAGCCGGTGCGGGCAGCTTGATGTTCAAGGGCACTTCGGAATCCGCAGCGCGAGCGGAGAGCAGCAACCCGGTGGCGAGTGAAAGGTAAAGCGGCAAGGTCAATCGACGCAGCGACAGTTTGAGCGAAGTATTCATGTTCAAAAACGTTCTTAATGATTACCCGAACCTGCGGGGCGGAACAAGTCCGTTTAACCAGCAGACGGTGAAGTGGGCGGGGGTATTCGATTTGGGGGTTGGGGTTACGACCGTAATAACGCAGCAAAGCCCGCCTGGTCGGCGGCCAATAGTGAAACGGATCGTTCTCGTTCACCGTGTCGGCAGGCTGAGGAATTGGCTCTAGGCGTGCCGCCGGCCGGCCGCGGTGGGACGGAATGAACTGCTCGCCTTTGGCCACCCGTCGCAGGATGCCTTCGGCATTCGTGCACAACCCTGCCATGGTTATGGCCTGTAAACGTCTGCCTTTGCCCTTTCGCATCGCGCGGCTCTGTCTTACCATCGGTAGATGAGACCAGAACGCAAGCTCCCCCCCGGACTACTGCTCCTCTCAGCTTTTCTGTCCCTCGGCGTTTTTGCCGCGCCCGAGCCCACAGCGACCAACACCACCCATCACACACTCTGGAAGGTAGCAGGGCCGCACACGACGGTGTACCTGCTCGGCTCGATTCACGTGCTCAAGCCTTCCAACTATCCCTTGGCGCCAGTCATCGAGTCGGCGTTCAGCAACGCGACCACCGCGGTTTTCGAGGCCGACATCGATGAAATGCAGCAGCCGGACACACAAATGAAGATGCTGACGAAGGCGCGCTTGCCGGAAGGCGTCACGCTCCAGCAAGTCTTGACGACCAACACCTATCACGAGTTGGAGAAGCACGCGACCGATGCCGGCCTGCCGCTGGCGATGTTGAGTGGCCTCAAGCCCTTCATGGCGGTGATGACCCTCGAAGTGCTCGAAATGCAAAAGCTCGGCCTCGACCCCGATTTCGGCGTGGACCAGCACTTTTTCAAACTGGCGCGCCAGGCGGGTAAGAAAATCGTCCCGCTCGAGACCGTTGATTTCCAGGTGGACCTGGTCACCAGCCTGTCTCAAGAAGAAGGCGAGTTGGTCGTAAAGTCCACGCTCGAGGATATCGATAAAACCAGGCAGAGCCTCCTGGACATGCTCGCCGCGTGGCAGACCGGCGACGCGCCGCGCTTGGAAAAACTCTTGAACGAAGCGCGGCAAGAAGCGCCGGCGATCTTCAAACGAATGGTGACCGACCGCACGGCGCGCTGGGCGCCCCGGATTGGGGAGTTGGCCAATGGCGAGCAGCCGGCAATCGTGATTGTCGGCGCCGGTCACCTGGTGGGTGAGGGCGGGTTGGTGGACCTGCTGCGCAAGCAGGGCCTGAAGGTCGTGCAGGAATAGCTCAAATCCCAAGCTTGCTTTCTTCGCCAAACGGAATACTGATCAAGCAAAGCCCTAAACTTATGGACATCCGAAAAGCTGTTACCGGCACGTCGTACGAACTGCTCGTTTCCGGCCGCGTCGATGGGCTCGGCGCCAACCGGCTCGAGGAAGAGATTCTCGGCGCCATACGGGCCGGGGCGACCGCGATTTACGTCAATCTCAGCGAGGCGACGTTCCTCTGTTCGGCCGGCTTGCGGGTGTTGCTGCAATACTGGCGCCAGATGAAGAATAGCCAGCGGCTGCTGCAGGCGACCCGCCCTTCGGCCGAGGTGGACTCGGTGTTGACCACCTGCGGCTTCCGCGAAATGCTGGTCGAGAAAGTTTGAGCCGCACATCCGCTGAGGCCCCGCCTGTGGTGGAAGTCCTGCTCACGAATCAGCCGAAGGAGCGGCAACGGCTCGCGGCGCTCCTGGAAACGTTTGCTCATGAGCAGCGCCTTCCCGCGGCTGTGCTGCAAGCCGCTGACCTGGCCCTGGAAGAACATCTCACCAATGTGATGAGCTACGGCTATACCGGCGCTGGCCGGCACGAAATCCTCGTGCGCTTGCAGGTGAAAGAGGGCTGGCTGTTGGTGGAGGTGAGTGACGATGGAGAAGCGTTTAATCCTCTCGAACGGCCACCGGCGGACCTTTCGTTGCCTTTGGAACAGCGGCCCATTGGCGGGCTGGGTGTGCATCTGATGCGTCAATATATGGATGATTTGGCATATGAGCGGGTCGCCGGCCGCAATGTGCTGCGGATGAAGAAGCGCGTCAGCCGCTACCTGGAGGCGGGCTGCCAGCCTGACCAGTGAGGGCGGGATCTGTGCCGCGCCGAGCTTCCTTTATCGCAAGCTTACCAAATCGACGCAACCGCAGCCCCTACTAATGAAACGCTAATGGGAGGGAAAGCTGGCGGTAGGGAGGGGACACGGATAGAGGAGAAGCGTACCGGTACTGGGGAAGAGTGCAGTTCAAGGGGTCTGGGTCTTTGCGGGATTGCGCAGGGCGCGGGCTTCCTTGTAGGCCAGCCAGAGGATGAAGTTGTCCTGGTCGGCCTCGCTGAGGGTTGGTTTTCGCTCGTCGGCGGGCAACGGTTTCATTGTGGCTTCGGCGGCGGCGAACAGGGCCTGGGCGTCTGCTTCGCGGCCTTGTCGAAAAAGGCTCATAGCGCGGTAAAAGCCGGCGACGCCTTCGATTCTTGCGCTCGTGTCCTTGTCGCGCGAGGAGGCCGTTGCCGCCACTGCGCCGAGTGCTTTGTCAGCCTCCGGATAATGGCCGGCGCGGTATTCGGCCATGCCGAGGGTCATTTGAAATTGTGGGAGCAGGGGAGTGTTGTTGCGTGCGCCCAAGTCCACGGCACGCTGGGCGAGAGCCAGGGCGGCATCGCGCATTTGGGGGTCGGCTTGCGGGAATATGCTGGCGCTCTCACTGGCGCGTGCGGCGTCGTTGGGTTTGGTGCTGTCTTTGGCCCATTGGAGAAAGCGGCGGCATGTGGCGGTGTAATCTGCGTCCTTGCCGAACCAGGCCTGGCAGGCGGCGAGTTGGAGGTCAGCAAGGCTATGGCCCGATGTTCCGGCGGCGGTGGTGAGTAAGGACAACGCCTGGTCGGACTGACCCGCCGCAAGATAGGAACGAGCCAGGGCATTGATGGCGGCGACCGTATCGGGGTGCTCGAGACCGAGAACTTTACGCCGAAGAGCCAAGACCTCCTCTTGCAACTTTAGCGCCTCGTCGGCGCGGCCGGCTTCCTGGTACGAACTGGCGAGATCGACCATGGCATTGAGGGTGTCGGGGTCTTGCGGGCCGATGGCTTTGCGCCGCAGCGCCACCGCCTGCTCGCGCAGCTTGAGTGCCTCATCCTTGCGTCCAACTTCATCGTAAGAGGTTGCCAGGTCGTTTAAGGCATTGAGAGTGTAGGGGTGCTCCGGGCCGAGGATCCTGGAGCAGAGCGCCATCGCCTCCTGGTTCATCTTGAACGCCTCGTCTCGACGGCCAAGGGCGTCGTAGGCGTAAGCCAGATTGTTCATGGCCAGGAGGGTATCGGGGTGTTCGGGGCCGAGCACGTTGCGGCGAAGCTGCAGCACCTCCTCCCAGAGCTTGACGGCGTCATTGCCGCGGCCCGCCTGGTAATAGGAGATCGCCAGGTTGTTCATCGCGGAAAGCGTCTGGGGGTGATCGGAGCCGAACACTTTGCGCCGAAGGGCCAGGACCTCCTCGCGCAGCTTGAGGGCGTCGTTGCGGCGGCCAAGGTTTTCGTAGCAGTCACCCAGATTGGCGATGGCGGCGAGCGTACTGGGGTGTTCGGAGCCGAACACCTTGCGGCAAAGTGCAAGGGCCTGTTCGGAGAGCCTGCCTGCCTCAGCGAATCGACCCATCGCCTTCTGCGAAACGGCCAGGTTGAGCATGGCTCGAAGTGTGCCAAGATCTTCCGGACCATTTACCTTGAGGTAGAGAGCCAACACCTGCTCACGCAGCTTGAGCGCCTCCTCGCCACGGCCAGACTCAAAATAGACAATCGCCAGGTTGTTCATCGTCGCGAGCGTGTCAAGGTTCTCCGGGCCGAGCACCTTGCGGCGAAGGGCCAGCACCTGTTCATCGAGTTTGAGCGCCTCATCGCGGCGGCCGGCGTCGTCATAAGAACGCGCCAGGTTGTGCATCGCTTTCAGGGTGTCAGGGTGTTCCAGGCCCTGAGTGGCCAGGTAGTAATCGCGGGCCTTCTCTTCCAAGGGAATCGCCTCGCGGAAGAGACCCAACGCCCGGTAAGTGTCCCCGAGCGTCCCTTCCAGCCTGGCCCGTCGGTCCGGTTGGTTAGTCAGGGTACTCTCCAGCTTTTGGGTAGCCCGATTCAGCGTTTCCGCGACAGTAACGGTGCGCCCGTCCCGAGCTGGATCAGGACTCTGGAATACCTGGGTCATGAACCCTGAAACCGCTTCTGCTTCAGCCCGGGCTTTGTCCGAGTCCAGCCGGCGCTGCTCGGCGAGTTGCTCGGCGCGCCTGGCACGCACCGCCTCCAGGGCGCTGGCGACCAATCCCACGACCAAGGCGGTGGCCACCAGGGCGGCTGCGGTAAAGACGATCTTATTGCGCCGAAACGCCTTCTGGATACGGTAAGCCGTGCTGGGAGGACGCGCGACGACCGGTTCATTGTTGAGGTAGCGCCGAATGTCAGCCGCCAGGCCGTTGGCCGTTTCAAAGCGGCGGGTCCGGTCTTTCTCGAGGCACTTCATCACAATCCAATCCAAATCACCTGTGAGTTGACGGATAAGTTTAGAGGCCTCCGAGGCGCGGCGTTTGGCCGTAGTCGTCAACTCAGCAGCGGGGAGGTTGGTAAGTCTGGCGCTGGGTGTGGCCGGCTCCTTCTCCCGAACGGTCTTGCGTATGGCATCGATCCCCTGGGACAGCAACTCCTGCGGGTCAATGGGGGTGGTTCCCACCAGCAGTTCGTAAAGCAGCACACCCAAACTGTAGATGTCACTGCGCGTATCGATGTCCAGCCCGCTCATTTCCGCCTGCTCCGGGCTCATGTAAGCGGGCGTGCCGATAAACTGGTTCAACTGGGTGTAAATGGTGCTGTCGCTCAGGCGGCCTTCGATGGCTTTGGCGATGCCGAAGTCAATCACCTTGGGAACGGGTACGCCGTCGTGGATGGTGACCAGAATGTTCGAGGGCTTGATGTCGCGGTGAATGATGCCCTTTTGGTGCGCATGCTGGATGGCCTGACAGACATTAATGAAAAGCTCGAGGCGTTGATGGGTTGTAACCTGCAGTTGGTCGCAATATTCTGTAATCCGAATGCCGCGCACCAGCTCCATCACGAAGTAAGGCCGCCCGGTTTCCGTGGCTCCGGCGTCGAGCACCTTGGCGATGTTGGGATGGTCCATCATGGCCAGCGCCTGACGTTCCGCCTCGAACCGGGCGACCACCTGTTTGGTATCCATGCCCAGCTTGATGACCTTCAGCGCAACGCGGCGGCGTACGGGTTCGGTTTGTTCGGCGATGTACACCACGCCACAACCGCCCTCGCCGAGTTTCTCCAGAATCTTGTAACGCCCGATTTTCCTGCCCACGCCTTCGTCCGGCGAATTGCGGCAAGACTCGAGTTTGGTTGTGGCGTTGACCTGCCCGGACGGCGCATCGATGCTCGTTTCGGCGCCTTCCTGCGCCGCGAGCAGGGCTTCGACTCGTGCGCGCATGACTTTGTCCTCGCCGCATTCGCGTTGGAGGAATGCGGCGCGTTCGGCGACCGGCTTGGCTGCGGCCAGAATGAACAGGGCCTGTTCGCGTTCGTGCGGCGAGCTCATGGGCGCTTCGGTGCCATTCATGTGATTCTACATGCGCAAAGTGTCGGCGACGAGATTACTCCCATCCGGGGATGAGGCGATAGAAAACCAAGGCGCACTCGCGCTTGCCAGCGCGTATGCAGGAAGGGATTTTCACAGTTTGGGGTGACAGCCGAAACTGCACGGAAGCAACGATTCCTGAGTTGCGCCTCTTGGCGGGCAGCAAAGACCAGATAGCGCTAAATCGAGGCCTGCTGCTGCAGAAGCTCAAGCGTCCTCTGATCCGGTTCACCTCCAAAATACCGGTCGAGCACACGCGAGAACACCGAATCAGCCGGCGAGACATTGGCGAAAAGCGTCATGCTCGATCTCAGTTTCAAATCATCCGGGTAACCGAAGATTTCTGCCGCCGATTTGCTTTCGATCTTCAGTAAAGCTTCGGCGCATTCGATCAGGCGTTTTCCGAGGAGGGGGTGATCGAGGTATGCCCTGGCTTCGTCTTTGCTCTTGATGGCGTAGAACTTGGCCGTGGAGCTGTATCCCAGCCCATCAATTTGCGGAAAGATGAACCACATCCAATGGCTGCGCTTCCGTCCCCGCTTTATTTCGGCCAGTGCGCGTGAATAAACCTCCTCCTGGGCCTGAACAAAACGATTCAGATCAAAACGATCATCGGGTCCCATGACCATAGGAGATGTATGGTCCGCAGCCGTCGTTAAAGCAAGTGAACAGGTGGCCAGGAGCGATCAAGCCGTTTGGGAACGGAGCTTGTGCGCTGTTGGCCGTGAGTGCCATTCTTCATTATGCGTTACATGATGAAGCAGAAGCTGTTTTCCTGGGGCGACGACTTCACCATCAAAAACGAAGCAGGCGAACCGGTTTTCTTCGTGGATGGCAGAGCCTTTAGCATCGGCGAAAAGCTGTCGTTCCAGGACATGCAAAAGAACGAATTGGCCTTCATCCGTCAGCGACTGTTGTCCTGGGGACCAACTTACGAGATCACCCGGAACGGCGTGCTGGCGGCAGTCGTTAAAAAGCACCTATTCACCCTGTTCCGCTGCAAGTTCACCGTGGATGTGCCTGGACCCGATGACCTGGAGGCGCAGGGGAGCTTCCTGGACATGGAATACACCTTCAACCGGGCGGGAGAAACCGTTGCCGAAGTATCAAAGCGATGGTTTTCATTTAGCGACACCTACGGGGTGGACATCCGCGAAGGCGAGGACGATGTGCTGATTCTGGCCAGCACCGTGGTTATCGATATGGTCTGCCACCCAGATCACAAAGGAGACTGATCGATTCGCTGAGCACGTGCAGAAAATGTTCATCAACATCCCTCTGCAAACCTGGCTGGCTCTGGCCATGCTCCTGGTGGCGTATTCCCGGATATCTCAAGCCGCTTCCTCCGCGAGTCCAGCGACGAATTGGGTCATCCGGACCTTCCAGAGCCTTGAAAAAGACTGTTGACGGGCTGACGGTTCAATGTTACATACCAACTAGTCTGTATGCTAAATCGTGTTGAAAGTGGTCGGTTGCCCGAGACTAAACGCAAGTTGGTCGATGCCGGCGTGAACCTCATGCGCCAGCGTGGCTTTAATGCCACCACGGTCGATGACATCTGCTCTGAAGCAGGGGTGACCAAGGGCGGGTTCTTCCATTATTTTAAGAGCAAGGACGACCTCGCAGCAGCCGCCCTGGTGCGTTTTCACGAAACCAAAGCGGCGGAGTTCGCCCAGGCGCCGTTCCGCCGTCTTTCCGACCCCCTGGACCGTGTATTTGGACGGCTGGAATTCGCGAAACAATCTGTTGGCGGAACCAAGGGCGTTACCAGGGGGTGTTTGATTGGCATGTTTGCTCAGGAACTCTCGCTTACCCATGCGCCACTGCGCACGATTTGCCAGGACAAGTTCGCTGACATTGCTAAAGATTTTGAGCAAGACCTGGCCGATGCCAAGGCGCTCCATGCTCCTGGCGCAACGTTTGACCCAAAGAGCCTCGCCACGCTGTATGTTTCCATTATCCAAGGTTCCCTGATGCTGGCCAAAGCCTCCGAGAGTAACCGCGTGCTCTTCGACAACCTGGAACAGTTTCGGTTGTATCTGCAGAGCTTGTTTAGCCAAGCCCGAAAAGGAAAAGGGTGGGCGACGCCGACCGCTCGGAACTGAATCCCCACAGACCATGCTGCACCTAGGCCCATTTTTTGATTAAAGAACATACCAACTGGTCGGTTTCTCAAACACTATGAATGCTTCAACCTTACCAAATCCAGGCTCCACCATAGACCTGTCCACGCGACCAACACTTCCCTTAGTTCAGAGCAATCATGCGCCCAAGATGAGTTCAGAGCAGACTACCGAGCGATTGCCGCCAAAACGAGACTACGTAAAGCGAGCCGTCATCGCAGTGTTTCTCCTGGTTGCAGGAGTTGGGCTTGTCAAACTGGCTCACACCTGGTGGACCGTCGGGCGCTTCGTCGAAAGCACTGATGATGCTTACGTGGGCGGCGATGTCACTGTCATTGCGCCTAAGGTGGCCGGATTCATTTCGAAACTCGCCGTAGTCGATAACCAACAGGTTCACGCCAGGGACCTGTTGCTGAAACTGGACGATCGGGATTATGTGGCTGCGCTGGCCAAGGCCGAAGCGGCAGTGTCGATCCAGAAAGCGGCGTTGACCAACCTGGATGCGACGCGGCACTTGCAGGAGGCGGTAGTCGCGCAAGCTCAAGCCACCATCACGGCCGCTGAGGCGGAAATCGTTCGCACCCGGGATGATCAAGCTCGCTTTACCAAACTCCTGCTTGATGCCGCAGTTTCTGTTCAGGAATCGCAAAGGGCCGATGCAGAGTTCAAAGAAGCCGTCGCCCTGGGGGAAAAGTCGCGGGCCGCTCTAACCGCCGCGCAGCGGCAGGTGGTAGTGATTGATTCCCAAATCCAACAGGTCCAGGCCGCCTTGAAGCAAGCGGACGCGGAACGCGAACTTGCCCGGCTGAATCTGAGCTACACCGAACTGCGCGCCCCAATTGACGGCACGGTTGGAAACCGCAGCGCTCAAATCGGCGCTTATGCAACAGCCGGTTCCCAACTCCTTTCGATCGTTCCGGCGCGCGGGTTGTGGATCGACGCGAATTTCAAGGAAAGCCAACTGGCCCGGATACGTCCAGGGTTTCCGGTAATAGTCGAAGTCGATTCCATCCCGGGCAGGAAGTTCCACGGCGTGATTGCCAGTTTGGCGCCCGCGACGGGAGCCCAGTTCAGTGTGCTGCCGCCGGAGAACGCTACAGGGAACTTCACCAAGATCGTGCAGAGAGTGGCCGTGCGGATACTCCTGGACGATGAGGATGAGGCACGAGGTCAACTGCGCCCGGGGTTATCGGTCCTTGCCAAGGTAAACACGCTGTCTTCTGGGAAGAGCGAAACAACTCAACGCGCCGGATTATGAGTAACGCCACCAAATCCCAAAGTTGGGTTCGAGAGATCCTGCCTTTTGCCGTCATGTGCATCGGCATGTTCATGGCCCTGCTCGATATTCAGATCGTCGCTTCGTCCCTGCAGGACATTGGCGGCGGATTATCAGCCGCCCAGGACCAAATCAGTTGGGTCCAAACCGCTTACCTGATCGCCGAGATCATTATGATTCCCCTTTCCGGATGGTTAACCCGGGTGTTTTCGACCCGCTGGCTTTTCACAGCCTCAGCCGCCGGTTTCACGTTCACCAGCCTGCTTTGCGGGTTGGCCTGGAACATCGAAAGCATGATTGTTTTTCGTGCGCTGCAGGGTTTGTTGGGAGCCGCCATGATCCCCACCGTGTTTACCTCCTCATTTCACTATTTTCAAGCACAGCGCCGGGTGTATTCGGCGGCGGTCATCGGGACCATCGCGGCTGTGGCGCCCACTTTGGGACCGGTCATCGGTGGCTGGATAACCGATACCCTCAACTGGCACTGGCTCTTTTACGTCAACCTGATTCCGGGCGCCCTCGTCACGGTTTTAGTCCCGGTGCTCGTCAACATAGATGAGCCTGACTTCTCGCTCTTAAAGGAAGCGGATTACCTTGGAATCGTACTCATGGCCCTTGCCCTTGGGTGCCTGGAATACGTCCTCGAAGAAGGCGCACGGTGGAACTGGTTTGATGATGCAACCATCCGGACCTGCGCGGTCATCGCCATTATCGGCGTCCTTCTGTTCATCGCCCGCAGCCTCACCTTCGCTCGACCCGTCGTTGATTTGCGCGCTCTTGGCGACCGGAATTTTTTGCTCGGCTGCATTCTGTCCTTTATGACGGGCGTGGGGATCTTTTCGACCATCTTCATGACTCCTTTGTTCCTTGGGTATGTGCGCGGGTTCAGCGCCTGGCAGATCGGCGTTGCGGTCGCCTCCACTGGAGTCGCCTCCCTGGTCGGTGTTCCCGTTTACATCCTGCTGGCCCGGAAGTTCGATACCCGTTGGCTGATGATGTTCGGGCTGGGGATGTTTGCGGTCTCCTTGTGGAGTTTTAGTTTCATCACTCACGATTGGGGCTCAGCCGAACTGTTCCTGCCGCAATGGTTGCGTGGCTTCCCTCAAGTGTTCGCCGTTGCCCCGGCGGTCACTCTTGGTCTGGGCAGCCTGTCTCCGAACCGCCTTAAGTACGCCAGCGGATTGTTCAACATGATGCGCAACCTGGGCGGAGCAATCGGCATAGCTGCTTGCGCGACGATCCTCAACGATCGGACAAATTTGCATTTTTTACGCCTGGCTGAGCATCTCAATCCAACCAACTCCGCCATGCAAGGGTTGCTGCACGGGGTGACCGCAAGGTTCGCGGCCGCCCGCGGTGGCGACGTCCTCCATGGCCATGTCGCCGCACTCCGGCAGCTCTGGTCGGTGACTTACCGGGAGGCACGAGTCCAAACTTTCGCGGACGCCTTCCTGGCCATGGCCATCTGCCTGGCGATTGCCGCCATGTTGGTCCCATTGATGCGCAAGGTTAAGTCCTCAGCGTCGGCAGCAGCAGCGGCACACTGAACTTTTTAACAAGAAACCAGGAGCGATAAACCGCACCCGGGCAGCGCAGCCCACCGATTCAAAGCGAGAGGTCCTTTCAAAAAGCGGGGAACCGCCTGCCGTCCGCAGCGGCCTCTTTTCAGAACTATGACAGACGCGCTTAGCGTGTTACCTTTCGTGGACACCATGAAAAGAACACATCCCACTGCGAACATCCAGGTCTTCGTGACCCGGGCGGAAATGGTGTTGAACTATATTGGGATCGGCCCAAAGAGCAGTGGCCACGAACTGCGGACGGAAGTCTGAACATGTTCACCCACCCGCTCGATCTTGAGGCTCTTCTGAAGGAGAAAAATAGCGCTACGTCGCAGAAACCCGATTAAATGTAATTTTCAACCGAGCATCGTGCGTCATGAAAACAGATGGTTTCGCAAAGCCGGACAGTTTCGCATCACAGGTAGCAACTTTACTGCCGGACCTCGAAGCACTTTACAAAGATGTTCATTCGCATCCTGAATTGTCTTTGCAGGAAACGCGCACCGCCGCCCTAGCGGCCGAAAGGTTGCGCACAGCGGGATACAAGGTGGCGACCGGAATAGGAAAAACCGGTGTGGTGGGCGTGTTGCGAAACGGCTCGGGCCCGACGGTAATGCTGCGTGCCGACATGGATGCGCTCCCGGTTCAAGAAGCAACTGGTTTGGAGTATGCCAGCAAGGTAACGGCGGTGGACCGCACGGGCGCAACTGTTCCGGTCATGCATGCCTGCGGTCATGACATGCATGTAACCTGGCTGATTGGCGCAGCAACGATCATGGCCCAAGCGCGGGATTCCTGGCGCGGGACGTTGGTGGCACTTTTCCAACCCGCGGAAGAAACAGGAGAAGGCGCACAGGCAATGGTCAACGACCATCTGTTCAGCCACTTTCCCAAGCCGGATGTGATACTCGGGCAGCACGTGATGAGCATGCCGGCGGGCGTGCTGGCTTGCCGCTCTGGCGTCATTACTTCCGCGGGCGACAGTTTTGAGATCCGCATGTTCGGGCGCGGGGCGCACGGCTCGATGCCGGAAGCCAGCATTGACCCGGTAGTCATGGCGGCTTCGACGGTGCTGCGGCTGCAGACGATTGTTTCGCGCGAAATTGCCGCGGCTGAGTCAGCCGTGCTCACCATTGGCGCCCTCCAGGCTGGCACCAAAGAGAACGTGATCCCCGACGAGGCGATCCTGAAAATCAACGTGCGCACCTACGATGAAGGGGTGCGAAAACGCGTGCTGGCCGCGATCGAGCGAATCGTCAAAGCAGAGGCGATTGCTTCCGGTGCGCCCAGGGAACCGGAGATCAAGCCGCTGGATCGCTACGCCGCCGTTAGGAACGATCCGAATGCCGAACAACGAGTGGTTTCGGCTTTCACCGAGCACTTTCCCGGTCGGGTTCGCGAAACACTTCCGACCAGCGCGAGCGAAGACTTTGGGTGCTTTGGAACCGCCTGGCATGTGCCTTCCGTCTTTTGGTTTGTGGGAGGAATCGATCAGGCCTTATTTGACCGGGCGCAAAGGTCCGGCCATCTGGGCGAGATTCCCACCAACCACAACCCTCGGTTTGCTCCCGTCATTCACCCAACCTTGGAAACGGGAGTCGAGGCGCTCATCGTGGCATCACGCGCCTGGCTTGCCGCTTGAGGACGTGCCTTGTTTTCAGCACCATCGATCGAGCCTTCGTATGGGTGAACGTATGATTCATATTTTGCTGACGGTGCTGGACCTCGGGGGCACGTTCGTATTCGCAATCAGCGGGGCGGTAGCGGCGGTCAAGCATCGGTTGGATATCTTTGGCGTGATGGTGCTCGCATTCGCGGCCGGCAACGCCGGAGGAATCAGCCGGGACGTGCTGATCGGCGCAGTTCCGCCGGCAGCCATCGCGAACTGGATCTACCTCGGGGTTTCAATCCTGGCGGGCTTTGCGGTGTTTTTCTGGTATCCGGCAATCGCGCGCCTGAACAATCCGGTGCTGTGGTTCGATGCCGTGGGCCTGGCATTTTTCGCAGTCGCAGGTGCGCAAAAGGCGCTGGTCCATGGATTAAATCCGGCGATGGCTGCGCTACTTGGCATGTTAACCGGTATTGGGGGCGGCATGCTGCGCGACATTCTCATAAGTGATGTCCCGGTCGTCTTGCGTGCCGACCTGTACGCGTTAGCCGCTCTTGCAGCCGCAATCGTTGTGGCTGTGGGGCACGTGCTCCACATTTCGCCGATTGCCACAACGATTATCGGCGGCGTGCTGTGTTTCGCGTTGCGCTATATGGCGATCCGGCATGGCTGGCATCTGCCCACCGCCCGTCCACGGCGAGGCCAGCCTAAGGAATCGAGCGGGCAGGACGGCCGGTCGGATCATCGGCGCTCCTGATAGGTGAGAGTCTGGCGGCAGGCCCCGAGCGAGAGCTCGAAGTGCCTGCATCAAAAGAGACTGGCGGCGCGAGGCCATACCTCACCCATATCTGCCAGGTACCTCACAAGTGCAAGGCCTATTCAGAACTTGTTCTCGTGAGGACAAATGGCGCGAAGTCCTCGCTCCTCAGTACTTCTTGCTAATGGTGTTGGTTCAACTCCAGATTTCCACATGGCAGAAGATCCCGCAAACCCAATTCAGCCTGCGAAGAAGCCACACGTTGAACACCATCGGATTCATCGGTCCGGCTGGTTGCGAGCCGCCGTCCTCGGTGCAAATGATGGCATCGTATCCACCGCCAGCCTGATTGTTGGCGTGGCCGCGGCCAACGCAGCTCGAGGGAACATCATGCTGGCCGGCACCGCAGGCCTTGTTGCCGGGGCCATGTCCATGGCCGCAGGGGAATATGTCTCAGTGAAATCCCAACAAGACACGGAGCGCGCTGACCTTGCGCTCGAAGCCGAGGCGCTGGCCAGCAACAGAGAGGAGGAGGAACAAGAGCTGGCGGCGATATATCGCGAGCGCGGACTCGACGCAGAATTGGCAGCAAAGGTGGCGCGGCAATTAATGGCTCACAATGCCTTGGCCGCCCATGCACGGGACGAAATCGGCATTACCGAGGAGCTCAGCGCCCGGCCCCTCCAGGCATCCTTTTGGTCGGCGGCAGCTTTCTCCGCGGGAGCCGCGGCTCCGGTGGTCACGGCTGCTGTCGCCCCTGTTAACTGGCTGCTCTGGCTCGTTCCCGCTCTAGCCATGGTCCTCCTCGGCACACTCGGCGCGGTTGCTGCCCGCACCGGAGGAGCTCCCGCAGTTCGGGGAGCCATTCGCGTTTGCTTCTGGGGCGCATTTGCGATGGGGCTCACCGCGTTGGTCGGAAAACTTTTTGGAATTTCCGTCTGACGGAGCCGGGAGTTGGTTCAGATCTCGGGGCACGATTGCAGCAATTGGCGACATAGCCGCGTCACATTTTATGCCACGGAGTTGACCAGCCACAAAACAGAAGCCTATGAATCATAAAGTCCTGATCAGGAACGAAACAGATATCGATGTGAGCGCGATTACGGAGGTGACCGTTGCCGCGTTTAAGACCCTTCAGATCAGCCACCACACTGAGCAGTTCATCGTTGAGTCCCTTCGCAACGCCAAGGCCCTTAAAGTCTCGCTCGTTGCAGAACTGAATGGACGAGTTGTCGGGCATATCGCCTTTTCACCTGTGACCATTTCAGATGGCACCCGGAACTGGTACGGTCTTGGACCCGTTTCAGTGTTGCCACCCTACCAGCGCCAGGGCATCGGCCAAACCCTAATACAGGAAGGCCTATCTCGGCTGAAAGAGCTGAACGCGCAGGGCTGCTGTCTCGTCGGCCATCCGGGTTACTACAGGAAATTCGGGTTCAAAAGCATGCCCGAACTTGTGCTTGAGGGAGTGCCACAGGAGGTCTTTTTCGCGCTGTCTTTCGACGGGCACACTCCGCGGGGCACCGTCACGTTTCACGAGGCGTTCAAAGCCGATGGCCAGAGAGGCGCAAGCCGAACGGCAGACCCGTAATTTACAGGCGCGGGGGTGCCGAAGGTCAGGATACGGGTCACGGGGTCTTGAAGACCCGAATTTCGGCAGTTGACTGCCGCGATGCGGAACGGCGAGGCAAAGAACCTTTAGTTCCGGCACGAAGAGGGATGTGTGGGCAGGTAAACGTTCGTTGAAACCGTGCCTTTCTTCAGCATTACCGGAAGTATTCGCGTTTCCCAAATTCGCGCTCAAAGGCGGCACTGCTCTCAACCTCTTCATTCACGATATGCCCCGCCTGTCAGTGGCCATGGGAGAGCTTATCGCATCAACTCATCCAGATATTTGAATTTAAGATATACGCACCCCTAAAAATATAAGTAGACAAGATTAGGCTACTTGTGCTAGGTATTACGCGCATTCGATGAAAACCTGTATGAACATTTTAGCTACGATAGGGCCGACGAGGCTGCTCGAAAGAGCGACACGTCGTGAAGCCCAAGTCGCCGGCTGGATGTTCAGCCGGAGCCTATCAGGTAGTCTGAGTAAACATCAGACCTCGTATAACCCCGATAGGCTTTTGGTAGGCAGGTAATGTGATCATAAGATCCAGCGATTTTCCAACCCTGCTTACCGCGATGTGAGCAGGGTTTTTTGTTGTCGGAATATGTGACGGTGAACAATCAAAGCGAAAGGTAAATGGAACGGTGAGTGAAACGAGAACGACGTCTTGATGATGTCTGAGAGTGCCAAACGAAATCGGTTGCAGGAATGCCGAGGCGTTCCACCGGTGTGGTGTGCCCACGCGGAGCGAATACGCGCGCCGAGACGATTTGAAACGCTTTTACAATCTAAGGGCTTTGCAGGAGGTGTGCCCCTAAACACCGAAAGAACCACCGTGAAACCGTGGGTTGGTATCGCAAGATAGCAAGAGGTGTTTGTTCTTTGTTGAAATGGCAAGGGCCGGAGGAAATGCAGAATGCAGAACGCAGAATGCAGAATCCTCCGGCCCAACAATTTCCCGGCGCCTGGAACTGTTACTCCTGCGGGCCGGAGTTTCGCCGCGCCGTGTTCAGTGATGAAACGGCAATCGCCACAAGTTCGTTTGCCTCCCGATGTAGTGGTCCGGATCGGGTGGACGCGACCTTTCCAGCATCCGTCAGGAGTTCAGTCCAATACGCGGATTCGTCAGCCTCCTCCAGCACCGTGCCCATCTTGGAAATGAAGTCCGCCTTGGATTTCGCTCGATGTGCGGCCCGGTAATTCGCACCGACCGAGGTGCCCGAGCGGAGAAGTTGTCGGGCGAGAATCCTACTCGTTTCATCCTTTGGGAAGCTTTCACAGAACTTGATGGTCTCCAGGGCGAATCGCTTGGTGCGGTCCAGCAAATCATTGGTCCTGTTCATGGCCGCATCCTGCATTCTTCATTCTCAATTCTCAATTCAAATAGGCCGTGCGCCAGCTTGCGCGACAGAGTCTCCAAAACTCCGTTTGCTCGGGGCAGCACCGAGACGGCCTGCTCTGGAAGGAAGAATGAAGAACGAAAAAGCAGAACCGTGAGGTGGATCAGACATTCTGCATTTTCCGTTCTGCGTTCTACATTCAAATGGGGTCGTGGCAGACAAGTAATGCACTTGCCCTGCAAGCAAGCTGATGTGGGAGCGTTACCCACCGACTCCACCATTTCACTGCGGGGAACTCGACTAAAGTACAGAGGACGGTCTCATAAACCGTTTTAGGCCGGTGTAATTCCTGCCCCCGCTACCAATTTGGGAGGTGATCCGGCTGCCGGTCTGTAAAACCGGTGTCAAAAACAACTGTCGGAAGTGACGACTGGAGCATTACCAGCACCTCCCACCATTTTTGGATCCGTAGCTCAACTAGCCAGAGCAACCCGTTGTCTGCGGGAAGGCTGAGGGTGCGAGTCCCTTCGGGTCCGCCATTTTATCGGAGCGTAGCTCAGTCTTTAGAGCGCGCGGCTTGGGACCGCGAGGTCGCAGGTGGAAATCCTGCCGTTCCGACCAACCTTCGCTCGTTGAGCTACGGCTCGGCGAGCCATTTCGAAAGGCTGCCGTGGCCGAAATAGACGAGGCGTTCGTCTTCTAAACGAACTGATGCAGGTGCAACTCCTGCCGGCAGCGCCAATTAACTTAAGCACTGCCAGGTGGTGTGAAAGTAGCACGGCGGCCTGTTAAGCCGTTCGGTGTTGGTGCGAGTCCAACCCTGGCAGCCATTCTGAATGCAGAATTCAGAATGAAGAATGCAGAATGAAAAACGACTGATCCGACATTCTTCACTCTGCATTCTTCATTCTACATTTAAGGAAGGCAGGCAGATATAAGCTGGCTGCGCCTGTCCCGAAAACTGGATCGGCATCGCCGAGGCCGGAGCATTACCGGCGACTTCCGCCAGCCTTCGCCATCCGCGTGTCGGATGGCCAAGGCTGCCCACCAAAGCTTCAGCGTAGGTGGGCTGGATGTTCTGCCTGCAGGCTACGGCTGGCAGGCCACTTTAACCCTCAACCCGCAGGAGACCCATATGACCATAACCCAGTACCTACCGCAGTGGTTGCGGAACAGGTTGTCCAAACCTGCGCCGCCAAAGCCAATAACCGTTAGCAAGAAGGGCCGACAGGTCCTCCCAACACTGCCGAAACAGAGCCGCTCACTGATCTTCTCCCAGGACGACAGTCCTGCCGGGTATCGAGTGCTGTGGCGGCTGTAAGTCGACAACGGTTGCACATTCTTTGCTCCCGGCGTCTGGAAGAAGCGCGCTCGCAACCGCATTGCGATTGGCGTAGAGCTCCGACAGCGGCCGGTCTCCGATGACGCTGTGCAGCATCGCGCGTTGTTTTGACGGAGGCAATTCCGTCAACCCTCTTGAGGTTTCGGCGAGTTCGCGGGCAATTACGCCCGGGCCGGGCCACAATTCGCAGCCATCACAGCCCATCACCGGGTTAACCGTCGAATGACACCATTGGATTTTCGTGCTTTTCATAGATTGATGTTGGTTTGTGCCTCCTCATCCCGCGGCGACGTCCGCCTGGGAATGATCGGGTAGCCTTGCAGCGGTGACCGCTGGGCCCGAGCGTCCGAATTCCACTTGGACCAGATTCTTGGTAGCCAATTCCTCGTAGTCCTCCAAAGAGGGAATGGTCACGTCCGCCTGTCCCGCATAGGCGTCGTGGACCGCCTTGGAGTTATGTCCCAAGGCTTCCTCGGCTTGGCGCCGAGGATAACCCGCTTTCCGCGCACGTTGTGCCCAAGCATAGCGATACGAATGCAAAGTGACGCCCTTTATGCCGAGGCCCTCGCAGCGTTGCTTGAACTCTGTTGCGCGATCGGCGGCGCGAACGGTGCGCAGGTAAGGGAAAAGGGGTCCGGTTTTGGGCAAGCCGCGAAGAATTGCCGCGCACCTCTCGCCGAATTTAATTAGCGGTGGCTTGATCTTGGTTTGGTCCAAAGACGCGAGCTTCCTTCGCTCATAACAAATCGTCCAGTCGTTCCAATCGATGTCCTCGGCGTTGAGATGAGCAATGTCTGTCTGCGAACCGCCCAAATGCCAGCAGAGTTCGTAGAAGTTTCGGCGTTCGGGGTTCCGTTCGCGCGAGATGATCTTTTCGTGTTCTGCGTGCGTGATGGCCCGCTTCTTTTTGAACTTTACTGGCGGCCAGAGCTGCTTGGCCAGGATGGGCCAAGGGAGCCAGTTCATGCCGATGCAGAAGTTGTGCAGCCGCCGCATGAAAACATTTGTGCTTACGCTTCCGTCCTGGACGACTTTGAGCAGGTGCTCCGCATGAGTTTCCAGCACGATCTTATCCACGATCTGCTCGATGGCCTTGTCCTTGGAGAACGTTTCCCAGCGATAACGATTCTCACTGCCGGGAGGCTTGCTCTTGATTACCGCATCCAGCGCATTTCGCCAGGTGCGCGTGGCTACGCCGGAATCCGATGCCGCCAGGTAAACCCGGGCCTTTTGAAGGTTGAACGCCGGCTCGCGGGCGGCTTCGTTCTTCGCGGCGAGGAGTTCGTTGGCCCGCGCCTTGTTGCGGGTTTCCAAGCTTTCGCGCATACCGGTCTCATTGTCGTGGAGGAAGAACATTCCGTTCTTCTTTCCATTCCTCTTCCGGTAGCAGATCAGGCGGTATCGGTTCTTCATAACTGTCACGTGTAATCGTAACAGCAACCGATCCCGAAGCGTGAGGCCGATGGAGACGGATACGTGCCGATGGAGGCCGATACGCGCCGCTCGACTTCACGGTATACTTTTCGGTAGCAATCTACCCCCTCGACGACCAAAAACCCCAGATTTTACGCGGAGATCTTTAATTTCCCGCGAGAAATGCTGGTTGGAGGCGAGGGTCGGAATCGAACCGACGCATAAGGCTTTTGCAGAGCCCTGCCTTACCACTTGGCTACCCCGCCGCTAAACTGTGCGCGAAAAGTAAATCAGTTTACCCGAGGCGCAAGTGTTTTCAACGCAGGGCGAGAATGTGCCGATTTTTCCACAGGTCCCGTGGCTTGAAAATCCCCCGAGGTGTTATAATGCCCGTGATGAGCTCGGCGGGGGTGACGTCAAACCCGGGATTAAGGCCGCCACTGGTGGGATTGGCCACACGAACGTATGAAAGAGATGAAGGGGTTTTCGATCTCCCATTTTTAATAGCCGGTTCAGCGGACAAATGCTCCTTCGATTCTATGCGGTCCGATTGGCGTTTTCCCGGCACTCCCCATATGCCGAGAACTTCGGTTTCACTGCGTTCCTCGATGGGAATGTCGAACCCGGATTCTAAATTCCAATCGATAGTCGAGAGAGGGATGGCGACATAAAACGGAATGCGATGACGATGAGCAAGAACTGCTTTTGTGTAAGTGCCTATTTTGTTGGCGACTTCGCCCGTCCGGCCCAACGTGCGGTCGCTCCCCACAATCACCAGGTCGATTTTACCGCGCTGCATCAGATGGCCGGCGGCATTGTCCGCGATCACTTGATGGGAGATGCCTTGCTGGGCCAACTCCCAGGCGGTAAGGGTTGCGCCCTGGCAGCGAGGCCGGGTTTCGTCGCAAAACACATGAAAGCGTTTGCCCTGGGCCTGTGCGGCATACAGCGGCGCAGTCGCGCTGCCCACATCGACGAAGGCCAGCCAACCGGCATTGCAGTGGGTCAGGATGTTCATGCCATTACGGAGCAGCCGCGCGCCGTGCTCGCCGATCTCGCGGCAATGGCGAACGTCTTCATTAGCGAATTCCTCCGCGGCGGCCACCGCCAGGGCTTGCCGCTCGGCAACCGTTTCCCCGCGCGCCATTGCCGCTCGCACCTGTTGCATCGCGTTGAGCGGATCCACCGCGGTCGGCCGGGCCTCTTTCAAAGTCCGAAACACAACCTCGAGGTGCCGCTCGAACGCTGCGAGGCTTGGCCCGCGAAACGCGCGCGCGCCCTGGGCCAGCCCATACGCCGCGGTGGCGCCGATGGCCCCGGCTCCACGGACGGTCATATCGGTGATGGCCCGGGCAGTGGCCCGATACTCCCTGAGGGAGACGATTTGGAAGCGGTGCGGCAGCAGGCGCTGTTCGATGAGCAACACCGCATTGAGGGCGGTGTCGAACGCGACGGTGCGATAATGCGCGGTGCGCCCCCGGAGAGTTACGTTCATGCGCGGAAATTTAAGTGCGGCTGTGGAAAAGACAACCTTAAGCAGGCTGCCCAGATTGCGGGCCGTGGGCCAAACAGGCAGGCCAGGCAATGCAATTCATCAGGCCGAACTTGCCTGGCACGACGCGGACGGCGCAGGTCAGAGCACTTTGACTTTCATCTCGGCGATCTTTTGCTCGATCGAGCGGTAAAGGGGGTGCTGACGCAATGGGCGTAAATCGGGATCACGGGCGAGCCATTTGAAATCGCGGTAGCCCAGCGTGAGAGCATTTTCGAGTGCGGCCACGGCGAGGTCCAGTTCGCGATTCAACGAATAACTACAAGCCAGATTGTAAAATACCAAAGGATTGCGCGGCTCGAGCTGGGACAGTTGCTGGTCCACTCGGAGGCTGCGTTCGAACAGGCCGCGCTGGGTGTAATGATCGCCCAAAATCTGCAGCGCCTCGACGTAACCGGGATCGCGTCCCACGATCCCTTCGAGGAAGGAGATTTTGATATCGAGAGCGCGCACCTCTTTACGAGAAAGTTTTTTAACTCGGGCACTGCTTTTTCGCGGCATACTACGGGGCCGAATTGTTTATTAGCCGGCCGTGGTAGTCAAGTGTGAGAAGGCGTCGGCGGAACGTTTTAAGTTTAGCTAAATTTCGGACGCGGATGGACGAAAAGCAGCCAAAACTCCGCATGGCACTTTCGCGACGGCCGGGTGGGCTCAGAGTTGCCGCACGCGCTTGCTGGTGGGCACCTTCACCTTCTATACTGCCGGCACATTCGTCGGCTTTGCCTGGTGCGTGGACATGTTCGTCTGCGCGCGGAGCTTATGCGCTGCGGTGCGCGATTGCTGAGCGCGCGTGCTTATCCGGGCCTATCCGCCAGCGGGTTTTTGCTGCGGACAAAACTCCGCGCCGCCAAATGCATGCGGCGGCGCGACTGACACTTCGAACCATGATTTGTTTCGTCACTGGAGGCACCGGTTTTGTTGGCGCAAACCTGGTGCACGAGTTGATTGGGCGCGGCCATCGCGTCAAAGTGTTGCTGCGTGCCGGTAGTGATACTCGAGCGCTGGCCGGCTTGGATTTTGAGCGAGTGACAGGCGATTTAAGTGACGTCACGTCTTGGAAATCGGCGCTGCGGGGGTGTGACTGGTGTTTTCACGTTGCTGCCAGTTATCACCTTTGGCTGCGGGATTACCGGCCGATGTACGCCGCCAATGTGGAGGGCACCCGGAGAGTGCTGGAAGCTGCCGTCGAGGCCGGCTGCCGCCGTATCGTCTATACCAGCACGGTGGGTTGCATCGGGTTGCCCAAACAAACCGACGGCCGGATCATTCCCACCGATGAAACCGCCCTTACCACTGAGGCGCAAATGACCAACCACTACAAACGCTCGAAATGGCGAGCTGAGCAAGTGGCGTTGGAGCTGGCGCACCAGGGTGCGCCGGTGGTGATCGTCAACCCGAGCGCCCCGGTTGGTCCCCGTGATGCGAAACCCACGCCCACCGGGCAGGTGCTCGTGGATTTTCTGAATCGGGCAATGCCGGCCTATCTGGACACCGGTCTTAACTGGGTGCACGTGCGAGACGTTGCCGTTGGCCATGTGCTGGCCGCCGAAAGAGGAGCTATCGGCGAGCGCTATATCCTTGGCAATGCGGAAGGCAACTGGACCATGGCAGAGACGTTTCAGGTCCTGCAGGAATTGACAGGCCTGCCGGCGCCCAAAATTCGGGTCCCATATTGGACAGCATTGATGGCAGCCTACGTGAACGAGGCCATGGCGGTGGTGAGCGGAAGGCCGCCCAAAGCGCCGCTGGCCGGGGTGCGCATGGCCAAATACAAAATGTTCTTTAACCCGGCCAAAGCAGTGCGCGAACTCGGGTTGCCCCAAACACCGCCCAAACAAGCCTTGGCGGATGCGGTGGCCTGGTTCCTTAACAACGGTTACGTGAGGGTGCGAAGATGAACCGCGGTCCGGCCGACGGCAACCCCGCAACGATGCGCTGGTTCGGCCTCGCGTAGTGGGTTTGCCTGGGCTTTCCAGGTAACGCAGGCCAGGCTGGCGCCCCATCAAGGTGGGATTGGCTGCGAACCGCGCCATTGGGCAGGGCTGCCCTGCCATGGATTGACCCCGGGAGCGTGACTGGTCGTGTTAAGCGTATTGGTCCCGGCTGTGCCGGTTCCAGACATCGAATCTTGCGGGCTCTCTGCTCCCCCGCTATAACTTTGGCAACCGCAGAGTCCGATTGTCGCGGCGATAGTGAGCGTTAGTACCAGCTTTTTCATTTCCGGCTTTCCTCGTTGCGATCTGTTCCTCGCTTCAACGGCCATCTGACCATTTGGTTCCTAGCGCCTTAGGGATACGTCCAGCCTCCCCCGCCACTGGAGCCGCCAGGAACGCTGGTGCGGTCCATCAGCCACTGGAAATCCGGCCCGTTGTTATTCGAGATCGGGAAGTAGGCTTGTCCGGGGCGAATGGGCGCTCGAGTTGTCGCTTCGAGCCATTTATGGCCCTCGGAATGCCCATCGGCGAAGCTCAGGTTGGCGCCGCCGTTGTGATACGCTGCCGGCAGCCGGTACCATTCCCAATGATCCGCGCGGTCCAGAAAATAGCCATCGCCGATGCTATTGGCATGCTCTTCGATAAAGGCGAAAATCATCGCCGGCTGCGGTACTTGGGTAAGCTTGAAGAATTGGCGATAGGACGGATTGTTGGTGTTGGAGCCGGTCGAGCTGAACAAACCGGCATCGCCCATCATGGCGTTGAGCGATACGCTGCGCGCCCGCCCGTTCCAGCCTAGCACCGACTGCAAATCACTCACCGCCCGGTCGTTTGGACAGCGGTACAGCGCAGCCGTGCGGCTGGTGTAGGGTCCGATCCCCCCTTGGGTCAGCAGCACCTGGTTGGTGTTATCCGGTGTGGGTTCCCAATCCATGATTGGGGTGCTCCAGTTCAGGAATAGGTTCTGCTGCTCCATTTGCCGAATTTGCGCTTCGCCCAGGTTGTAGGGCAACCGGTCGTTGAACTCATCGGCGTAGATGTCACAGGCAAACCCCAACTGCCGCTGGTTGTTCAGACAGGAAATCGCCGTGGCCCGTCCTTTGGCAGCGGTCAGTGACGGCAGCAACAACGCCGCCAGGACGCTGACAATCGCAATCACCACCAGCAACTCCACCAGGGTAAAGCCGCCTCCACCCGGCCTGGGGTGGGGCCAGCCAAAGCGCCTGCGGGGTGTGAACAGGTGCATCTAATTATTTAGGTTATTAAGGCTAATTTCTAACGCAAAAACACCCGCATGTCAAAAGAACCCCCGACCTTCTCCACAGAAACCAACAGAAACCCTTGTGCCCGGGCGACCGGGGGCCCGCCACACGGCTAAAAGTATTCTTTTGGAAACCCCGGCTCCGGCGGACCTGCCAAGACGTAAGTGACATCGCCTTGGCTCCAACTGGCAGTCATCAACCGGTCCACACGCTGCAATCGGGGGGTCACGGGAGGCGGGTCCCTCACATCGGAACGCTTCATGACGAATAACCAGACATCGCGCTGGTCCTTGCGCTTAAAACAGACCAATGCCACCGGGTGTGTGCGCCAGGTCAGGCGTGTGCCACCGGTCAGTTGCAGCCCCGCGACTCCTGGCGGCAGGCGATAGTCGGCTGGGGCTTTGGCCTCGGCAAGTTGCCGGCGTAATTGGGTCATGTCTGAGGTGGCCCAATCCATCGTATAGCCGCGCAGCGCTTTGCTGACCATCATTTGCTGATAATCGGCAAAATGGTCGGGCCGGCGTGAGCCAGGCCAAAACAGAGTTAGGCCGAGCATCACCACCGCGGCAGCAGCCCATTGCCATACCGGCAGGCGCCAAAACGGAGGCCGAACAATTTTACGCTCCTGGTGCGACTCGGTTTGCAGGGCTGAGAGTAGCGCCAATTTGCCTGTTGCCGGGACCTCGATTTGGCGGAACCGCGTTTGCATGGCGGTCTGGAAAGCCTGATGTTCCTGGAACCATTGGCCTAGTTCGGGGTCCTGCTGCGCCAGTGTGAGGGCCTGCGCCATTTCGGGGTCCTGGGCGTCCGCAGTTCCCGGCCGGAACAGCAGCAGTATTTCTTTTGCTTCCTGCCGGTTCACGACGGCTCCTTTGGAGTTGTGTGCCCGACCGGACCGCTGTGGGCGACGAGTTCTTTAAGTTGGGCTAGGCCGCGTGCGATACGCGATTTAACGGTGCCAAGCGGCACGTCAAGGATCGCGGCGATCTCGTTGTAGGAATAGTCCTCGAGGTAGAAGAGCGCAACGGCTGCCTGCAAACGCGGCTCGACCTGGGCAAGCATCCCGACCAGCGCCTGGCCATCCAGGCGGTCCACCAACCCAGGCTCGACGAAAGGTAAGTCGGGTATTGTTTCACTGATTTCCAGGTGTGGAAAACGCGTCGTACGCCGCTGCCGTTCAAGGAAGCGCCGATGCAACGTCGTGAACAACCACGGCTTGGCTTTCGCTGGGTCCCGCAACTGATGGCCTTTGGTGGCGAAAGTAAAAAACGTGTCCTGTACCAGGTCGCCGGCGTCGCTTTCGTTTCGTGTCAAACTCATCGCAAAACGGTAAAGCGGGCCATAATGCAGGTCCACGAGCTTTCCCAGCTCCGACTCGCCCTGTCTGCCGTCTTGCTCATATGAGATTCCTGAGTCCACAAAGGTTCCGGGAAATCAGCCGAAGTTACCCGGCAAAGTGGTGGGAAGCAAGCGGTGGCTCATTTATGGCAGCTTGCATGTGAAGGTGGCGAAGATGGCGTGGGCATCGAAGTTGCCGGTGCCGCCCGCGCTCGGCTCGGTGTACCTGTAGAACCGATACTGCAGGCCGAGCGCGGCGTGCCGGCTGATTTCGCGCTTCAGGCCGGCTTCCAGAGCGTGTTGGTGATAATTCAGCCCCAAAGGCAGGCCGGTAGCGAAGTTGTCCTGGCCGAAGCTCGCGGCTGAAAACGAGTAGGCCACCAGCAGGCTGGTGCGATTGTTCAACGCGTAATTCCCGCTGAGGATCAGGCTGTAAACGTTTCCCGAATAAGGGATAACCGCCGTGCTTCCGTTATCGGCGGTGACCGTCCGGGCGTGCTGATAAGTCAACGTGCCGCAGAAAAACAGTTTTCTCCAAGGTGTGAGCGTGGCATTCAAACTGGTCATCTGCGCGTTATATGTTCCCGCCAGCAACTGTCCTCCGGGGGAGAGCCCACCTGCCAGGCCGGACAGCGGGTCGTTCACAGATTCCGTGCCTGTGCGATAACGGTTTGCCAGCCATTGATAGGTCAGGGTGGTCTTCAGCCACGAGTTAACCTGCAAAGCCAGTTTGCCATCTGCTTCGCGGGATAACAGATCGCGATACAAAATGAAAGCTGGGTACCCCACGAATGAGCCGCCCAAAGCCTGTTTGAGCGTAGGATTGTAATCGGTTTGGTCATCGTTCTGGCGATAGGACCCGCTGAGCGATAACCGCCGCCAAGGTGAGGTGTCAAACCCCGCGCGGAAGTCCTCAAGTCGGCTGCGCGCATCGATTTGGGTCAGAAACGGCGTCAGACCGCTCTGCTCCTCCTGATATTGGCCGAGGTCATCCTGGCGGAATCGGGCTTCGGCGAACAAGGTCGTGAACGGGATTTTGGTGAATCGCACTGCCGCATCTTGCGTGAAGATGCGTTCGTCCAGGTTGGCCAGCAGGTTTTCCACATCCACGGGAAAAATGAACGGGGCAAACGGCAGCGCCAGGGTCACCGCCGCCCCGCTGAGCCCGTTTTGGCGGGTCCATTCGTTCTGCGTAGCCAGCGAGAAGGTTAATCCCTCCCATGGGCCCAGCAGCCCGCTAAGGCTGAACACGTGGGACTCCCGTTCGAGGGTGATCGCCTGGCTTTGCCAGCCCGGCGCTGCATTCGCCGCCAAATTCAGAAACTCGGGGCCGAGCGTCTGCACATCGAGCGAACCGCTCGAGTCCAGCTTGCTGTACAAATAGCCCCCCGCGGCAAAGAACCAGTCCGCAAATTGCTTCTCGGCATGGAACATGTTGGCGCCTTGGAAGTAGTTTTGCCTTTCATCGGCTGTAGTAAACGCGATCCCCGGGCTGCCGATTGTGTAAGCGGCGGCATCTATTTCATGCGTTTGCAGGTGAAACCATTCGCCCCGAAACTCGTCGCTCAACTGCGCGCCAGCGAGGTCGTAATTGATCGCCGCTTGGAGAATGTGAACGCGCTCATCCACATCCTTGTATGCGGGATAAAGATTGCGCGAGTCGGTACCGTTGCTCACCGGGCCCCAATCCAGGGTCGATTCTGTGCCGTTGCGGTATTGATACTCATAGCCCAGCGTCAGCACCGGCCAGCGTGGCAACGTCAGGCCCAGTTCGGTCCACGCTCGCCCTATGTCCAAACCCAGGTCCCGATTCAACTCGAACTGGGATGGACTAAATAGCGGATCGTATCCACCCGCATCATCGAAATACTTGCGGAACTGGGACCAGCCCAGGTGCGCAAAGCCCAAGCCTTCCTTTTCGGCCGTGAAGTTGAGGTCGTAATCGTCGCGTAAGGTGTGCCCTGAGAGCATCACGCGGGAATTAGGCCCTGGTTTGTCGGTGAACGTGAAATCTTCGAGGCCTCCGTTCCAGCCCTGCGGCTGCCACATTAATTCGCGAAATTTACGAGCGTCGCCGTGCACGCCCGTCCAGCCTGCGGCGGGCGAGGCGATAGCTACGACCGGAGGCGCGTTGGTGCTCGGTGCCCAGGGCACACCCTGATCGATCCACGCACGCACCAGGGAAATCTCTCGTGGCGTCAGGGGCGTGCCGCGCCCCTCGGGCGGCATTTGCAAGTCTTCCACCAGTCCGGCGATGTAGAGCACCAAAGGACTGCGAGCGCTTTGGCCCGGAATGATATCGATGCCGTGTTCGCCTCCGCGCAGGGCGGCGTCGCGGCTGGTCAGGCGGAACTGGCTCTTGGGCTTCTCGCCGGAGTGGCACTTTAGACAATGCCCCTCGAGCACTGGTGCGATGTCCCGGGTGAAATCTACTTGCTGCATGGCCGGCGGCGGAAGTTTGCTGAGATCCGGCTCAGCACCCCAGACACACCCGCAGAGCATAACTTGCCACGCCCAAGCCGCAAACCACGGAGGCGAGCACTTTGCCATGAACCCACTCGACCAGGCCGCGAGGTTTTGGACTGCGCCAGTCCTCTGGCCCGACGTTGTCGGTGACGGACGCTTTGGGTTGAAGGGCTCGCGCCTATTTCGAAAGCGCCAGAGGGCTGGCGCAGTCCAAGACGCTGGCGCGCCGATACATCCCAATTGCGGTTCATGTCGCCGGGTCATCTCTCAATACCTCAGCCGAAGATCGACGTTCGACCCATGCACGGCCGTGTGGCAACCAGACGACCAGCAGGTCCCCATTCGCAACAACGCGGTGTGGTCCACATTGCCGATGTAAATTTGGCCGGGCGCGACGCTGGGTCCTTGGACCTGGGCGTGGCAACGCAGGCAAAGGTTGGCATTCGGCTGCACCAGTAGCTTGGCATTGATCGTGCCGTGCGGCGCGTGGCAGACCGTGCATCCTTCGCGCAGGGCCGGGTGCTCGAAGACAAACGGCCGTGTCTGCTCCCGGTGGCAGCCGGCGCAAGCTTCCGCTCGCCGCGCCATCGCCAAACCCCCACGCGGCTTATAGATGTCCAGCCCGTGCGGATCATGGCAATGGGCGCAGTTCATATGTTTTTCGAGAAGCGGATGGTGCTGGGGCAAATGAAACTCAGCCTCGGTTTGCCGATGACACTCGAAACAGGCGTCCGGCCTCTGCGCGGGATTAACGATGAACTGGCGCGCGCCGCCCTGGGCCACGTGCAGGCTTCCGGGACCATGACACGACTCGCAGGAGGTCTCGATCGTCGTCCCGCTGCTGGCCTGAGTCGCGCGCGTTCCCCCGGTGCCCGCGCCAGGCGCCGGCGCTGCCATTTTGGTCAACCAGGTTTGAGAGAGCGCGATCCGCGAGTGCGGGCTGGCGCGGAATGCGCGCACGATATTTGTGTGGCATTCGGCGCAGGTTTTGTTTCCGACGAAGGTCGCCCCGGGAATGTTGGGCGCGTGCAGCAACGTCACGGGCGTTGTCGAACAGGAAATGAGCAATATCCCGGTCACGGCCGCGGCACTGGCAGCAAGGATCGCTGCCGGTAACTGTGCGCGCTCAGCGGGCATCGCATTTAGCGGTCACGATTGGTCATCGTCATGGCCTTGAGCATCTCCGCGACGAGCGCATCGGAAAGGTCGCCTCCCATCGGAAACATCATCTGTAGATGGCCCGCTGGGTTAATCACCAACGTTCGGAAATTATGGGCGATGCTGCCGTCCGCCTGCCGCTGGACCGAGACATCCGACAATTCGGCCAGTTCGTGAATCTTATCCGCCCGCCCGGTCAGAAAGCTCCAATGGCGCGGGTCGTAACCATAATGTTCTCCGTACGCTTTCAGCACCCCGGGGGTGTCAAACTCCGGATCGAACGACACCGAAACGAAATGCCAGTTGCCCGGCACGTGCCCCATCGCTTCAAGTTTTTTCTCCGCCTCGGCAAAGTTCAGCGATAACCGCGGGCAAAACTCCGGCAGCGGACAGCGCGTGAAGAAAAAAGTCAGCCCGAGCGCCTGTCCGCGGAAATCCGCCAGGCGCACCACTTGGCCCAGCTCGTTTGTGAAAGGATAATCCAGCAGCGGGTGCCGTGGCCGTGCCGGCGGGTCCGCTCGCTTACCGGCGTCCGCTTCAACCGTGGAAGTTGGCAACACTCGTCCGTTCTTCACAATGTGTTCGGCCCAGCTCGCGCTTTTTGTCACGTTAAGCTCAAATACGACCTTATCCCCGGGATTGAGTCGAAGCAGCTCCGCAGCCGGGCGCACGTGGAAAGGCATGGTCATGGCCGGCATCAGATTGCTAATCGCCTCGTGCGCAATCACCGCGATCCCCTCAGCCGCATGGATTTCCACGACCCGCCCGCGGGCTTCATACGTTTGGGATGCTTGCTCGGCCGGTTGTGCCCACGCTACGGCGCCAGCCACAATTGCCAGTACGGCCAGGGTGACGGTCAGCAGCGCGATTGTACGCGACAGCTCAAGGCGGGACAGAATCAGCATCGGCAGAACCTCCAGTGCTTGCCGGGCTTCGGCGTCAGGAGGGACCCGGCGACGGTTCGGCCGGCTTCCGCGCGATTCTGCCCCGCCTTGAACCCGTGGCGCGAGCTTCATGGGTTGGGCTGCAGCTCAACGCGATAGTAATTCATTGTGCCGATCGCGTTGGTATCGACAAAAGTAACCGGGCTGGCGGCGGCCAGGTTGGTCCTCAAGGACGCGAACGTGGAAAGGTCACTCGACCGTTGCACGATGTAATGCAATCCGGGTGTGGCCGTGTAAGTGAACTGGAAGCTGGAACGCGTGGGGCGTTGCGGCTGGGTCAGCGTGATCACCGCTGGTGTTACCACGTGAACCGTTACGCCCGCGGAGGTCGTGCTGGCTCCCCCATTGTCCGTCGCCTGGGCTGTGAGGGTGTAAGTCCCCGCCACCAGGTTCGTCACCCGGATGCTGGCTGTCGCGGGCGGGTTCGTTACTGTCCCCAGCACGGTCGCGCCAGACAAAAACTTCAGCCGGGTCACCGTCCCGTCCGAGTCCGATGAGCGAGCGGTGAGCGTGCCCGTCCAGGGGGCGGCAAAGGTCGCGCCATTAGTCGGGGCGGTCAGCGAGACACTCGGCGGCACGTTGACGGCTTGCACGGTGACGCTGCCGACCATCCCGAAGGCGGCATGTACCACGCATTCATACGGAAAACTGCCCGCATTAAGAAAAGTGAACGAAAAGGAAAACCCATTACCATGGAGGCCGGAGTCCCAGAGCGCCGGCGAAGATGTTGAGGTGCTCGAGTGCATGTTCACCCCAACCCAGGTCCAGTGAACCGTATCGCCTGCGTTGATTGTGACGTTCGCCGGACTGAAGAAATCGTCCTCGAGTGAAACTGAGCTCGTGGCGGCCCGACCGCTCGTCAGAAGCCAAGCCGAAGAGAGTAGAAGGCTTGCGTGGGTCGGTAGGCGCTTCAGACAAAAATTCTGTCGTATCCAATTCATATTTTATTGCATTCGCCGAGGGGCAGTGTGCCCCTTTGCCACATACGAGGTACGAGCCGCGACGGAGGTTCCCGGGATTTTTTCAGAACTCACACCTGCGTGTCGAAAGAACCTGCCAAGGCCCGCAAAGAAACCCTTTCGCCTCACGCTTGCATTTGGCGTTCGCGGGGGCATCTTAGCGTCAACGGCATGCCCTGGCGCTGTCTAGTGAGCAGGGGATGCTGAATTCACGCAACTAAGAGGAAATCTATGGCACTGAAGAACGCTCCGGATTTAACGAAACGGCCACCGCGTAGTCCGCGTGTGCGGCTCGGTGGTTATGCAGTTCTGCCGCGGATGCTGGACAAAGGGCGGGCAACCGTCGCCGGCACGCACGGGGAATACCACTACGCCTGTCCGATGGACATGCGTTTAATCGAATTTTTAGGGATCGACCCGGGCGCACTCAAAAAGCAACTCGCCGCCGGCAAGGGCGACGGAGAGGTTTTGGAATGGATTCAGAAGAATGCCAAACACAAGCGCACCGAGCCGGAGATCGTCGCCTGGACGGCATGGCAAGAGCAACGCGCGCCTTCCGATTCCGAGTCGCGCCAGTATTTCAACCAACTGCACTCCAAAGCTGCTCCGAAACGAGAGGACATCAGCACCTGGTTTGACCTGCTCGATGTGGACGATTTTATCTCGTACGGCGGGCAGGCTTAACCGCAAAGGCCTTTCTTGCGAGCTTATTCAGGTCGTGCCCCGCATTGCGCGGTAACGGCGGATCAGGTTGTTCGTTGAACTGTCATGGTTGAGCTTGGGCTCGGTCGCGGATTCCAGTTCGGGAATAATCCGCTGGGCCAGGGCTTTGCCCAATTCGACGCCCCATTGATCGAAGGAGTTGATGTTCCAGATCGTGCCCTGGGTGAAAACGCTGTGCTCGTAGAGCGCGACCAAAGTCCCCAGCACCTCGGGTGTCAACCTTTTGGCCAGGATGGTGTTCGACGGCCGGTTACCTTCGAACACGCGATGCGGCACCAACCAGTCCGGCGTGCCTTCCGCCGCTACCTCTTGCGGTGTTTTGCCAAAAGCCAGCGCTTCGGCTTGGGCGAATACATTGGCCAGCAGCATGTCGTGATGCCGCCCCACCGGTGTCAACGCCTGGCCGAACGCGATAAAATCACACGGGATAAGCCGGGTGCCCTGGTGGATTAACTGATAAAACGAGTGTTGGCCGTTCGTGCCGGGTTCGCCCCAGAAAATGGGGCTGGTGTCATAGGTCACCGGCTGGCCTTCGAGCGTCACGTGCTTGCCATTGCTCTCCATGGTCAATTGCTGCAGGTAAGCCGGGAACCGCTTCAAGTATTGCTCGTAAGGAAGCACAGCCACAGTTTGGGCGTCAAAAAAGTCCGTGTACCACACCGTCAGCAGGCCCAGCAGCACCGGCAGGTTTTGCTCGAATGGCGCGATGCGGAAGTGCTCGTCCATGGCGTGGAACCCGCTCAACATCGCGCGGAAATTATCCGGGCCGATCGCCAGCATCGTTGAAAGCCCGATCGCCGAGTCCATCGAGTAGCGTCCTCCCACCCAATCCCAAAAACCGAACATGTTGGCCGTATCGATGCCGAACGCGGCCACTTTCTCGGCATTGGTCGAGACGGCGACAAAGTGCTTGGCGACCGCCGAGCGGTCGCCGCCTAATCCGTTGAGAAGCCAATCCCGCGCCGTTTGGGCGTTGGTCATGGTCTCTAATGTCGTGAAGGTCTTTGACGATACGATGAAGAGCGTCTCTGCGGGGTCGAGGTCGCGGGTGGCTTCGACAAAATCAATCCCGTCCACGTTGGACACGAAACGGAAAGTCAGCGCCCGGTCGCTGTAATGTTTAAGCGCTTCGTAGGCCATCACCGGGCCGAGGTCCGAACCGCCGATGCCGATATTGACGACGTTCCGGATCCGTTTTCCCGTTTGGCCTTGCCATTCGCCGCTGCGGACGCGGTTGCAGAAGGCGTTCATTTGATCGAGCACGGCGTGCACTTCGGGCACCACGTTCTTGCCGTCCACGGTGATGTTGGCATTGCGCGGGGCGCGTAGTGCCACATGCAAAACAGCGCGGTGCTCGGTGAGATTGAGCTTTTCCCCACGGAACATCGCCTCGATCCTGCCGCGCAAATCCGATTCCTGGGCCAATTGGCAGAGAAGCTTGAGCGTCGCTTCCGTGATCCGGTTTTTTGAATAATCCAGAAACAAGCCGGCGGCTTGGGCGGTGAACCGTTCACCGCGTGCCGGCTCCTGGGCGAACATCTCCCGCAGGTGGAGTTTCATGATTGCTTTGCTATGGTCGGCCAGCGATTTCCAGGCTGGTCGGTCGCTCAGGGCTTTGCTCGTCGTTGTCATGTTCCTTGGTTGAGTATCTACACCGATTCACGGCGAATGTCAGCGGTTGTTTTTCTTGGAGAAAAGCCGCGGTACTCCAAGGCGAGCAACGGGACTTTTGCTCAGGGACGAGCGGCATTCAACCGCAGCCCTTTGGGAATTAACCGGCGATCCAGGAACACAAAGGCCGCTTGCACAAGCAACGCCAGAACGGCTGCCGGAATCGCTCCTTCCAGAATGAGCGCGCGGTCGTTTAGATTCAGCCCGCTGAGAATGGGTTCGCCCAAGCCGCCGGCGCCGATCAGGGCTGCCAGGGTAGCCGCCCCTACATTGATGATGGCGCTGGTCTTAATCCCACCCAGAATCGAGCGTGAGGCCAGCGGCAGGAAGATTTTGACCAGTCGCACACGCGCTTCCAGGCCGAGCGCCTCGGCTGACTCGCGCACCGGCCGGGGAATGTCCTGCAGCCCGGTCGCGGTGCTGCGCACAATCGGGAGCAGGCCATAAAGAAACAGCGCCACAATTGCGGTCAGTGGAGTGATGCCCAGGAAGGGAACCGAAACCAACAGTGCCAGCAACGCGAGGGATGGGACAGTCTGGATCAGGCCGGTGGCTCCAAGCACTATTTCGCCCAGCCAACCGCCCCGGCTCGACCAAATCCCCAGCGGCACACCGAGCAGAATCGCTGCCCCAAGCGAGACCGCCACCAGCAGCAGGTGGCGTCCGGTCCAGCGCGCTAGATTCGCCGTGAGTGAGCCCGGGTGGTCTGCGCCTGCGTCATGGAAATAAACCGCGGCGGCTTTCGCGTAGTCATGCGTCTGCTCGGCGATGGCATTCAGGCGGCGCATTCGGCTTTCATCCAGGGTGCCTGACAATCGCTGCAGCGCCGCCACCAGCCGTCGCTCGGCGTCGAGGCGATACACAAACACCGCGTCATATTGCGGGAAGAAGCCTAGTTGGTCGCGCAAGACGACCAGATTCTCCTCGTCGATTTTCGCATCTGTCGAGTAGGCGTCCATCACATCGATTTCTCCCTTGGCGATCGCCAGGTAGGCGAGCGTGTGATCCAGCGCCCGAACATTTTGCATGCGCAGCCCGTACCGCGCGCAGAGGGGCCCCCATCCATCCGCTCGCCCGACGAATTCATGGGTCAGCCCCACGCGCAGGCCCGGATATTTGTTCAGGTCACTAATGTTGTGGATGCCCAGGGCTTTGGCCTGGGCTCGCCGCATCACCAAGGCATAGGTATTGTTGAAGCCCAACTCGCTCGTCATGCCGATGCCAAAATTTGCAAGGCCGCGGCGCAGGTCCGCCAAATCGGCCCTCCCTTTGGTGAGAGAGACGGAATGGTTTTGCAGAATCACCTCCCGAATTGTTCCGGTGTATTCCGGGTAACAGGTGATTGCACCTTGGCGCAGCGCTTCCCAAAGAATGAGTGTGCCGCCCATTCCCGCGCGCAGGTCAACCGGCAAGCCCGCGCGTTCCGCGCTCCCCTTGGCGATCTCGGCCAGAACGTAAGATTCAGTGAACTCCTTCGAGCCAATGATGACAGCTGCTGCGGACCTCATTGGGCCACCGACACTAAAGAGAATGAGCGTTAGGGCGAATAGCCTTCTCATGACGCCAACAGCGTTCTTTGGGCGTTGATGAACTCGGATACAAAGGCCTCGGCCGGGTGGTCGCGCAAGGCCGTCAGTGTCCCGACTTGCACGACACGCCCTTGCCGAAGCAGCACGATGCGGTGGCCCAGCCAGGCGGCCTCGGCCAGCTCATGGGTGACGAGGATGACCGTCTGTCGGAGGTGGTGGAAAATCGTCTTCAGTTCGGTCTGGAGAGTGCTGCGGACCATGGGATCCAGGGCGGCCAGGGGTTCATCCAGCAGCAGCACATCGGGCCGCAGCATCAGTGCGCGGATTAGGCTCACGCGCTGCCGCTGGCCGCCCGAAAGTTCAACCGGATAGCGGTCGAGCGCGGCCGCTGGTAAACCGGTTAACTCACATAATTCATCGAACCGCGCCCGCATCTCCTGCACGGGCCGGCGCAGATGCCGTCCCAGCAGCAAAACATTATCCCGAGCGGTCAGGTGCGGGAAAAGTCCACCTTCCTGGATCACGTATCCCATCCGGCGCCGGACGTGCAGCATATTCTTCGGCGTGAGCGCTTGGTTTTCGAATCGCACTTCACCGCTCGTAGGTGCGATGAGGCCGATAATCAACCGCAGCAGGGTGGATTTCCCACAACCGCTTGGCCCAATGAGCACGGTCGTCTTGCCGGCCTCGAACCTGAGGTTTGTCGGCGCCAGGGCCGGCGTTGAACCAAAGGATTTGCTGGCGCCCACCAGTTCGATCATCGGCGCGGGCTGTTCTTGCTCCATTCCAGACTGCCTCACCGCACCCGGCGCGACGGCTGTGCTGTTCATGAATCCCTGGCAATCCCGGTTTGGTGGGGCTTAAGAAACTGAACGCTGAACCAGCGCCGTTCATCGGTCCACCAGCGGACGAGTTCCAAACCGGCCCGGGCAGCAAGTTGGCGAAACTCGTTCAGCTCGTACTTGTAGGAATGCTCCGTTACAATGGGTTCACCCCGGGCGAACTCGAACTGGCAATCCTCCACGGCAACAGCCTGGGGGCGGCGGCTTACCAGGTGCATCTCGATACGGCCCGGCCTCTCGTTGTAAAACGCCTGATGCCTGAACTGGGTCAGATCAAAGTTGGCCTGGAGTTCACGATTAATGCGGTTCAGGAGGTTCAGATTGAATCGCGCGGTGACACCTTGCGCATCGTTGTATGCCGGGTTAAACACCGCGGGCGATTTCTTCAGGTCCACCCCGATTAGCACCCCTCCGTTAACACCTGCTACTCGGGCCAGCCGGCGCAGGAACAACTCCGCGTGCGGTGGCTCAAAATTCCCAATGGTAGAACCTGGAAAAAAGAGAACGGTTTGGCCGGAGCCCGGGAGGCGCCGCGGCAGTTCAAAATGCTGGGTGAAATCAGCGCAGACCGGTACGACGGTCAGGCCAGGGAAATCTCGAGCAGCTTGCGCGGCGCACCCGACCAACTGCGCACTGGCGACATCGACGGGCCAATAGGCCGTCGGCTGGCTGAGGTGTTTCAGCAACAATCGCGCTTTGGCGCCGCTGCCGCTGCCCAGATCGACCAGGTTCACCGCCCGTCCCAAACAGGCCGCGATCTCGTGCATGTTTTCACGGAGGATCCTCAACTCCGTCCGGGTCGGATAGTATTCGTCCAACTCGCAGATGAGTTCAAATAGCCGGGCGCCTTCGTCATCGTAAAGGTACTTGCACGGCAGCGCCTTGATCGGCCGGGAGAGTCCTGCCAGTACATCACGCCGGAATGCTTCGATAACCGGCGCGCTTGCGGCCCAGTTCGGCTCTACGACCCCGGCGCTGTTCATGACGCATCCTTGGCCAGGCGCAACCCAAGGAACTGCCAGCGCGCATCTGGTGGGAAGAAGTTACGGTAGGTGCGGCGAGCGTGGGATTGAGGCGTGGCGCACGAGGCGCCGCGCAACACATACTGGTTGCACATGAATTTGCCATTGTATTCACCCAGCGCGCCGGCCGGCGCCTGGTAACCCGGATACGGTGCATAGGAGCTTTGGGTCCATTGCCACACCTCCCCGAACATCTGTTCCAGTGAACCGGAAACGGCTGACCTCGCCGGCACCGGATGGAAAAACCCCGCTTCGGCAAAATGGCCGTCGAGTTTTACTTCTCTGGCAGCGACCTCCCATTCGGCTTCTGTTGGCAGCCGCGCCCCGGCCCAGCGGGCGAAAGCATCGGCCTCAAAGTAGCTGACATGACACACCGGCTCGGCCCAACGGACGGGACGCATGCCGGCCAGCGTCATCATCCACCATTGGTTACCGCGTTTTTCCCAGTAAAACGGCGCATGCCAGCCCCGCTCGGTGACTGCCGTCCAGCCCAACGACAGCCATAGTTCGGGTCGCTGGTAGCCGCCATCCTCCATGAAAGCCAGAAAATCCTCATTCGTGACCAACCGCTCAGCCAGAGCAAACCCCTCCAGGAAAACCTGGTGCCTTGGTGACTCGTTATCAAAGCAAAAGCCTCCACCCTCGTGTCCAATCGAGTAAAGCCGGGTCTCAAATTGGTGCCAGCCTGGTGTGGCCTTGGGCGGCTCGAGAATAGGCGCTTCCGGGCGGAACACCGGGCGCAGCGGGTTCATCCAAAACGCGTGCTTGATATCCGTCAGCATGAGCTCCTGGTGCTGTTGTTCGTGGTTGAGGCCGAGCGCCAGCAAGGGCGCGAGCACCTCCAACTGGCGCTCGTCGGCGCGTTGCAGCAGGCCCTCCATGGCTGCGTCCACGTGGTGACGATAGGTGTAGGTCTCGCGGACGGTAGGGCGCGAGATTAGGCCGCGCTGGGGGCGCGGGTGCATTTTGCCGGCGGCGTTGTAATAGGAATTAAACAGAAACGCATATTGGGGATTCAATGGCCGGTAAGCGGCAAGGTGGGGGCGGGCAACGAACGTCTCAAAAAACCAACTCGTATGCGCCAGGTGCCACTTGGTCGGGCTCATTTCCGGCATCGTTTGGATGACGTAATCCTCCGGCTCGAGCGTCTCGCACAACTGCTCGGAAAAGCGGCGCACGCGCCGAAATCTTTCGAGTAACTCCGCTCGCCCCAGTCGGCGGGAACCTTGCTCCCCCGCCAGATGGTCCGGTGGTGTTTGCTCGGCCGTCTCAGCAGCGATACCAGGGTTTGTTAATACTCTCATTGAAATCCTCTTTGGACAAAGCAGTCGCCAACTATGGAACACAGGGCAGACCGTCCTCAATAGGGCAGAACCCGTGCTCTCTCAGGTGCTTGCAGTTCCACTTCGAACATTGTTCGTCACAAGTAAAACAACATCAGCATCTTATATAAATGCAGTTCCCCAGCTCGCCGACTCCTGCCCGCACTTCTTGCATTTAAAAAAATGTTCCAACTTTGGTCAGGATTATGCTGCTTCTGTGCCTAGCTATGCCTCAAAAATACACTTTGCTGGCGGTCGCGGAGCCGCAAGCGTTGGCTGACATTGCCCAGGCTCTAGGCGAGCAGTGGGAAGCCACGCTGGTCTCCTGCGAGGCGGATGCGTCTGCACAATTGGAAGAGCACGCTTTCGACGTGCTGTTGGCTGATTTCAACCTGGGGTCAGGCGACGGGAGTGATTTGTTGAATCATGCATTGGAGAAGCGGCCCAAGATGGTTCGCGCGTTGCTGGCCTATGAGGCAGACCTGGCGCTGGTGGCGGCAAAAGTTACCGACCCGTACCTGATTCTGCCTAAACCCATCGAGCCGGTTTCTCTCAAGAGCAGGCTGGAAGATGCCTTGGTTCCGCAAGATTCCAGTGCCGACCAAACTGCGAGCAGCCCCGCCTCAGCCGCCGGCCCCGCCCCTTTTGTTCCCCCGGTCTATGCCGAGGTGCTCAAGGCGCTTGAAATGCCGGACGTAACCAAAGAGCTGATCGCACAAGTCATTGCCACAGATGCGGCGCTCACTTCTGAACTCATGGCGCTGAGCCATTCGGCCTACCTCGGCTCCAAACGCAGCCCCACCGACCCGCTCGCCGCGGTTACCTCCCTCGGCTTGGACACTGTCAAAGGTTTGGTCATGGCGCTCCAATTCCTGGCTGAGCACAGCAACTTGCGGCCGGGATATTTGGACCTCAACCAAATCTGGCGACACAGCACGCGGGTGGCGCTGCTCGCCCGTGACCTGGTGCTTTTCGAAACGCGGGACCGGACGCTGGCTGCCGCCGCCCTGACGGCTGGCCTCCTGCATGACCTCGGGAAAGTTGTCCTGGTCATGAACTTTGACGACATGTACGGACGCGTCCACTCTCTCGGCCGCAAACAGCCGGTGCCGCTCTGGGATATTGAAAAGGAGATCTTCGGCGCGAACCACGGCGAGATCGGTGGCTGCCTGGTAGGCATGTGGAACATGCCGTTGCCCATCGTGGACGCGGTGGCGCTGCACCACGAGCCTCCGCTGGGTGAACAGACACAACTGACTCCTTTAGCTGCCGTTCACGTTGCGAACGTCTTCGCGCACGAGCTCTGGCCGACGGCCGACGGCTTTGTCGCGCCCAAAATTCACAACGCGTTTCTCAACGAAATAGGGTTGCTCAAGCGCCTGCCGGTTTGGCGAGCCGCCATTGTGAACTGGATTCTGGCCGCGCCTCGGCCCAAAGCCGGCGCCCTCGGCTCAGACCAGGGCATCGCGCCGCCAGTGCCTACCCTCGCGCCCCCGCCGCAATCGGCCAATTACCTCCCGGGTCCCGTCGCTGAAACACAGACAACCACCACGGGGCAATCGAGCCAGACGGCAGAACCAGCCGCTCCTGTGTCACACGCTCAGTCGAGGCGATGGGTGTACGCCGGCGTCGCTGCCGCGGTTCTCGCTCTGCTAGTACTTTGGATCGAAACACCCGCTCTGACTAACCCAGACACCATTGCCGCCCGAACACCGGTTGCCGGCCAGCCACCGCTCGCTGACGCTTCGAGTACGACGCCGCCAAAAACTGCTGCACCGGCCCCGTCAGCCACACCGGCCCTGGCAGTGGTCGAGCCGACGCCACCGCCGCATGCTTCGCCAGCAATCATCGCTCAGCAAATCCCGGAGGCACATGCTTCATCGGCAACCGTCCCGCAGGCCGCCCCCTCCTTGCCTGAGCCTGCGCCCTCATCGATTCAGCCCGCGCCAACTCCCACCGTGGCCCCCCAGGTCCCGGCTGCCAACCTCTCGCACCCGGCCAAGGCGCCGGAGCACAATCCGCAACCGGAGTTCCGGCTCAATGGTGTTTTTTACGATAGCGCCCGGGCTTCTGCGATTATCAACGGCCAAACCGTCTCGTTGGGCGAGAGGGTCAATGGTGCGCAGGTGGTCGCCATTAGCCGCACCAGTGTGACACTGCAAATCAACGGCGTGCGAAAGACCTACTCGCTGCGGTAAAGCGCGGCTCTGGCTCACGCCTTCCTCACGCCTCCGTTGGCGCATAAACTCACCAGCTCGGGATCAAACTACCCCAGAAGTCTGCAGGCGCCGGCGGTATTAGCTGCCGCGCCCATTAGAGTTGCACCGGCGAACAAACTCCCGTGTCCGTTCCTGCAGCGGCGACCCAAAAACCTGCTCCGGCGGACCGCTCTCCGCAATTAACCCTCCATCGAAGAACAGCACCTGGTCGGCCATCTCCCGCGCGAACTGCATTTCATGCGTTACCACCAGCATGGTCATGCCTTCCTCGGCCAGACCACGCATGACGCGCAGCACCTCCTCCCGCAGCTCGGGGTCCAGCGCGCTGGTTGGTTCGTCGAACAGCATCACTTTGGGTTGCATGGCCAGCGCCCGCGCGATAGCCACGCGCTGCTGCTGCCCACCCGAGAGTTGCGCCGGATAAGCGCCGGTCTTGTGCTCCAGGCCTACCTTGCGCAGCAACAGCCGGGCCCGTTGCTCCGCTTCCTCGGCAGTGACGTCTTGCACGACGCGTGGCGCTACCGTGATGTTGTCCAACACCGTGAGGTGCGGAAAGAGGTTGAAGCTCTGGAAGACCATGCCCGCCCGCAAACGCAATTGCCGCTGGCGGTCGCGTTCCGCGGCCGTGCGCGGGGGGTGCCCGCCCTCGATGGTGACGCTGTCAATCGTGATCCGCCCCGCGTCGGCCAATTCAAGCTGGTTGAGGCAGCGCAGGAAGGTGCTCTTGCCGCAGCCGCTGGGGCCGATGATCACCACGGCTTGGCCTTGCCGCTGGGCGTGGTCAATGCCTTGCAACACCGGGACCGAGTTGAAGGATTTGCTCAGTTTTTCAACGATGATCATGGCGCAGCCTGTTCTCGAGCCAATTGGCGCACAGTGAAGCCGGGTAGCTCAATCCAAAGTAAATACTCGCCGTCATCAACCCCACCACGATGTAATCCGAATTGGAAGCCGCCAGAAAGCCGTATTCCTTGGTCAGTTCGACCATCGTGATTACCGAAACAATCGAGGTGTCCTTGAACATCGCGATGAAATCATTGGTGACGGGCGGGATGACCACCCGGGCCGCCTGCGGCAGCACGACCTGCTGCAACGTTTGCCACCGCGTCATGCCCAGCGCCAATGCCGCTTCCGTTTGCCCGTGCGGGATCGATTGAATTCCGGCCCGGTAGTTCTCCGCCTCGCTTGCGGCGTAGTTCAGGCCCAGGCCGAGAATCGCCGCGCAAAACGCGTTGAGGCGGATGCCCAATTCGGGCAAACCATAGTAAATCAGGAAGAGTTGGATCAGCAGCGGTGTGCCGCGCACCACTTCCACGTAACCTCTGGCGAGCCATCGCAGCGGCCCTGCCCCATACAGCCGCACCAGCACGACCACCAGGCCGGCCACGACCGCCACTGCCATTGCCAGCACCGATAACTCCGTCGTCGTCACCGCCGCCTTCAGCAATAGCGGCAAATAACCGAGCCGTTGGCGCAGGCCCGGTCCTGCCCCCGTTGCCATCGTGGCCGGTGCCTGAAAATCTTTGAGGGTCTGCTGGCGCTCGTCCCAAATGCCGTACTTGCGGTAAATCCGTTCGAGAGTGCCGTCGGCTGCAAGTTGGCGAATGGCGAGGTTCAGTGCGCTCAGCAGGTTGGTGTCCTGTTTCAGAACTCCAATCGCGTAAAAACCGGGTGCAAACGGCGGCCCGGAAAACTTCAGCGCCGAGTCCGGGCGCGCATAATGCAACGCGATGGGCAGGTCCAGGGCGACCGCGTCAATCCGCCGGTTCTTGAGGTCCTGAAAGCTCTCGACGTTCCCAGGATAGCTTTTCCAATCCGTCCCCGGCTGCTCTTTCAACAGCCGTTCGGCCACCGAACCTGACAGTACACCGACGCTGTGGCCGTTGAGCGTCGTCAGGTTAGTCAACCCCTGCGTGTCGCTGCGGGTCACCAACTGTTGCGCGTAGGCATAGTACGGCCGGGTCATGGCAATTCGCTGCTGGTTCTCAACCGTCAACTCCAGGCCGTTGAGAATGATATCGAAGTTGCCGCGGTCCAGTGCCGGGATGAGCTGGTCCCACTGATTTTGCACCATGACGGCTTTGACACCGAGTTTCGCCGCCAACTCCTCCGCCAGCTCGTACTCGAAACCGATCAACCGTTCCGGATGCTTCGGGTCTGGATAGACATAAGGCGCGCCGCCTTCGGCGTCAGCGCCCCAGCGCAGCAGACCCCGGTGGCGAATTTCCTCGAGGTGGTCTGCGGCTTGCAGAGCCTGGCACCAGAGCAGGGGAACCAGGCCGATTAGAAGAATGCGACGAACGGCGCGCCGGCAGGAGCTATTCATTGCCCGCGCTCAGCCGGAGGAAGCTGCCGGCGCACTCTGGGCGGCGCGGCAGCCGGTATTCGGCCTTGTTCTGTTGAGGATGCGGGTGGCTAATGTTCGCGGGCCGCAGCCACAACTCAAAATCGCTATTCACATTCACTGCCAACATTTCTTATGGATGGTGCTGCGGGTCAATTACAATTTAGCGCGCGATTTCGCCCGTGGTCGAATGAGTTTTCCTTCGCGCCGTTCTCCATCCGTCTCGCAGTCGGAGTTCTCCGAACGACCTTTCGCAAGCAGTTGAGCGGTCGAGCTGGCATTCCGATTCGCCAGGTCCGTGCTGATGCGATTCCCAGGCCGGGCAAGGTCACGTGGTTCGAGCCTGCTGGCACTTGCGTTCCGCGGACCTGAGGGTTAGTTCTACATATACTGGCGGCCGGGGCAAAAGCGCGATCTTAGTCACCGCTAACGTTCATCACCTATGTCATACAGGCCTTGGCAAATGAGCAAGCTTGGGATGCTGCTTGCGATTTCAGGAGTTGCATGCGGGATTATCGCCGCGGCCGAGCCGCCTGCGGCTCCGCCAAACCAACCACCCGCGACCAGCAAGGACGACACCGTCGAAACCTACTGGCGGGTGAAGGTACCGGACCCGTACCGTTGGCTGGAGTCCGCCGATGCTCCCGGCGTCAAGCAGTGGATCCAAGTTCAGAATGCATACACTGAGCGGGTCCTCTCCAGCTTTCCCCAGGGCGCGGCGCTCGCCAAACGGGTGCAGGCGCTGTCACTAACCTCCGCACAGCGTTCGCAGCCGGAATTGGTTGGCGGTCGGCTGTTCTTCCTGCAACAGACTCCCCCACAGGCCCAATCGGTGCTCGTCGCCCAAAGCTGGCCCAAGGGGCAGATGAAGCTCCTCGTCGATCCGAACCAGACGCCCGGTGTCGCCATCACCGGATACTGGCCTTCGCCGGATGGGCGGTTGGTTACCGTCGGTACGGCCGAGGGCGGGAGCGAGGCGACCACGCTCCGCGTGGTTGAGGTCGCAACCGGCCGGCGCCTCTCCGATACACTCCCGTACGCCGGCGGTGGCACCACGCCCCAGGGCGTGGCTTGGGACACCGACGGCAAGGGCTTTGTTTACGTCCGTCTGCCCTTGCCCGGAACAGTGCCAAGCACCGACGAGCAGTTTTACGCCGCGCTCTTTCATCATCAGCTTGGCACCCCCTCCAGTGCTGACACAATCTCCTTCGGCAAGGACCTCTCTCCGGTCGCGGAATACTCCTTCACCGTTTCCAGCAAGGGGCGGCACACGGCGATGATGGTGCATTTCGGCGATGGCAATCCCGCCTCGCTGTATCTGCGCACCCCCGGCGCCTGGCGGCAAGTGCTTGGCACCGACGCTAACTTGCGCCCCGGGGAAGGGGATGTGACCCAAGGCGGCGCTGCATCCTGGTTGGGGGATCGGTTACTGGTAATATCATATCAGGATGCGCCGCGGGGCAAACTCCTGGCCGTTGAACCTGGGGGCTCGATCGCTCAGTTGCTGCCACAGGGCAGGGATGCAATGCATGCCGTTTATGCCGTCAAAGGCGGCTTCCTCATTGTGTGGGTGGCAGGACCAGACTGGCGGCTCGACCAGTACAATGCCCAAGGTACCTTCCTGCGCCATGTTCCGCTGGGGGACGGTATTGGGATCGGCACAATCGCCGCGTCCACCCAATCACCCCTTGCGCTTATTTCGTATTCAGGTTGGAAATTTCCCAACCGCTGGGACCAATACGATACCCGACATGGCACACTCAGAACCATTTTCGCGGTCAAGCCCGCGGCTGACTACTCGCGCCTGCAGACCTACCGGCTGACGGCGCTTTCCAAGGACGGCACACGCATTCCCGTCACCGTCGTCGCCATGGCCGGGAGTAAACAGGATGGCAGGCGTCCGGTGATCCTTTACGGATATGGCGGTTATGGCATTGTCATGCCGCCGCATTTCATGGGCCCTTACCTGGCGTGGCTCGAGCGAGGCGGCGTGTACGCCCTGGCTAACATCCGCGGCGGCAGCGCCTACGGCGAGGGCTGGCACGAGGACGGCATGCTCGACCATAAGCAGAATGATTTCGACGATTTCTTTGCCGCAGCCCAGGCCTTGGTTCAAGAGCATTGGACCGACCCCACCCATCTGGGCATCCTCGGCGGCTCCAATGGCGGCCTCCTTATGGGCGCCGAACTCACTCAGCACCCGGACGAATTTCGCGCCGTGGTAAGCTTTGTCGGCATCTACGACATGCTCCGCGCCGAACTCTGGCCCAATGGCCGCTACAACATCAGCGAGTATGGAACCGTTACGAAAGAACCCGATTTCCAATGGCTCTACGCCTACTCTCCTTTGCAGCACGTCAGACCGGGCGTTGCCTATCCCGCTGTCCTGCTCGTCACCGGCGTGAACGATCCGCGTGTTGCTCCCTGGCAGTCCCGCAAGTTTGCCGCCGCCCTTCAGGCTGCGACCTCTTCCGGTCGGCCCGTCCTTCTGCTAACCCGAATGAACGAAGGACACGGCGTCATCGCTTCTTTCAGCCAGAGGGTCGGCAACACCGCCGATGCGCTTCTCTTTTTCGCTCACGAACTCGGTCTGGACGGCAATTAAGAGATAGGAACCCGCAGCCGCTTCGCAACCACGCTCGAACGGCACCATTATGGGGTTACCGCTGGGGCTTTGAGAGGAGTTCACCTGATACCGGCAAGGCAGTGTTGAGAGTGTAATCAGAGCGGCATTCGGCCGTAGCGATCATTCCCTGGGTATCGCATGGGAAAAAAGGGAGGCGCGGTCGTGCCGAACGACTAAGTGATATGAAGATTCTGAACGGCTCTCTCTCTCCCTCGATTGCACTCGTGCTCGGTTCAATGATCATGGCGGCATTTTGTCAGCCCGCGTGGGCGGCTCAGGCAGTCGATCAATCCTTTACCAATCCGCCGTATTCGTCGGCGACGGTTACGTCGCTAACGGGCGACACCCTCTTGGCGCAATCCTTCACCGCAGGCGTCGCAGGGAAGTTGACCGGCGCCGACATCCTGGCGTTCGATGGCACGTCCTGGTTTGGCGGCAACCCTCCGGCGGTCAGCGATATGACCGTGCAGATTCGCACTTTTTCAGGGGGTGTGCCGACGGCTACCGTCCTCGCCACCTGGACCGTTCCTGCCTCCAATCTCGTGCCCAATCCGAATGGCCAATTTACGCATGTTGATTTTCCAAATGGCGTGCTGGTTGCGCCAGGTCAGGTTTTCGCGCTGACCCTTTCTGGCGCGGGTGTTGGCTGGTACCTGCAAGCCGGCTCAGATGCCACGTACGCCGGCGGACAGGCTTTTGTCAAAGCACATGCGGGATACGCGTGGACTCCTTATCCGGATCCCGGCGGTCGCACTGCGGATTTTTTGTTTCGAACCTATGTGAACACTCCGGATTCGGCTTCGCCTAAGGCCGTCGCCAGGGTTGTGAGTTCTCAGCTAACCAACGGAATCTTCCACGTTCGGTTCGCGGGCACCAGCGATCATCTCTTCACCATTGACCGTGCCGAGAATCCGGCCGGTTCGTGGCAAATGGGGTACACGAATCTGACCTCCGACGCGACTGGCGCGTTCGAGCTTTTCGATCCGGTTAGTTCGACCGCCGCTTCCGGTTTTTATCGGGTGCGGTAAATGACATAACAAAGCCTATCCAGCCCTTGAGCCACCTGGCCCAAGGGAAACCTTGCTGTGCAGTCAATTCCTCTCCGGCCGCAATGGCACTTTCCGCCGGAGAGGGCAAAAGCTCTGATCAGCCGCCAACTTCCGTCCGCGCCTGAGCCGCCAAGGGCGTGCTCAAATAGCGCTCGCCGGTAGAACAGGCGACCGTCACGATCAGCTTGCCTTTGTTCTCGGGACGCCTGGCTAATTGCACCGCGGCCCAAACATTTGCGCCCGAGGAAATGCCTGCCAGAATGCCTTCTTCCCTGGCGAGCCGGCGTGCCATGGCAAAAGCGTCGTCGTTCGTCACCTGGATGCATTCGAGAATCTGGGGATGCCCTTTGGAGTCCTTCAGATGCAGGTTTTTCGGAATGAAACCACCGCCCAGGCCCTGAATCTTATGCGGTCCCGGTTTGAGAGCTTGTCCCGCCAGGGTTTGGGATATGACGGGCGAATCTTTCGGCTCCACAGCGATGGCTTGGAAGCTCGGTTTTCGAGGCTTAATCGTCTCGACACAACCCGTGATGGTGCCGCCGGTTCCGACACCGGAAACCAAAATGTCCACTTTGCCGTCAGTATCAGTCCAGATTTCCTCTGCGGTCGTTTGCGCATGAATGCCTGGATTGGCGGAGTTCTCGAATTGTTGCGGGATCCAGGAGTGCGGGGTCTCCTTGGCCAATTGCTCGGCTTTGGCTATCGCGCCCTTCATGCCTTCGGCGCCGGGGGTCAGCACCAGTTTGGCCCCCAACATGGCCAACAGCGTGCGCCGCTCCATTGACATCGTATCGGGCATGGTGAGGATGAGTTGGTAACCTTTGGCCGCGGCCACAAACGCCAGGGCAATACCCGTGTTGCCGCTGGTGGCCTCAATGATAACGGAGTTTTTGTTGAGGATTCCCTGCTGCTCCGCAGCCTCAATCATCGCCATGCCGATGCGGTCCTTAACACTCCCTAACGGATTGAAGAACTCGCACTTCAACAGCACCGTTGCCTCAGCGCCCTCCACCACCCGATTGAGGCGAACGAGGGGCGTGCGCCCGATTGTATCTACGATGTTTTTGAAGATGTGTGCCATAAAGGGGAAGTCAATTTTACGATTTATATCGTTACGCGATATGCTGAGTCTATCACCATCCAATACGTCACGCAAGGGAACGCGCTCGGTTCGCCGCCATCGCCCCCCTAGACCATTTGCCGCTCCATTTGGGCGTCCGCACCTCCGGCTCAAATATCGCCTGCTTTACGACGCTCCCGCTCTAAGCGGAATCCAGCACGAAGATTCGAAGTTTTAGCTGGCGCTCTCACCCGGTTATCGGAGAACTTCTTGAATTAGCGCATGTGTAGATTCACTGAGCCTGCCAAGTGGGGACACGGCCGGATATCGGGACGGCAATCCATTGCCGTTTTGGCCGCCACCGGCACGGCGCCAGTGAGTTTTTGCATTCGGTATGGCCCGTTTTATGAAGCGCAAATTAGTCATGGGCTTTGTGGTCGCCGCGCTGGTTGCTATTCGTTGTTTACCAGATCGGCTAGCAGGCTGCGATTAGCACAGCCTTCTGTTATTCACACTAAACGGGAGTTGTCATGTCCGAGCACAAAGCGATCATCACCTGGAAGCGAACGAGCCCTGATTTTCTAAAGGGCAAGTATTCACGCGAACACACCTGGACGTTCGACGGTGGTCTCACGTTGCCAGCCTCGCCGTCGCCGTCTGTCGTTCCTGTGCCCTACTCAAATCCGGCACACATTGACCCGGAAGAGGCATTCGTCGCATCGGTTTCAAGCTGTCACATGCTCACCTTTCTGTATTTGGCTTCCCGGCAAGGTTTCCAAGTGGACAGCTACAAGGACGAGGCTGTGGGTCTCATGGCCAAGAATGAGCGAGGCGTGCCTTGGGTAGGTTCGGTTACCCTTAATCCGCAGATCGCCTACGGCGGCGACAAGCTACCCACGCCGGCAGAGGAAGAGCGTCTTCATCACCAGTCGCACGAACAGTGCTTCATTGCCAACTCCATCAAGACCGAAGTGACCGTGAAGAGCAGTCCGGTATGAGCATTGAACCGTCCATGGTTAGTTACTATGCGGAACGGGCGTGTGAGTACGAGCGCATTTACAAGAAGCCGGAGCGTCAAGCCGACCTGCAAAAGTTGCGGCGGTTCGTCGAAAACAGGTTTGCCGGCGGTGACGTTTTTGAACTGGCTTGCGGCACCGGATATTGGACGGAGATTCTCGCTCGTTCGGCGGCTTCGGTAGTTGCGACGGACATCAACGAGGAAGTGCTGGCGATCGCTCGGGCCAAGGTCTTGGGAGAAAGGGTCGCGTTCCGGAGAGAGGACGCCTACGCGCTCTCTTTACCGGCAAAACCGTTCACGGCCGCGCTGTCCGCTTTTTGGTGGTCACATGTTCCGCAATCCAAGCTTCGCGACTTTCTGCGTGGCTTTCATCGAGTGCTTTGTTCCGGCGCGCGGGTAATCTTCATCGACAACGCATATGTCGAAGGAAGCAGCACGCCAATTTCACGCACCGATGAGCACGGCGACACCTACCAGATTCGGCGGTTGGATGACGGCAGCACCCACGAAGTGCGCAAGAATTTTCCAACGGAGTTACAATTGCGCGCCGCCGTTGCGGGGTTGGCTTCAGACGTGCGCGTGGAGTTCCTGCAATATTATTGGATTTTGAGTTATCAATCCCGGCGGACGCCCGTCTTCGGCGTCTGTGGGTGAGTGTTCCGTTGCCGTGACCGGTGTGCCGCGACATCGAATCGGCAGGCAATGCTATGAAACGCGAGAACCGGAGCCGGCGATTACTTCATCGAGTCGATCCTTTCCGACCTTGGTTCCCTGATTCTGTTCGCTATTGGCGGCCTTTCATCATCCAGTTCAAAGAAATCCGGGGCCGGGCGCCGAGAACCCCATAGGCGCCCGGGCCCCGGCCCGCGCTTCGGAGGAGGCGCGGGAAATTGTGAGCGTGCGGGAGTGCATGATTAGACCAGCACGCCGAGCACTGCGGATGCCGGGTTGGGTGGCTGAGTGCGGTTTGGCGCGAGCTGTTTGGCTCGAGCGAACACATCCATCCGGAAAATGTTCTTGAGCACAGGCGTGTGTTCCAGGTCGGCGGAGCGGAACACCGAATCTTGCAGCAAGGGCTCGAGGTTGGAAGTGAGCCAACGCGCTTTGTGGTCGTCAGGCTCATTGGCGCCGTGGCGCGCAAACACCGAGCAGGGCGGGGGTTGGTTGGATTTGGCCGGCCCGCCATCGGCGCTGCTCAGGCCGGCGGCAATGCATTCGGCGGGCGCATCCACATAATGACGGGCCGCGAGCATCTGGCTGAGCGAGCCGGCATTTTGGGGCTCATCGCAAAAAGTGCAGGCTTCGAGCAAGGCCGCCAGGAGACGTTCGTGCTCGGCCGCGCTGCCCGCGGCGAAACTTTGGCGAACCATGAGAACTTTCTCCGGATGCCACGGCGCCAGTTCGGCGCTCGTGGCCAGACATACCCCCAGGCCGGCCTGCACCGCCATCGCGGGCCAGGGTTCGCTCGCGCAGTAACCATCGATATAACCCAGTTTCAAAGTGGGGAACATCTGGTTGGCCGGCAGCGCGATCACACGCAGTTGCGACGGCGAAGTCATCCCCGCCGAGGTCAGCCATTTGCGCAACAGGATTTCTTGCGATGAATTCCGCAGGCTGACCGCAAAAGTGTAAGTGTGCTTGCCCCAGGTTTGATAGATGCGGTCGCGCAAGGTTTCCGGATCCCCTACGCCCTGTTCCCAGAGTTTGCGCGAAAGCACCACCGCGTTTCCTTGCAGACTCAGCACCAGCCCGCTGACGCACGCGCAAGGGTCGGATTCCAAACCCAGGTTGGCCAGGAACGGCAGCGTCGCGGCGGCGTGAGCGGCATCCAAGTCGCCTTCGATGATTTTCTGCGCCATCGTCCCCCAGCGTTCTTCGCGGTGGAGTTCGACATCCAGGCCATAGTTATCGAATAAGCCGGCTTCCTGCGCATACACCACGGGGGCGCAGTCGCTGACCGGAAGGAACCCGATGCGCATCGGGTCCTTTCGTCTTAAGCTGCCGGCTCTGGAGTGGCTCATACCGATACCGAACAGTTAGCATGGAATGGGCCAGCCTCCCGGCAACACAGATCCAGCATGCGTTGCGAGCCTGCGCGGTGAAATCAGTGCAATCCGATGAGCAGAATTGCGCAGCGTGGGAAAATAATGACGAGCCGTTAGCTCTTTAGGCCGACGAGGTCCGGCGTAAATCGCTCGTTGGCTTGCAGCATTTCGTTCCAGGTTACGGGCTCGCCCTTATAGGCTGCCATTCGGCCGAGGATGGTGGTCAGATTGCTGCGGACGCTCGCCGGGACGGTCGGGTTGCCGCAGTCGCCTTTGGTAATGTTCTCGTGAAAAGTAGCAATGTTCGCCACCACACCATCGGTGTAGAGATTGCCAACGTCACCTGAGCTGTGGAAATCAGTCGCTTGCACGGTCACCTTGCCGAAATAGTGAGTATCGACCGTGCCGTTCAGCCCGTAAAGACGGCATAGGATATCGTCGTAACCAAAGCCAGATTGGTGCGAGTTGAAGCTGACGACGATGTCGTTGGGGAACCAGAAAATGACGGCGAAATGGTCCCAGCAGCTCCCGAGAAACTCCCGCGCGCGCCCGCCGGTGCCGTAAGCGCGCAGCGGTTGGGCGTCGAGCATCCAGCAGGCAACGTCCAGCGCGTGAATATTTTGTTCGGTGATGATGTCGCCGGAAAGCAAGCGATCTACGCCCCAGGCGCGCAACCGTGTCTCGGGATCAGTGGGCGCCGAGCGCAGCAGCTTGTCCATTGCATCCCAGGTGGCGCCGCATTGATAGTTGGCCTCGACCGACACTACCTTGCCCAGCTCCCCGGCGTGGATGCGCTGGATGGACTCCTGGTAAAGCTTGTTGGCGCGGGTCTGGAAATCGACCAGGAAACAGAGCTTCCGGGCGGTGGCTTTGCGGCCGCTTTCCTGAACGGTCAGGCAGCCGGGGACATCGACCGCGATCGGTTTGGCCAAGTAAACGTGTTTGCCGGCCTCAACCGCCGCTGCCGCGTGTCCCGGATGAAAGTAAGGTGGCGTTTCGATCGCTACCGCATCCAGCTTTTGGTCCAGCAGTTTCTCGTAAGCCGAAAGCCCCGTAAAGCGCATCGCTGCGGGGACTTTGAATTGGTCGCCGGCGCTATTCACCCGGTCGGGAAAATAATCCGCCAGCGCGACGACATTGTAACCGCCATGCTTTTGGAACAGATCAGCGATCCATCGGCCGCGGCCGCCGCAGCCGATCAGGCCAAAGTCAATTCTAGCGTTGGCTTCCGTCCCTGTCACCAGTCGTGGGCTAACGACGGTGAACGCGGCCAGGGAAGCGCCGGTCCCGGCCAGAAACCGGCGGCGGGTAATGGAAGAGCCAGGTGTCGAGGGGGGGGCTGGGGTGTTCATACGGGTTTGGGGGAGCGTGGAGCGTGGAGAGCAGTTTACGAATGAACACTCGGCCGGGGCTTGTTAATGCGGGCAGCGGTCTTGCATCCAAAGCACATCCTGATTGTTCGGGCTCGCCACATTCAACTGGAGGGCGGTGGTGAGGGGCGGCATGGTGCGGCCGTCGCGCCATTTGTGAATCTCGGAATGTCCATCGGCAAAGGCGAAACCGCACGCCCCGTTATGATAGCTGGCGGGATAATCCACGATGCGTGTGGAGGCGGGATTGGGATAGCCATCCATCTCGATGGCATAGTAGCCGTCATTGATGCTGTCGCGGCGTTCATCAAGAATCACCAGCGTCAAGGCCGGACCAGGGTAGGGGACGGTTGAAAGTTTACGCACGACTTGCGAGTTGGGAGCGGTTAACCCCCAGTTCCCCTTGTACCCCGTGGTGGGACTGTCCCCGTTGCCGCCGACCCAGTTGCTCATGGAAACACTGCGGCGCGGCAAGAACAAGCCCTGCGGGTTGATGCCGCGCGAGGTGTCCGCCGGGCAATGGAAAATGCCAATTGAAGTGCAATACGGCCAGATCGCGCCTTTCATGAGTGTCGTCGCGTAATTCCAGTTATCGTTCGCGCGCGGATTGGTGTCGTCCAGGATGCCTTGCACCCAAACGTATGCCGAATTGGGAAGATTGAGCGAATAGCCGAACGGCAAGTCGTCACGGTTATCGGTCGCGTACATGTGCCAGGCGATCAGAATCTGCCGGGTGTTGTTCGCGCAACCCGTGCCTTGTGCGCGGACTTTTGCCCTGCTCAGCGCCGGCAGCAGCATCGCGGCCAGAATAGCGATGATGGCGATGACCACCAGCAGCTCGATGAGGGTAAATCCAGGGCTGGGCTGTTCAACCGTTGCCGAGCCGGGGTGAGCGCTACGCCCTGTGCCAGACAAACCAGACGGCTTGAAGGACCGTAACGACCGCAACGGCGTTTGAGACCGCTTCATGGTGTTCCTTTTTTCTGACGCTAGGTGCTGGTACTGCTAAAAGTCAATGGAAAAAGTGCCGATGGAGGGGGTCGAACCCACACAACCTTACGGTTACCAGATTTTGAGTCTAGCGCGTCTGCCAATTCCGCCACATCGGCGTGGTCTGGGCAACAGTGTGCCACAAACCATTCGCAACGCAACGGTAGAGCAATGGCATAATCTGGGACCGGATTTCACAACTCTCGGCGGGCAGAGCAACTCACCAAGGCCGGCGCAGGTGGAAGAAGCGGGTGCGAGACACGGGCAAGGTGACACTTAACTGCCCCTGCGAGGCTGTGGGCGAATTGGTGACCCAGGACCAGGATGTGGCAGGCCCGGGAGCGCTGGAACTTTCCAAGAGGGTATCCGCAAGCGAGTCGGGCCAGGAGAGGGTGATGGCGTTTTGGCCGGGGGCGATCGCCAGCAGAACCGGCGGGCCCACCTGCACCAGGCCGGCATCGACGGCGCTGCCGCCAGGCACTGACGCGATAAGTGTCCAAACGTAGGTGCCCGCGGTGGCGTAGGTATGTTGCACGTAGCGTCCAACGCCATGTGGAGAACCATCGCCAAAGTTCCATTCATACGCCGGTGTGGCGGCGGTGTTCGTGAGGGCCGCGGTTGCCGCAAAGGGGACCGGCCACAGCGAAGGATACGACGGTGGAACGGAGCCGCTCACACCGACGCCCAAAAAACCCTGAGCAACCGTGACGGTTCCTGTGGCCAGGTCCGAGTTCTTGGCCCCATTATAGGCGGCGAAGGTGAAGGCATCCGGACCGGTGGTGCCGGGGTTTGGGAAATAAGTGGCGACAGCGCCGCTCAGCCCGATCGTTCCGTTGGTGGGCTGGGCGATGATACGCAGGGTCAGGTTCGCCCCGACAGCGGGTAGCGTGAATGCAATGGGGCGGTCGTTTGTGGTATTGGTGGAAACGTTGCTAACCATGGGCGGAGCGCTGGTGTTGGCGCTATCATTGGAAGGACCGTTATGACAATTATAACAACCGATCTCTGCCCCGCTGAAGAGTTGGTTCGTAACCGAGTTCAGATCGAAATGCGCCACCAACGTGCGGTCCGCGTGGGCACGTGACAGCACCGTGCCGCGGTAGTCCAGGCCATGACAGGGCTGGCAGGCGGCGACCCCACCGGGCAATGACTGGATCAAATCGGCATGTTTGGTGATTCCGTTGGCGCCGTTGACCCAACCGGAGCCGATGTCGTGCATGCCGTGGGGCCCGCCGTTGGCCGTATCTGGCATCGCCGTGTGGCACGATGTGCACTCGACCATCACGCCGGCGTGGCCTTGCAAGGCCACGTTGCGCAGGTTGTCGTTGCGATGGGTACTGGGGAATTCGGCATGAGTCGAGCCGTGGCAGGCTTCACATTGCAAGCCGCCGTGACCGGCGGAGAAGCGGTAGAGCGAGAGGCCGGCCGCCGGGGTGTTCGGCTGGGTGGCAAAGGTCTGATCGACGGCGGCGCGCACGGTCCAGTTCGTGTCGGTGAAGGCCGAAGTGTAGCGGATAAGGCCGTTATTGCTGGTAGCGGTGCCGGTGTGGCAGCTTTGGCAAGCCGGTTCCATGAACCAGCCGACTCGGCTGGGGGAGCCTACCTGGCTCATACTGCCGTGACAGTTCTGGCATTGGATTTCCAAGGCGCCGCTAGCCGCCACCGACGCGCCCATGGCACCCCTCAGGCAGCGGGTGGTTGAACCGGGATGGCAGCGGTAGCAGGCAGCGCGGTTGGCGGAATTATCAAGCGTGATTCCCAGGTCAGGGTCCTGCACGTGAGCGTGGAACCCGTGGATGGAAGAGGTCAAGGGCGGAGTGTTGCTGTAACTGGCCAGGCCAAGTGCTTCTGAGGCGTGACAAATGGCGCATAAAACCGGTTTGCCATCCGCGGTAACGCTGCGATACAGACCGGCTGCATTGAAACCACGCGCTGCCAGGGCTGATTGATACAGCGCAGGATGCAGGGCAAACTCATGCTGGTCGTGCAGGCGGAGGATATTAAGCCGGTAATCCCGCTCGGGCAGCCCGTCCCAGCTCCAACCGGCCGCAGGCTGCGCGGCAGGTCCGGAACCGGAAGCGTGACAGGCCCGGCAATCCATTTCATCGGATATGGGCAGGACGATGTCATTGGTCGCTACCGGTTGATGGGCCGGGTTCCAGGCGATCAAGCGCATCAAAGGATAGGGATTCTTGCGAAGGGCATCATCATACGGAGACAAGGGAATGCCCTCGGCGCGGAACCAATTGACCAGGGTGGCGACTCCGGCCGCCGGATAGTTGGTCGGTTCAAACAGCATGGCTTGCGGCACGTTGGCCGGACCTGGCATGGCCCAGCCGGCCAGGCCAGCATCCGGAGGGAGGCTGAGCGCGCCAAACAAGGTTCCCGCGTAATCGTAAAAGTTGCTTTTGCCGGCAGTGGTTGAGTTGAAGGAGCCGTCCGGATCGGCTTGGGCCTGGTAGGTGACGCTGTAGCCGTTGCTGCTGGTGACTAGAAGACCGTTGACCACCAGTTGGGCCTCAATGGTGTTATACGGCGGCAGGATGGAAAACACCGAGTAATCGCTGTCCATGCAATGCATGCCGAGGTTGTTCCACGCCAGCACTTGATTGGGAACGGTTCTCGCCGCATAAGGGAGACCCATGAGCACGATGAGAAGTGCGCCCAACATCCACCTCCGCCCCGGAATAGCTTTCATCGCATTGCCTTTGATGAGTGTTGCGGCAAGGGTGCCATGGGCAAAACGAAAAAGCAATGATTAATCTTATCATACTGCCAATAAGCATCGCATTAACTTATTTTGCCAGCATTGTGACAAAATGTGATTAGGGCATTTGAGCATTTCCCATGAGTGAAGTGTCCTTGCATCAACTGCCCAGTCCGAACGGATAATCACCCGGCGAAGTTGTGCGGCCGTGATAAGCATGGCCGCTATGACGAAGCGCCCGGGAGGTGAGGAGCAGCGCTAAGAGGATACAGATTGCGGCAATGGCGCTGACCAGGCCGAGGGGGAGCTCCGGGATATGGAGGAACGATTGGAGCCGCAGTTGCACCTGTTGCGAACCGAAAAAAACAACAAGCAACACGGCGTAAGCCAATTTTCCTTCACCGAGCCAAACTGCGAGGAAAACGCACAAGGCGGCGGGCGCCAATGCGAAGGTGTAATCGCTCAAGAACGTGAGGGCGGCGGGAGTGCCCAAGGCAACCGCAGCAACCGCCGCCGACACCGCTCCCAGGGCGATAAGCGGTACGAGCATTAGGGCCATGAGCGTGCCGGAAAGACGCATGACGGAGATGGGCATCGTCCGTAACAGCCGCAATTGGCGCAGCACAGGCAGGAGTTGGAACACCAGCATAAACCCCCAGGACATCATGCTGCTCGACCCCGCGAAAATCACAACGGCGGTTTGCTCCGGGATGGCGGAGCCTCGCCAGACCCAGAGCAACGCCGTCAGCGCACTCATAGCGGCGAGCAGACCGAACATGCGCGGCACCCGGCTGAGGAGAAGGAAAGGCACTCCGCCATAGCCAGGCTCGACCGGGAGTTGGCTGGCGGTGATTTTGGCTTCCAGGGGAGTTGAGCGAAAGCGATTACGCCACAGGGCAGGCGGCTCGGGGCGCCCGCGGAAGTATTGCACAGCCTGACCCAGATCGAAGCGCTCGGCCTCCACCCAGCCCACGAGCGTTAAGAACCCACCAATTCCCAGCAGGAGGGCGCATTTGGACGGACTGCTTGAGGCGCCCTGCGCCCATAACATACTGCCGAAGAGCATCAGAATGGAAAGTGCGCTGAGGAAGAAAGTGCAAGTCATCTGCCAGACGCTGCCGGCCAGGCGGCGAGTGGCAGCGAAGATCATGGGGAACCCATTGCCGAGCCAGACCAGGGTAAACAGGCTCCCCAGGGTCAGTGAGGCCGTGGGCAAAGCTCGGTTCGGGTGAACCTGACAAAAAGCGCCCGCCCCAAGGAAGAGCATCGCCGCCAGGCCGATGGCCGGAAGCGGGACGGTCGCCAGCCACCAACCGCGCCCAAATTGCCTGCTGGTAAGGGGCAGCGCAGCCACGGCACGAAGGGCGCCGCGTTTGAAATCAAACAAAAGCAGGTTGGCTCCTGCCCATAACGACAGCATAAAGGCCCAAAACTCGAAGGGCTCCTGGGGCCGGTTCGCAATCGACCAGCCCAGCCGGAACTCGAGCAGCGCGGCAAGCGCCAGCACCCACCACCAACGGCGAAAGTAGTCGAGCAGCACGCGCGTCATTGGCCCTCCTCTTCCTTGAAGAGCGCTACAAACAATTCTTCAAGGGTCAAGCGGGTGAGGGAGACATTGTGGACGCCTTGTGTTTGCAGCCACTCCTCGGCCCCACTTTGCTGGTCGAGCAATGCGCGCCACCGGTTCTCATTCCACTTCAGAATGATGAGACCTGGTGGCGGGGTTTGGAGGGTGGCGCCATTGCGAGTGAAAAATTCCGCCAGGCGATAGCGCTCGACCACATGGTCGGTGCGGCCTTCGAGCAGCAGATTGCCGTCCTTGAGCAAACCGATGTGATCGGCGAATCGCTCAAGGTCGCTCAGGTTGTGTGAGGAGATCAGGACCGTGCGTTGGCCGTCTTCGACGGCCTTGAGCAGTTCACTGAAGAGCTGTTGTTTGGAGACGGCGTCCAGGCCGCTCAGTGGCTCATCCAGCAGCAACACCTCTGGCCGGCGTGCCAGCGCCAAAAGGAGACATAACTTTGTTTTTGCGCCGGCGGAAAGCGTGGCGATTCGGTCACTCGCGCTCAGGTGAAAGGCCTTCAGCAAGGCGGTGCAGTAGGCGTCATCCCAGCCAGGATAAAATCCACGGACGAAACGGATTGCTTTGCCGATTTTTCCCCAGACCTGGAAGTTCAGTTCCGGACTGGCGTAGGCAGTATGCTCTTTGAGTTGGACGGCCTGGGTGCGGTGATCAAAACCGAGCACTTGGATGGTGCCCTCGTCGTTGCGGCTCATCCCGAGAATGAGATCGATGGTGGTGGTTTTGCCGGCGCCGTTTGGACCGATCAGACCATAAATAGCCCCGCTGGGGACTGTGAGGTCCACGGGGCCCAATGCAAAATGAGGAAACCGCTTGGTCAGTCCACGGATTTCGATGGCATTAGTCATAATTATTGGGTTTTTTTCTGAACTTCACGGACCAGATCAAGCATTTCAGCGGGCTTCAGCCCAGCCTCGGCGGCTTCCCTGAAAGCCGCGCGGAGGAGTTGCCGCGCGGCGGCGAGTTTGGCCTCGCGGCTGCGGTCCCGGCCCTGCTCGGCGACAAATGTCCCCAGGCCCTGCCGCCGGAAAATGATCCCTTCGCGCTCCAGTTCTTCGTAGGCACGCTTGACGGTGATCACGCTGACCAGCAAGTCCTCGGCAAGTTGGCGAAACGACGGAAGCGCCGTGCCAGGCTTGAGCCGGCCTTCACTGACTTCGCGTTTGAGGCGGTCCATGATCTGCTGGTAAAGCGTACCGTCGGCCGCGGGCGAGATCGGACCGAGCAACCAGGATTTAGGTTCGTTGGCCACTGATATTACTGTATATATACCATAATCACAGTTAGTCAACAAGAATTTTGCGAAATGGTTCAGTTCTCCGCGGTACCCCATTTCGAAATGAACCTTTCGGCATGGTTCTGTTACTAACGGGTGAAATGAATAAGAATTGGGCAAGACCGCATATGAAAACTGCAAGAACCATCGGGCTGAGTCTGCTGATGATAACTGTGTCGCACGGGGGGTGGGCCGGGGAAGCGGCGCGGACCGACATCAACCCCGCCCTGCTTTATTATCAGGCGTTTCTGCTGGCCCCCGAGCCAATGTCCAGCAGCGACATGGATTACCTTTTTTCTCAGCCAGGGAGGAGCCAACCGTTACCAGAGCGGTTTGGGAACCTATTTGCCGGCTACGATTCGCAGTTCAAATTGGTGCGGCAGGCGGGGCAGGCGAAGGTGCCCTGTGATTGGGGCATTGATTTCACTGCAGGTCCCGGGACTATGTTGCCGGGTTTGGCCCGGGGCAAAGCCGTGATGCAGGCGGCGCGATTCCGCGTTATGTGGGAGCTGCAGCACGGTCAGCAGTCGGAGGCTCGGGACGATCTGCTGGCCGCAATGGCCCTGGGTCGAAACCTTTCCAGGGACGGCACCCTGATTTCATGCCTGGTCCAGATCGCGATGGAAGCCATCGCCTGCTCGACTGTGGCAGAGGACTTTGGCCGGTTCTCGCCTGAGGCGTTGCAACAGTTGACCGATGGGATGGATGCGTTGCCCGCGCGGGGAAGCGTCGCGCAGAGCATGACGACTGAGAAAGCGTGCTTCCACGATTGGCTGGAGCGCAAAGTGGTCGAACTGAAGCAGGAATCTGGTGGGGACGAGGCAAAAGCCATGGCTGCCATCCAAGCATTGTACGCCAGCATGGAAGGCGGAGAGGAGGCGGACGTAAAGCGCCAGGCGAGTGAGCATTGGGCGCGTGTGCTGCGGGCCTCTGGTGGAACCAGCGACGGGATAATCAAAATGCTGGCAGAGGAGAGCGGGTATTACGATGAGCTGGCGGTGGTGGCGGCACTGCCCTACGCAGAATTTGAGCCGCAAATGGCTCTGTTTCGCGAGAGAATTAACAAATCGGGTTATCCCTTTACGCTTCTACCCGCCTTGGAGAAGTCGAGGAGCAGAGAGTTTAGGGTGCAGGCAACGCTGTCGATGGTGCGCGCCGCCATCGAATACAAATTGCATGGGCATGCGGGATTCGAAACGGTCGCCGACCCTTGCGGACAGGGAGGGCCGTTCGGTTTCGAGCGGTTCATTTTTCAGGGTGTTGACCGTGGGTTCAAGCTGACTTCGGCGTATAACATGTTCGGCAACAACGCCGCGCTGATTTTTGTCGAAGGCGAAGGCCCAGCGTTCCGTGTGGATGGGCCGCATGCCGGTGAGGCACTACCCGAGCCCGGCACCCAGAAATAAGCACGCTTTAAAGCAATCGCGTGACGAAGCTCTTCTTGGCACCTCCAAAAGAGTTATGGCACTTGATAGCCGAACAAAGCCAGGCGCTCCCAGATGATGGTCTCTGGCGCAAGGGTTGTGGAAAATGACGCATCGGAAACTGAGCGTCTTCTGGCCCTTGCCGTTGCGGGTGATGCCGATGCCTTTGGTCAACTGTGTCGAATTTACCAAACACGGCTATTTCGCCAGGCTATGTTGCTGGCGGGGAACATGAGCACAGCCGAAGAATTGACACAAGAGACCTTAATAGAAGGTTGGAAAGGGCTGCGCCGTTTTCAGGGAGGATGCCGGTTTTTCACCTGGCTATGCGCAATCCTGCTGAACCGCTATCGCAACAGCGTTCGGGTGAAGCGGCTTATACCTTTCTCGGAGTTGGATGCCGAACAGGAAGCATTCCAAAACCGGCTGGATACGGAGGAAAGCGCAGGCCCTGATGAAATCATTCAGCATCAGGAATTGCGAAGGCGCGTTCGTCAGTGCCTCGCAGCGTTGCCGCGCAAGCAGCAGCAGGTGATTTATCTGAGATTCTATACTGGCGAATCGCTGGAGGGCATAGCAGCGGCGTTAGGTTGCTCGGTGGGAACGGTTAAATCGCGACTGTTTTACGCTCTGGAACGTTTGCGCAGTATGAATGTATTAAATGGGGAGCGGGTAGGCGCAAACTTTTTGTAGTATGAAACCCTGTCGAAAGAATCGGAAAGCGCTCGCCTGGTTGGCAGCCAAGACATTGGATCAAACACAAGCTGATCCATTACGCGAACACATGAAAGGCTGCCAAGGCTGCGCAAGTTATTATCGCCAGATGTGCCAGGTTTCCGACGGGCTGTTAGCTGCCGCGAATGAACCGGCCATTGATGCGCCGGTCGCGCTGCACTCGCGCATGGTGCAGGCACTGCGTTCGCTGGAGAACGCGCGCCAAAGGAATTGGTTGGAAGAGTTCATGCCCTGGTCACGGTGCGGCGTGGCCGTTGTGACGCTGGCGGTGCTGTTGGGAATTGTGACTCTGGTTTTTGTGACGTCCTCACATCCGTCGATTACCGCCAGGCCGCCAACTCCGGCCGCAGGCCATGCAAAAACAGATTTGGCACCTACGATCTCAAATTACCAAATGATCGCTAACCAATCTGTGGAAGATTTGGATGAGCTCTTAACACGCCAGGCAAACCTTCGGCGAGCCTCGGCGCCCTCCTACACCGCTTCATCGGTTGCCGCTGTGAACTGAGGGGTCTCGGTTTTCCCGTGGCAGGCTTTAGCCGAGAGGATATTTTGCGGCCATTATTAGGGTACTCACCCCATAGCCCCTTGCGGAGCAAGCGTGCTTTGTTGATGGACGGTAGGCAGTTTGACCTGGCGGTAGGCTCCAAGCGCGCGACCACCGTTGTCGGGTGCGTGAACCGAAGCCTGGGAAACCGAATAGATTGCCGGAAGCTTTTCTCCCGGCGCAGCGCCTGCCGTTCGGAGGAAAAATGGAGGCCGCGCCAAAATGCGGCCGCTGGGTTATTCGAAAACAAATGAAAGCTATGAGAACGAAAACAATGGTAACAGCCGGGGTGGCTTTAATGCTGGCCGGTGGAGTCTGTGGCGCCGCCCACGTGTGGGAGGATCCCAGCGGGTGGATGAGCGGTCATTTGACGTATGATCAGAGCGGACCGTTGTACACCGCGCAGGAAATATCGCTGGACCTGTTCGGCAGTTATTTGAATCCGGAAGGCCGGTTCAACAAGGTCTTCGAGCACAACATTCGCCATGGAGCGTGGGGCGGCGGCGCCGGCTTGACTTATTTCCTCACCCAAAATCTGGGTATCGGTACAGACTTCAATGTGTCGGATAATCCCGACAGCCTGAACTCGTTGGATTACTGGCTAGGCGATGTGTATCTGCGATTTCCCATCGGCAACACCGGTTTGGCTCCCTACGCTATCGGTAGCGGCGGACGCGGCATGAGCCCGGTCTGGGATTGGGTGTATGGTGGCGGCGTCGGTTTGGAGTACCGGTTTAATCCGACCACGGGCATATTCAGCGACGCGCGGTTCTTGTGGAATGACAAGGAAACTGATCTGAACATGCTGAACATTCGCGTCGGGCTGAGGCTCATCTTCTAACACCTATCCGAGTTTGCGCAGCAAGTTCCGCGCACGGCGCACCCAAACGCGGTCGCGCCGGCGCTGGAACCCAGGGGCGTGCGCATCGTCCGCGACGACTTCCGTGAGCTCGGGGCGGGCGAGGTCTGGCTGGTTGGCTCGGAGGTACAGCTCGGCCAATTGGACCTTGGCGCGCGGGTAGGAGTGATTTTCGGTCACCAGCTTCCAGATACTCAGTGCCTCGTCAGTTTGGCCGAGCGCCGACAAGGTCTCCGCCAGCGCCATTTGCGAGTAGCCGTAATCGTGCTTCGGATTTTCCGCGACCACCCCTTCGAGCAACGGGCGCGCCTCGGCGGGTTTGTGCTGGCGGAGCAGACAGAGCCCCAGGTGTGCGCGCGTGTCCAGGTCCGCGGGGTCGCGTTCCAACGCGGCATGGTACGAGGCGGCGGCCTGTTCGAGCCGGCCCTGGTTTGGATAAACGTCGCCTAATTGAGAGTGGTGGTGAGCCTTGTCGAGGTGGTGGATCTTGCCTTGTAATTCTTTGATCCGACGACGGTTGTCAGCACCCGGCAACTCAAAGCCGCGCAGGTAGGTCGGTGACGAGCGATAGACGTAAAAGTAGTACCACAAAGCAGCCAGGCCCCAGCCGATTAAGATAAACAGCGCCCACACCCACTCGCGCTGGCGGACCGCATCGACCAGCATCCAAAGCTGGAACACCGTGATCAGCAATGCGAAGGGCGAGCCCCAGAGATAATCCAGGGATGACCCGGTCAGGAGCGAAGCGAACATAAGCCGAGCGTATGCAGGCGATAGGGCGGCTGGCAAGGTTTCAGCGGAGCGCGTCGTTTGCGACGAAGGAGCGCTTCGTCAACCAAGTTGCTTTATTGTGGCTTTTCCGGTATCTTGACCGCGGACCGTGCGCCGGTGAATACGTAACCTTTCAGGCCGTCGAATCAGTTAGCGGCGCGACGATAAAGTCGAAGCTAGTCGAACTAAAAGTTTATGAAAAACGGGTTAATCCAAAAGGGGATCATGGGGTTGCTCGTGTGTGGTCTGCCGCTGGGGGCGTTGAGCGGTCAGGAGACGCCGGCGCCGGCTTCTCCCGCTGACCCTTCGTCAGGAGCATCCACCGTTCCAAATGCGGTGGCCCCCGCCGGGCCAGCCTTGCTGCCGGCGTCGGTTCCGGCTTACGGACCGCTGTCGGAACTAATCAAATTAGCCAACTCGGGCGTGGACGAGTCGGTTCTGCTGGCGTATGTGATCAACTCGACCCAACTGTTCAATCTGTCGGCGGAGCAAATCATTTACTTGAACGATATAGGCGTGTCGGCTCCGGTGGTCACGGCGGTGCTACAGCACGACCAGCAATTAAAGACCGAGCTGGCCAATCAGGCGGGGGCGCAAGCTGCGGCTGCTCCCCCCGCACCGGCGCCTGCGCCGATGCCGGACACACAATCCGCGCCAATGCCGCCGCCGCCGGACTATAGTGCAGGCGCCGCTCCGGTGGAGGCGCCACTGACCCCGCCCGACGAGGCGGTGAGCGATGCAGGCTTTTATGACAGTCTCGCGCCCTATGGGGCATGGGTAGATATCAATGGTTACGGACGTTGTTGGCAACCGACGGTCACCGTACTCAATCCCGGGTGGCAGCCCTACTTCGATGGTGGCCATTGGGCCTATACAGATTGCGGCTGGTACTGGCTCTCGGATTATTCGTGGGGCTGGGCGCCGTTCCATTATGGCCGGTGGTTCCGCGATGGGCACTTGGGCTGGTGCTGGGCGCCGGACAAGGTTTGGGGGCCGTCGTGGGTCTCCTGGCGTTACAGCGATGCTTATTGCGGCTGGGCTCCGCTGCCACCCGGGTGCAACTTCAGTTTTGCCGGCGGCCTTACGTTCCATGGTCGCCGGGTGGGGGAGCGAGATGATTTCGGCCTGGACCGGCGCCACTACCGATTTGTGGCGTGGGGCGATTTTGAGCATCGCCGGTTGCGCGACCATGCGTTAGGGGCGGAGCGCGTGGACCGCATCTTCAACAGCACTGTCGTGGCGAACCGCTTTGACACTCGCAACCACACGGTGGTCAATCAGGGCATCTCCGCCGCGCGTGTGGCTGCGGCGACACACAGTCCTGTGCCACGGCTGGCTTTGCATCAGGTTAGCGTCGGCCGCCAATTCGTCGGCCGCACGGAACGTCTGGACCCCGCGCGACGTACTTTGACGGTTTATCATCCGCCTGAGGCGAACTTGAATCGCCCGGGCTCAGCCCAAGCGCCCCGGACGTTGATTCCGCCACGGCCGGTCCGCAGTGTGGAAACGATGCCCGCACGCGTGGCGACGCCCGGGTTCGGCCAGACCGCCCAGGCCAACCCGCCGGCGGCGCCGAGACAAGGAACGGTGTTGTACTGGCATGGCCCTGCGAACAGCAGCGCGAATTCTGCAACTGTCCCGCAGGTCCCGCAGCGGCCGGTTGCAAACGCCGGATTTGGCTCCGCCCAGCCCGGAGCTCAGTATTGGACCTCGCAGGAGGTAGCGCAGAATCCAACACCTTGGGCCATGCCCGCGCGCCCCATGGAAAACCAGGGGCGGTGGCCGGCGGCCCAGCAGCAGGCGCCCCAGACTCAGACTTATTACAGGAATTACCAGCCTTCCTGGCCATCTCAACCACAGGCTCAGCAGTACTCACGCCCGGCCCAGGCAGAAGTGCCCCGTTACAACAACCCGGCGCCAGAGCGGTCTTATGCAGCGCCGACCCGGCCTGAGTATCAGGCGCCCGCGCCCCGCGCCGCAGCTCCGGAATCGCCACGTTACGCCCCGGCTGCTCCTTCCCGACCCACGGCCGATTCCCGCAGCGACAATAATAGTGGTGGGCGGGGACGGTGAAAGAGCACCGCCGCGGGCGCTCTGGCACTAAACCCATCTTTTGCGCAGCAGCCACGTCTTGATGAGTTGCGTCAGGCCGACGTAGCAGATGAGTGTGGCAATGAGGATGGGCCAGTACAATCCGGGAAGAGGAACGAAGCCAAGTGTTCCTGCAAGCGGGGAGTACGGCAAGTACGCTCCAAAGGCCATAATCACGATAGTGGTCAGGGTGAGTTGCCAACTCGCGCGTGACTGAATGAAGGGCACCAGATTGGTGCGGATGATGTGAATGATGAGCGTCTGAGTCATGAGCGACTCGACGAACCAGCCGGTGTGGAATAGCGCTGCGGCGTAGGAGTTATCGGCCGGTTGGGGTGAGAACTTTCCGGCAAGCCCAGCCGGGGCAGCCAGGGCGAGGTTGTTGCACTTGAACACGAACCACATGATTAAATAGGTGGTGTAATCGAAGATGGAACTGATCGGCCCGATGAACACGATGAACCGGGCGATCTCACCCATGTGCCAGGGACGAGGCTTGGCGATCTGCTGCGGCCCGACATTGTCCGTCGGGATCGGGACTTGGGAGAAGTCGTAGAGGAGGTTATTGGTCAGCACCTGGATGGGAGCCATGGGGACATAAGGCAGCCAGGCGCTGGCGCCGATGACGCTAAACATGTTGCCGAAATTGGAGCTGGCGCCCATGCGGATGTATTTGAGGATGTTGACGAAAACCTTGCGCCCTTCCAGGACCCCTTCCTCGAGCACCAACAAACTTTTTTCCAGTAGAATTACATCGGCCGATTCCTTGGCGATATCGACCGCATTATCCACCGAAACCCCCACATCGGCCGCCCGCAGGGCGGGAGCGTCATTGATACCATCGCCCATGAAGCCAACGACGTGGCCTTTGCGCTGGAGTGCCTGCACGATTCGCTGCTTGTGCGCCGGTGAAAGCCGAGCAAAAACGTGCGTGCTTTCCACTGCTTCGGCCAATTGCTGGTCGTTGAGGGTTTCGACCTGGTTGCCCAGGAGAATGCGACTGGCGTCAATGCCGACCTCAGTGCACACCTTGCGTGTGACCAGATCGTTGTCGCCGGTGAGCACCTTGACGGTGATGCCATGCTGGCCCAGAACGCTGACGGCCTTGGCGGCCGTGTCTTTGGGCGGGTCGAGGAAAGCAAGGTACCCCGTGAGCACCAGATTGGCTTCGTCGCTCTTGGAGTAGGCGGGGCGTTTGTCGATTTTCCGCGTCGCGACTGCCAGCACCCGGAAACCGTCCGCGCTCAAATCGTTCACCTGCTCGATCAGATTTCCCACCAGGATGGGTTCCATCGGGAAGGTCTCGCCTTCGCTTTCGAAGCAGGTGCATTTGGCAAACACGGCTTCTGGCGCGCCCTTGGTGAGGAGTTGGCGCTGACCATCGGGCCCCTCGACGACCACGGACATCATGCGGCGGGAAAAATCGAATGGCAGTTCGTCCACTTTGGTATATTGGTCCAGCGAAAGCTCCTGGTGCAGCTCTTTATGCTGGAGCACCGCGCGGTCGAGCACGTTTTTGAGACCGGTTTGAAAGTGGCTGATGAGGTAGGCGTCGCGCAGTACTTCCTGGTTCTGGGTCTTGAAAACATCGCAGTAGATTTCCAGGATAACTTTGTCGATGGTCAGCGTGCCGGTCTTGTCGGTGCAAAGGACATCCATCGCGCCGAAGTTTTGGATTGAGTTGAGGCGCTTGACGATGACCTTCTTGGTGGACATCGCCAAAGCTCCCTTGGAAAGGCAAACCGAGACGATCATTGGCAGCATCTCCGGGGTGAGGCCGACGGCGACCGCCAACGAGAAGAAGAACGCCTCGTGCCAATCGCCTTTGGTCACGCCATTGATCACAAACACCAGCGGCACCATGACCATCATGAAGCGGATCATCAGCCAGGTGAACTTTTTCACGCCCCGATCGAACGCCGTCTCGACCTGCTGGCCCGCGAGGCTGCGGGCGATCTTCCCGAAATACGTTTGCGGCCCCGTCGCCATGATCACCGCGGTGGCTGAGCCGGTTTCGACACTGGTGCCCAGGAAGCAGAGATTAGTCCGCTCGAGCGCCGCGAGCTTCTCGCGCGTGTCTCGCGCGTCGGTCTTTTCGACGGGCAACGATTCGCCGGTGAGGGTGGCCTGCGTCACGAACAAGTCCTTGGCACTCAGCAGGCGAACGTCACCGGGGATCATGTCGCCGGCGGAAAGTTTCACCACGTCACCGGGAACGATCTCGCGGAGGGGCAGTTCGCGAGCTTGTCCGCTGCGCACGACGGTGGCGGTGACGTTGATCATCGCTTTGAGCTTGGCGGCCGCCGTGTCGGCCCGCGTTTCCTGAACGAAACGCAGCGAAACGCCAAGCACCACCATCAACATCATCACACTGCCGGCGCGGAAATCTCCCGTCGCATACGACAAAGTCGCCAGGACCGTCAGCAGGATCACGAGCGGATTACGGCAGGCAACATAGAGCCGTTGCAGCCAGCTTTCCTGTTTCTCCCGGGCGACTTCATTGGGACCGTACCTCTCAAGGCGCGCCGCGGCCTCTTCGTCGCTCAGACCCGCCGGCGAGGTGCCCAGCAGCGTCAGCGCTTCGGCGGCCTCCTTCATTGCCATCTCACCGGCAATCTCGGGAGTGCGGGAGCCATTAGGATTTTTGGACGCCGGCATACGTTGTATCGCGCCCAAGATTGTCTCTCAGCGAAGCGACGTCCAACCAAAAGAACGAAAAGAATGAGGCCGGGAAACGGCTGGTGTGCCGCGGAAAAGGGCTGGTGTTGCAGGGCTTCTCCAGGTATGAGTTTATTGGATGATAAAGGCTGGGTCATTGAAGAAAGGCTTTAGCCGCCCGGAAACGTTTTCGTATTTGTTCATGGTGGGCGTGTTGGCCGCGGTGGTGGGTTTGCGGCTCGCGGCGCCCTTGCTGGCGGCTCTGTTCGCTTACCTGGCGCTGACAAAATTGGAATTGCCCCGGCGCGGCGGCCGTTGGTTTGCCGTGTTGGTGGTGCTGGTGCTGCTCTCGGCCGCGGCGTACGGGCTGGGTTATTTCGTCAAGCAGACTGTCCGGTCCCTGCCGGAAATTGCCGACAAATCCATCCCCTCCATCCTCGCCTGGGCGCGGCAGAACAATATCGAATTGCCCTTTACGGATTACGACAGCCTGCGGGATGTGGCTTTGGACAGCGTTAAGGGAGAGGCGCAATACCTGGGTAGCTTCGCCAAATTTGCGCGGACCGCCACGACGGAAACGGTGTTGCTGCTGGCCGGCTGCGTGGCCGCTATGAGCCTGTTCCTCAACCGGAAGTTTCAACCCGGCTATGAAGACGGTTCGGGCGCCAACCTTTATGCAGTTTGTTGGGAACAGGTCATGCGGAGATTTGGGACTCTTTACAGCAGCTTTGTGACCGTCATGGGCGCCCAGCTCATCATTTCTGCTATTAACACGGCTTTGACAGCCGTTTTTGTGGTGGTGATGCACTTGCCCTATGCAGTGGTGATCGTGGGGGTGACGTTCCTGTGCGGCCTGCTGCCCGTGGTCGGTAACCTGATCAGCAACACGATCGTTGTCGCAGTCGGCTTCACGGTCTCTCCGCGGATGGCGTTGGTGGCGTTGGTTTTCCTGGTCGTGATTCACAAGCTCGAATATATCCTCAACAGCAAGATTGTGGGCTGGCGCATTCACAATCCGCTCTGGCTGACGCTGCTGGCCTTGATTGTGGGGGAGAGGCTGCTAGGGATTGCAGGGCTCATATTAGCGCCGGTGGTGTTGAATTATATCCGCCTGGAAGCCATGGCCATTCCGGCCAGCCGCGCGCCAGGTCCAGGTGCGCAAGCCCCTGAGCCGGAGTTTGTCTCTGCGGGTGATCAACCGTAAGGTCCAAAAAGCTGGTCAACTTGGAATTTCGCGCCTCAGTGCCGGCGGGCTGCCCCGGTGCCGGGAACCAAACAGGGGAAATGCGCACCGGGGCGGGGTGTGGCGCGACGTGGCCTGCCTGAGTGGCGACGGCGCGGGGAGGACCCAGCCCTGCCGGGGTGGGAAGGCGTGGAGCGTTGGAGCGTTGGGGTCCTTGAGCATTGAGGGTTGAGTATTTGGCATTCTCATTGGGCCCCAATGTAAAGATGCTTTTCTGTTGCTCGACGTCCCCCAATGCGTTTTAATCGCCCTCATGCGTGCGTGCCTGCCTGCCTGACTCCCCTAATCCTATGAAAAACCAATCGTTCGCACGTCCGATCAATCGCCGGCATTTTTTGAAAACTTCATCCGTTGCTGTGGCGGCGGCCGGCGCGGTGCTCCCTTGGGAACGCGCCGCGCATGCCGCCGGCAGCGGCCTCATTAAGGTAGGCATGATTGGCTGCGGGGGCCGCAACGCCGGGGCCGCCGCCCAGGCGTTGACGGCTGACCCCGGCGCGAGGCTGGTCGCGATGTGCGATATTTTCCTCGACCGAATTCACGCCAAACGCGAGGCGCTGCAGGCGCAGAAGGGCAGCCAGGTGACCGTGCCGGACGAGCGGTGTTTTACCGGGTTTGACGGCTACAAGCATGTGATCGAAGCCAGCGACGTGGTGTTGATCGCCAATGCGGCGAAGTTCCACCCCTTTCACGCGATGGCGGCGGTGCAAGCCGGCAAACACGTGTTTGTGGAGAAGCCGCACGGCATCGATCCGCGCGGAGTCAAGCTGATGCAACAGGCCTGTGACCTCGCGCGCGACAAGAAGCTCTGCGTGGTCTCCGGCCTCCACAGCCGGTTCCACACGGCTTACCGTGAAACCATTCAACGCATCCAGGACGGCGCGCTGGGGGACATCATCAGCATGGAGGAGAATTTTTTGCGGTCGCCCTATGGTGTGACGGAGCGCAAGCCGGGCCTGACGGAGCTGCAATGGCAGTGCAGCACGCAATATCATTTCCGCTGGCTCTCGGGAGACGATGTGCCGCAAAGTTTGGTCCACAATCTGGACCGCAGCAGTTGGGTGCTGGGCAATCAGGCGCCGGTGAAATGCCACGGCCTGGCCGGCCGCTCGAGCATGACCGAACCCATCTATGGCGATGTGTTCGATCATCATTCGGTGGTCTATGAATTTCCCAAAGGCATTCGGGTTTACGCGCTGTGCCGCACGACCACCGGCTGTTACGACGAGGATTCGAGCCTGGTGTTCGGCACGAAGGGCAAAGCCTCGATCAAGGCCTGCCGGATTTGGGGCGAAACCAACTGGCGCGGCCAGGAAAATGGTTGTGACCCTTACCAGCTCGAGCACGACAAACTCTTCGCCGCGATTCGCTCGGGCAATCCGCTCAATTGCGGCGAGTACATGGCCCGTAGCACGATGATCACCGTCATGGGACAGCTCTCCTGCTATACCGGCAAAGAAGTCACCTGGGAGCAGGTCAACCAGTCGGGCTTTTATTATCCTCCGAAGCCCGAAGAGTGCCGGGATGAGATGGACGCGCCGACGAAACCTCAGGCCGACGGCAGTTATCCGGTCCCGGTGCCGGGCAGAACCGCGATGCTGTAAAGGAGGGAAACCGATGAACCCGGCAAAGCGCTTTCCGGTTTGGCTGCGGCGCGGCCTTGCCTTTCGTTTATTAAGCGGAGCGAGAATCGCGCCTGTTTTGGCGCTGGGCTTGAGCCTGGCAAGTTTCAACCTCGTGTCGGCAGACGACGGCTCGCCACAACGGGCTCGGATTCTGCTCGTGACGGGCATGGATTATCCGGGCCATCTCTGGCGCCAAACCACGCCGGTGCTGGTCCAGGCGTTGCGTCAGGACAAACGGTTGGAGGTGGCGAGCATTGAGGATCCACGCTTTCTGGACTCCCCGGCTTTGGACAATTATGACCTGGTGCTGCTGCATTTCCAAAATTGGCAACAGGCCGGCCCGGGTCAAGCTGCGCGCGAACGTTTGCGCCGCTTTGTCGAACACGGCAAGGGGCTGGCCTTAGTGCATTTTGCCTGCGGCGCATGGCATGGTGAATGGCCTGAATTCGAAAAGCTCGCCGGCCGGATTTGGTTTGGCAGCGAGCCTGGGCCGGGCAAGCGCCAGCATGATCCTTATGGTCCGTTCCGGGTCGAATTGTGCCAGCCGCAGCATGCCATCGTGCGCGGCCTGCAGGATTTTGATACCAATGACGAACTGTACACATGCCTGGAAGGAACCGCTCCGATCGAAGTTGTGGCGCGGGCCAAATCCTCTGTCGATGGCCAATACTACCCGATCGCTTTTGTGACGCATTACGGAAACGGGCGGACGTTCCATTGCGTGCTGGGGCACGACGTTAAAGCCTTGAGTGTACCTGCGGTGCAAGAGCTGTATCGACGCGGTTGTGCCTGGGCCGCAGGGCTGGCTCCGACCGCGACTGCACCCTCGACGCCTTGATAGCGCGCTAAAAACCCAAACCAGTCATATGCCCGCCATCCATTTCGGTATTAACCTTGAGTTCGTCCGTCACCACGACAAGCCGTTCGAGTGGGGAGTCGAAAAGGCTGCCGCCCTCGGCTACACCCATGTTGAACCGATGGTCCACTGGGGCCGCGAGTTGCTCAGCGAAGCCGGCTACTTCCACAGCGTTTCGATGCTCGATGATCCGCTGCGCGTGCGCCGCGCCTGTGAGAAGGCACGAGTCAGCCTGTCCGGGCTTTCCTCGCATACGCCCCTGTGCAAGCCCGAGATTGGCACGGAGTATCTGAAGCAAGCGATTCGTTTCGCCGCCGAATGCGGCGCGCCCGTGGTCAATACGGATGAAGGGCCAAAACCCGCCTGGACAACTGAGGCCGAGGATTTTGTCCTGATGCGCTACACGCTGATGGAAGCGGCGAAAGTCGCAGAACCACGCGGCATTCTCATCGGGCTGGAATGTCACCAGCAGTACAGCCGCCGGCCGGAGGGGCTGGATCGCATCCAAAAACTGGTCAAGAGCAGCAGCCTTGGCATCAACTTCGATACCGGCAACGCGTTCATTTGCGGGCAGGACCCCTATGCGTGGCTGCGGCGCGTCGCCCGCCGCCTGGTCCACCTGCATGCCAAGGACATTTCGGTCCAGCAATCCGGTTCCGAACGCGGCAAGGTCACCGGCACGCCGGTCGGTTGTGCCTGCGGTGACGGTCTGATTGACTGGGCTAAAGTGATGCGCATCGTGCGCCAGCACTGTCCAAGGGAGATTGTATTCTCGGTCGAGTGCGGCACGGTCGAACAGGCGGACAGATCCATTCGCCATTTGCAGGGGGTAGCTATAGAGATGGGATTTGATCGAACGGGAAGGCAGCGGGACTGAAGTTTCGAACTCGCTTCCTTTCCTCCTTTGCATTGCCGCGCCCCTTCCGTATCTTCCGGCCCGCATGAAAGGCATAATCCTGGCCGGTGGCGCCGGCTCCCGATTATTTCCGCTGACGCTGGTGGCGAGCAAACAGCTTCAGCCGGTTTACGATAAACCCATGATCTATTATCCCCTCACGACGCTGATCGAAGGGGGCATCCGGGAGTTGTGCCTGATTTCCACGCCACAGGACCTGCCGCGGTTCCGGCAACTGCTGGGGGACGGCAGTGCTTGGGGGCTGACCATTGATTATCGGGAGCAGGCCCGGCCCGAGGGCATTGCCCAGGCCTTTCTCATCGCCGAAAGCTTCATTGGCCGTGACCCGGTCACGCTCATCCTGGGAGACAATGTGTTCTACGGCGCCGACACTTTCCTCAAAGCGTTCGCCGACTTTAAGGAGGGAGCCACGATCTTCGGTTACCACGTCCACGACCCCGAGCGCTACGGTGTCGTGGCGTTCGATGCCCAGGGCCACGCCATCTCGATTGAAGAAAAACCGCGGCAGCCCAAGAGCAACTACGCCGTGCCTGGCTTGTACATTTTCGACAACGAAGTGGTGACCATTACGCGCAATCTTAAACCCTCGGCGCGCGGCGAGTTGGAGATTACCGATGTAAACGTCGAGTACATGCGCCGCGGCAAATTGCGCGTGTATCGGCTTAGCCGCGGGTTCGCCTGGCTGGACGCCGGCACCAGCAGCAGCTTGCATGAAGCCTCGGCTTACGTGCAGACCATCGAGAAACGCCAGGGGATGAAGATTGGCTGCCCGGAAGAAGCGGCGTTCCGGCGCGGGTTCCTGACGCTGGCGCAATTGGAAACGCTGGCGGGGCGCATGCCCAAATGCGAATACCGCGAGTACCTGGATAAAGAAGTGATTGCCGAGGCGCGCCGCCTGGGCCGTTGAGTACCGCCACACCTGTGAACATCATTCGCGTCGAGCTCGAGGGCCTGCTGATCATCGAACCGAAGGTGTTCGGCGATCCGCGCGGCTTTTTCATGGAGACCTGGAACCACCGCCGTTATCAGGAAGCCGGCGTGCCGCCCGGATTCGTCCAGGACAATATCTCCTTTTCGCGCCGCGGCGCGCTTCGTGGCCTGCATTTCCAGAATCCATCTTCGCAAGGCAAGCTGGTGTCGGTGCTCCAGGGCGAAGTGTTCGATGTGGCAGTGGACCTGCGCCGTTCCTCCAAGACCTTCGGCCGCTGGCACGGCCTGAATCTCTCGGAGCAAAACCGCCGCCAGTTCTTCATCCCGCCGGGATTCGCTCACGGCTTTGCCGTGCTGAGCGACACCGCTCTGTTCCACTACAAGTGCACGGAGTACTACTCGCCCAAAGATGAACTGACCGTGCTTTGGAACGATCCGGCGTTGAACATCGCCTGGCCCCTGGCCCAGCCAACCCTGTCCGATAAAGACAACCAGGGACTTCTATTAAAGGACATTCCACCCGAACGGCTCTTCCCCTGAACCACTCGCCATGTCGCGAATTCTCATCATCGGCAAGATTGGGCAGGTCGGCTACGAATTGCGCCGGACGCTCGCACCGCTCGCAGAAATCGTCAGCGTTGATTACCCTGACATCGACCTGACTGACGGCGCCTCCATCCGCAAGTGGCTCCAGGAAACCAAACCTCACGTGGTGGTCAATGCGGCAGCCTACACTGCGGTCGATAAGGCCGAGACCGAATTGGAGCGTTGCCGCCAAATCAATGGTGTCGCGCCGGGCATCATCGCCGAGGAAGCCAAAAAGCTTCGCGCGCTAATGGTCCATTACTCGACCGATTATGTGTTCGACGGTACGAAGAGTTCCGGCTACGTCGAAGAGGATGCCCCCAACCCCCTGGGCGCCTACGGCCGTTCCAAGCTCGAAGGCGATCGCGCGGTGCAACAAGCCGGCGGCGCGCACCTCATCTTTCGCTTGTGCTGGGTATATGGCGCGCGCGGCCAGAATTTCATGCTCACGATGATGCGGTTGGCGAGGGAACGTGAGAAATTGCGGGTGGTCGCCGACCAGGTGGGATGCCCGACGTGGTCGCGTTTGATTGCGGAGAGCACTGCGTTGGCATTGAAGCAGGCACTGGGGGCGCCGGAGCCTGAAGCACTCACCGGAGTGTATCACCTGGCGGCGGCGGGCCAGACCAGTTGGCATGGTTTTGCCAAAGCCATCATCGAGCGCCTGCCGGAAAGGAAATGCCAGCTCGTCGAGCCCATTACCACAACCGAATACCCGCTGCCGGCGCGGCGTCCGGCTTTCTCCGTGCTCAACTGCGAAAAAATGCGGCGAGTATTCGGGCTGCAGTTGCCGGCCTGGGACGAGAGCCTGAAACTAGTGTGCGAAAGTTAACATGAACCTACTGGTCACCGGGGGCGCGGGCTTCATCGGCTCGAACCTCATCCACCACATTCTCGATAAACCGGAAATTCAGCGGCTGGTGAACCTGGATTGCCTCACCTACGCCGGGCATCTGGCCAATCTCGAAGCGGTCGCGCGCCATCCCAAGTACGTTTTCGAAAAGGTGGACTTGCGGGACAAGGCCGCTGTATTGGAAGTCGTCAAGCGCCACGGCATCACGCAGGTCATGCACCTGGCGGCCGAATCGCATGTCGATCGCTCGATTACCGGTCCGGGCGATTTCATCCACACCAATGTGGTCGGCACCTTCAATTTGCTCGAAGCTTGCCGCGCGCTGTGGCCCGCCGCCAGTACGGCTCATCGTTTCCTGCACGTTTCGACCGATGAAGTTTATGGCAGCCTCGGCCCGACCGGTTTATTCACTGAGACGACCCCCTACGCGCCGAACTCGCCTTACTCGGCCAGCAAAGCTTCCAGCGACCTGCTCGTGCGCGCTTACCACCACACCTATGGTTTGTCGGCGGTGATCACCAATTGCTCGAATAATTACGGGCCGTTTCAATTCCCGGAAAAGCTCATCCCGGTGGTGATCCAAAGCGTGCTGGCGCGCAAGCCGGTGCCGGTTTACGGCGACGGAATGAACGTGCGCGATTGGTTGTATGTGCGCGATCACGCCCAGGCGCTTTGGCAGGCGCTGACCCGCGGACAGCCGGGCGAAACCTACAACGTGGGCGGCCACAACGAATGGGCCAACCTGCGCATTGTCGAGCTCATCTGCGATTTGATCGACGAAATGGCGCCCCGGCTTGGTGGCAGCTCACGCAAGCTGATCACTTTCGTCAAAGATCGGCTCGGGCACGACCGCCGTTACGCCATCGACGCCTCAAAGATTGAGCGTGAGCTCGGCTGGGTCCCCGCGCACAAATTCGAGCAGGGCATCCGCGAGACGGTGCGCTGGTACCTGGATAACCAGGCCTGGGTGGCAACTGTGCTGAACAAACCGAGTTAATGGTGCTATCAGGTTATTCGTCTTTTTTCTGACCAAAAACTCTGCTGCAGTTTTCCCACACCCTTTGCACCGGAATCGAGGTCACCGGCAGACCCGCTGCCGGCACCAGCGCCCAATCCCGATGGCCATACGGATGACAAGCCCCCGGTTCCAGTGAACCCATCAGCATGAGCACCCGTTTGCCCATCGCCACCGCGACGTGCAACAGCCCGGTATCACCGCCTGCCAGCAACGTCGCCAGGTTGGCCAGTCCCACGCTCACCAGCAGCGGCGCTCCCGCTGCCACGGCAAATCCTGCCTCGCTCGCCGGCGCCAGTGCCGCGCGTTCGGCCGGGCCGCCGCTGAATACGACCTGCACTCCCTGCTGGCGTGCCAGCCGGGCCAGCGCCAGATATGAATCCACTCCCCAATTCTTATGCGAGCTGCTGGTGAAAGGATGGAGCAGCAGGGTAGGGCGTTCGGCATCCAGTGAGTGCTGGCGCAACCAGTCGCGCGCTTGTCCGGCTGCTCTTTGCGGTAGAGCAAAATGGGCCGCTTGTTGCGCGGGTTGCACGCCCCCGGCCTGAATTACATCCAGGTCGTACTCCACCGGGTGCAGGGCCGGGTTGCGCCGCACCGGGCGTGTGTAGGCCCAAGCCCGCGCTGGTCGATAGACGCTGCCCCAGCGTTCCGGCGCGCGTGTCCACCAGCTTATCCACCCGGTCTCGCCAAAACCTTGAAAATCCACCACCAATCCGAATCGTCGCCGCCTCAAGCGCCACAATAATGACACCGTCTCCAGCAGCAGCGCCCGCGGGTTCAGCCGTTTGCAACCCGCCCGATCCAAAGTCAGAACATTCTGGATTCCGGGAAACCCCTCCAACAACGAGGCGAATTTCTTGTCCACGAGGAAATCCATCTGCGCCTGTGGAAACGCCGCGCGCAACGCCTGCACCGCGGGCAACGTGAATACCACGTCGCCCAGTCCACCGAGTCGTATGAGTAGAATGCGCCCGTCGGCCGGCATCACCGCGGGAGTCTGGACTGGGGAAACGGTTTTCGTCTAGCGGCAAAACGCAAAGCGGCAGAGGGCCGCCGCAGTCCAAAACCTCGCGGAAGGAGCAGCCTGCGAAACATCGCGCCAGCATCGTGGACTGCGGCAGCCCTCTGCCGCTTTCTCCAGCCCACGGTCAGCCTTGGACAAGGTAGGCGCGATTTCAAGTTCAAAAATAGCTGGTTTTTCTGGGTATTCAAGCAGGTTGTTCCACTATTGGAACGGATGGTTTCATCATAAATTGTTAGCCATTTTGTTAGCCATCAGGAAAAGAAGTATCCCAAGGCGCGAAGGGATGAGAAGCCGGGACTGCCCGCGCTCATGATGACGTGATCCAGGACTTCAATTTTGAGAAGCTGGCCTGCGCGAATGAGGTCTCGGGTTACTTTGATATCAGCATCAGACGGGGTGGAGTCACCGCTGGGATGATTGTGGGCCAAAATGATTGCGGCAGAATTGGTGACGATGGCCAGTTTAAACACACTCATGGGATGAACCAGAATGGTGTCATGGGTGCCAATGGAAACAATCTGATGGCCTTTGACTCGGCGGCGCGTATTGAGCAGCAGGACAACAAAGGTTTCGGCGTCAGGGCTGAAATAAGGATTGCTCTGGACGTGTAAGCGCCAGTACTGGGCGGCTTTATCCGGGACATCACAAAGGAGCAAGCTCTCGGGGGTGGGACACTCGCGCAAGGAGACAACCTTGTATTCATGGGGCTGCGATGAGAACCGGAACGGCTTAACCAAGCTTCCCAGCCCGGGCAGGTCAGGGGTCAGTTGTCTTTCTGCTACTACCGGAGCCTGGAGCCCTGAGCCGGTCTCTTCATTGATTTGATTGTTTTTGTTCATGAGCTTTTTTTTTCTGCTGCTCCCGTTTGCCTCGTCGCCCTTCGCCTGGTCTCTTCACCGAGAGGCGAGCGTAGGGGGGGCTTGCGCCGGGGCGTAGGCTTCAGAGGGGACCCGAGCGCACCCCCCCGGAGCGAGCCGGTGGAGAGACCAGGCGAAAGGACGATGAGGCCTGGGGGCGGCGAAGAAAGCGAATGAACACAACTGATCAATTGCAGGTATCGGGTTATCGGGCGGGGTTTTCAGTCCTGTTGAAGGCGACTGAAACGTGACTTAAATCCGGCTAGTCTCGCGTGTTAGTCCGCGGAGTAAGGTGGTGGGCCGGAAGCTCTGAAGGGGCAGGGAGAAAACTACTCTGCTAGGGAGCCCACTTGTTGAGGTTTCGGAGGGAACTGTGAAGGGCCAAATCGTCCGCCAATGCCCTCTTGGAAAGACGCAACTTCGGCCGCTCCTCGGAAAACGGCTCAGAGGTCGGCAACCAAGTCGCGTAAATGGACCTTCATTGCCTTGGAGAGTCTTAAAAGCACGTCAACGGTCGGGACTTTGTAACCACGCTCGATTTGGCCCATGTACACTGGGTTAAGGTCAACTTTTTCGGCAAGCTGCTCTTGAGTTAATGCGGCAAGTTTGCGGTATTTGCGAATGCCGCCGCCCAGGAGCCTTCGGTCTTTCTGCGTAACCACTTTTGTGGTGCAA
>DASYXT010000124.1:0-24307 GCA_035934555.1 Verrucomicrobiia bacterium | reverse complement strand
ACCCTACCACCCAACCTTTTTCCCCCACCTCGGCCAGGCCCGCACCAAAACCGCTCAGCCAGTCATCAAAACCGCTAACCGTGGAAACAAAACCGCCCCGGCGTTGAACAAAACCGGAGCGGCAGGCGAGCAAAAACCCGTTTTGGCGTTACCTTGGCCTGTCAATGGCATTCTTTCGCTGCTGGCTCTTTGGTTTGCGTGATTTAGCGGCCATGCTCCGCGCCGTGGAAACTTGGGTTGCCCACCACTGCCGAAAGTCCGGCGCCAGGCCGAAGTTGAAGTGGTCCTGATCAATGCCGGCGGACTTCCATTTCGCGATCAACTCCGCCGCTTTGGCCATTCGCTCCGCTTCATTATCTTCCCGGTATGGTGTCATTCCTGCGGCCAGGTAGTGCCGCAGTCGGGCCAAACGGTCATCGGCCTTTTCCACATTGGGCATAAGCTGCCGTAACTGCTGGCGGAATTGCTGCGTTCCATGGAGTTTGATCATATCGCATTTTTATTTGAGAGTTGAATCACGTTGGCAGGGCGCTTCGGTGTCACTGCAAACCACGCCTCGCCCTCCGCTTTGGTGAGCAACCCTTTGTAGTGGTGGTGAATCATGTCCGGGCTGTTACCAGCCTGCGCGGCGGTCAATCCTTCATCGTTGTAGGCTGCGAAGTGAGCGGAAATGAATGAATGCCTCAGTCCGTTGTGTTTCGGCTCGACTTCCACCGCCCCCCGCAGGGCTGCAAAATCAATGTGGAACATGTCGTAGCTCTTGCCCCATATCGCGCCGGTTTTCTGGCGATACGGTTCGAGCCAAGCTGCCAGCGCCGGACAAACTGGAATGAGGCGGCGCGAGCGGGTTTTGCTCTTGGTTTTGCCCACTTCAATGTGATCAGGACGCTTGAAAATGTCCTCGAAGGATAAGCGCATCGCCTCTTTCAGACGAAGGCCCGCAAGCCCTGCCAGGGCGATTACGGGCAAAAGATGCCTGTAATCCTCGGCGGGTTCATCGCCGTTCTTGGGGGCAGCGGGCGCTTGGCTGGCCCGCTCCAGGATGGCCCGCAAATCCCCGGCGGTGTAGCATTCGATCTCGCCGTCATCATCACCGGGTTCCATGGCCAGTTCCGAAGCCTCGTACAACCGATGCGCCTTGCTCAGGTAATCGCGCTCAACAGCCCAAGCCAGGAACATTTTCACCAATGCGCGCCGCTCGTTTCGGGTCTTGGCCCCCAGCTTGCCATGCTGCTTCATGTAAAGGGCAACGTGCTCCTTTTTCAGGTCGCAAACCGCATGCCCCGGGAACGTGTCAGCGAATTCTTTCAACCAAAGGCTGGTGTTGTAATGGTGATCGGCAGAGATGCGCGGGCGCCGGCCTTCTTTGCTGGGGACCGTCTTTAGCCTGCGGGTCTCGATAAATTCCTTCATGGCCTCGCCCAGGTCCATGCGCTTCACGTCCACCACGTTTGCCAGGAAGCCGTCAATGCCCTCGTGCAGCGTTCGCCCCCGGGGTAGCTTTGCGGAAACCTCGGCGAATTCCGAGACAGCGCCAAGCAGGCTCACCCGACGCCCGGTAGCCTCGTAATACCGCTGTAATCGCTCCAGGGCGGCCAGGGCATCGGTTGCCTGCCCCGGGGAAAGGCGGGCCGCTTGCGCACCTTTAGCCAACTCGCCGACAACCGTTTCCCCTTTGGCCTTTGCCGCTGAGTAGGTGGGGAAGTCAGAGAACCGGCTCCGGGGTTTGCCGTCCACGCGACAGCGCCAATAAAGCCGGTACGGCTGGGGTTGCCCCGGGCGCTTGTAGATCGTTGCCAGGACCTTGCCTTTTCCTCGGTAGCGAAGCCGCTTGGGGAATTTCACGTCTGTATCTGTTTCCCCGCCCATTCCGCCTGAAATGTTTGGGGAATCTTTGGTGTCCGAGTCGAAACCTTCATTTTCCCTAGGAAAACTGGCTGTCCGGCATGGATTCGAACCATGACAAAGAGCTCCAAAGACTCTTGTGCTACCATTACACCACCGGACAAGGTAGCTGGAAAATAGCTTTCCAATTGTGCTGGTGCAAGCAGATTCCCCCCGCCCCTACGGAAGATTCCCCCTGTTAATTGGGTCCTTCAACGGTTCCTTGCCTCGACGATTCTCAGGGTGTTACATGGAAGAAGATGTGGACGCAAACGCGTAAAGGCGCCAAGGCGCAAAGAACTGTTCTGGGCTTCAAGGCTTTTGCGCCCTGGCGTCTTGGCGCATTGGCATTACCCTTTTCTGCCTTTCTGTTACCCCAACTTTTTCTGCCGCTGCACCTGTACTCGGCGGACCCCACGCCGAATTTTGCAAAGTTGGCTGCCATCGCCCCGGGGCCGGCGCTGGCTGCGTTCGCGCAGACCCGCAATATTCCGCTCAAAGGCCTGGATGCGCCGGGGGAACCGGGGCGGTTGAGTCCGGGCGATTCTTTCACCGGCCTGGCGACGCTGTGCGAAAAGAGCGGACGGCGCACGCAGTGGCTGCTGTACCTTACCACTCTTCGGGCCGCTCCCCGGCAGGCTTCAGATAAACCTGCCCAGCCCACGGTGCTCTACACGGCCCAGAGCAACCGCCTGGAATTTATTTCGTCGCCTGCCCGAGTGGACCTGCTGACTGCCGGCCCGTTCCTTCTGAATGGTTCCAAGCCGGCAAGGCGGTGCGAGCACGCCGAGTCGTTCAAAATCGACAAGGGCTTCCTGAGCCTCGGCCTGGACCGCGCGGCGGCGACCATTTGGCGGCGGGAGCAAAGCAAGGTCGAGGGCGAATTCTGGTTCAGCCCGACGCCGCCCGATGCGCCACGGATGGCCCAGGGGCGGAAACTTGCTCGAGAATTGCATTTGACCGCGGAGGACGAGCGCGCGTTGGGTGGGCTTTTCCCAGCATTGTTTTCCTATTTCGAGTTGGTCGAGCACACCGAAGGGTTGGAAGACATTTTGCTGAAGGTGATTCAGAAGCCGTCGATTTGGTCGATGATCCGGCATGCGGGGGTCACGGCGGAGCTGCTGCTGGATTCGGAACACATCGCACCGACTGAGCCGACGGCCTGGGGATTGCCGGCCGGAACCCCCGCTTATGATCTGCCGATGCTGGTCCGGCTCAATGGACAACCCGCGCTCGTGGTTACCTTCGTGGTTACCAACCCGCGCCCGCCTTTGCTGTCGTGCGGTGGGATTGTCGGGATGCTGGCCGAGAGACCCGGGGATAACCAAACATTTCTTACATTACGAGTCGTTGCGGCGCGGGCGAAACGAAATTGAGAAACGTGCGGGGATGTCGCCCGCTTCAGCGCGGCGAGTAGTGGCTGAAGGCGACGCCTTCGATCTCGACGAGCAATTCCGGCCGGCAGATGTCGGCTAAAGCGTAGATGGTGGGCACCGCGCCGAAGCGGCGCTCGCAAATGGCCCGGCACTTGGCGTAATCCTCGGGGCGCCGCACATAGACGCGAATTTTCGCCAGGTCCCCCAGGCCGGCGCCGGCGTGGGGCAGCCCGTGAAGCGCAAAGTTTTCCCGGGTCAATAGCCGTTCGATGTTCTCGATCGTCTGTTCGGTTTGGCGGCCAATGTCGCCGGGGTACCGGTTCTCCGAATTGACGATGCTCGCGGTGCCGGAGATCCAAGTCGTCAGATGCTGGCCCAGTGCCAAGGCCAATCCCCTCGAGAATTTGGGGCTGTGAGGCGAGTATTTCGTGTGATACGCGTAAGCAGGTGTTTGATGCGGATTTTCCAAGTGGACCAGGGAGGCATCCTCGCGGCGGGTTTGAAAACTGATGCAGGCGGCGCTCAGCCGGCCGCCCCCCATGCCAATGCCCGTGCTGGCCGGATACACCAGCCCCGGGGTTCCCGGCAGCACTAATCCGCGGCAAAAATCGATTCCCTGGTAAAAGTCACTTCGCGCCCGGTTCAGCTCATGGTACCGCTGCCCGGTCCCCTCGCTTTCGGTAATGCCGCCCAGGTACAACCAGGTGCGCACAACATGTGCAAAGCCGCTGCCCGCTTTCTGCAATTCGCCGTCCAACAACCGGAACACTTCCGTGGCTCGGGGATAAACCGGCCCGCTGACGCGGCGCGAGGTCACCCCGCTACAATAGACCCAGCGCACGCCATCGTAGCTGACGGCCATCGTCTGAGGGCTGAATCGCTCGAGCTGGACGGAATCCCCGCCCACAGCCCAGGCCTCCAGCGCGAGGGCGGCGCCGTCACACGGCGGCTGGCTGACGTAATTGGTCACCGGCATGTCCTGGCCGAAATGGGTGTCCAATAGCCGTTGGCACTCAAGCCTCGTCGCGCCATCGCGCAGGAAGACCGTTTGGGAAACCACCTTCATCCGTGGACGCCCGCCCAGCGAGGTCTGCAGCGTGGAGAGCAGCTCCCGCGCTTGCTGGTTGAAAGGACCGCGTCCTGCCGGCGTGAGGATGAGTGATACCCGTGTGCACCCGCCCAGATCGATCAGGGAACAAGCGCTGCCGCAGCCCCCGCTCAACTCGGGTCCGGGAGTGATTAAAGAAATGTGTTTCGGCCCGGGCAGCACGCCCGAGCGCGACGATTTGAGGCCACCCTGGCGCTGGCGCGCCCCCAAAAGACTGGCAGACATATTCGGTTTCTTGACTCAGGCTAACACGGTCATTGCCCGGACGCCTATCAAAATTGTTCGCTCATTTAGAGGGGAATACCCCAGGGGAGGTTTCGCGTCAGGGAACGAATTTACCTTCAATCATTTTATACATTAAGTCAACTAACCAAACCACCAAAACCCATGGATGAGCGCCCCTGAATGAGCGATTTGAATTTAAATCACCGTCCCATGAGGCAGGACCCCGTTCTTGGGGATAATGACGATGCCGTCGCGGATGTAGTAACTGGCATGATCGACATTGTCGGGTTTGCCGGCGGGGGAAATGATGACGTTATCGCCGATGCGGGCGTTTTTATCGATGATGGCATTCTCAATGCGGCAATTGGCGCCGACACCAATGCGGGGACGGCCAGCCATTTCGTTTTCGTGAATGGAATCGTTGGACTCGTAGTAATCGCTGCCGAGGAGGATGGTGCGGTTGAGGTAGGTGCCGGGGCCGACGATACAGCGGAGGCCGACGATGCTGCTGGTGATATTGGCCCGGTTGATGATGCAGCCGTCGGAAATGACGGCGTGATCGATTTGAGCGCCGTTGATTTTCGAGCCGGGCAGAAACCGCGGCCGGGTGAAAATGGGGGAGCTCATATCGAAGAAATTAAAGCGGGGCAGCTCGCTGGTCAGTTCGAGGTTGGCTTCGAAGAATGCGCGGATGGTCCCGATGTCTTCCCAGTAACCCTGGAACACAGACGAATACACGCGCCGTTCGTGAATGGCCTCGGGGATGATGTGCTTGCCGAAATCGGTGTGCTTGTTTTCCAGCAGCGGAAAGATCACATTCCGGTTGAAAACATAAATGCCCATCGAGGCGAGGAAGAACTCGCCTTCGCCCTGGATGCCGAGTGGCCCGTACCAGGCCGGATCCAGGCGCAAGCTGTCCTGGACCGCCGGGTCGGAGGGCTTTTCAACGAAGCGATTGATCCGCCGGTCGGCGTCAATCTGGAGGATGCCCAGCGCCGGAGTTTCGGAACGGCGCACCGGGATAGTGGCCACCGTAATATCCGCCTCGGACTGAAGGTGCTGGTTGATGATGTATCGAAAGTCCATCCGGTACAACTGGTCGCCGCTGAGGATGAGCAGAAAATCCCAATCATGGTTGCGGAAGTGGATTTTATTCTTGCGGACGGCATCGGCGGTACCTTGATACCATGAAGTATCGGTGAAGGTTTGCTCAGCCGCCAGGATTTCAACGAAACCACCAGAGAAATGGTCAAACTTGTACGATTGCGAAACGTGGCGATGAAGGGACGCGGAGTTGAATTGCGTCAGCAGGTAAATGCGGCGCAAGCCGGAGTTGATGCAGTTGGAAATGGGAATATCCACCAGCCGGTATTTGCCGGCGAGCGGGACGGCCGGCTTGGCTCGTTCCTTGGTGAGCGGGAATAGCCGTGTGCCTTGACCGCCACCCATGATCACCGAGAGCACGTTGCTGGTGTTAAGCGACTGCCGCCCCGACTGTTCCATACACGCCTTTCTTGTTGCCTGACCCGCGCCGAGTATAGACGTGCGCTGGAAAAACATGCAAGCGGGCAAACCTCGCGTATCTTGTCCGGGGTTATTCCTACGTAAGTGTCAAAACGAAAAAAAATAGGGTTATGGCTGGGGTTGCCGGCGGCGATGCTGGTGTTGCTCGGCGTTGCGTTGCCCCTGTGGTGGCCCTGGGTGTTGCGGCCATTAGCACGTGCCCAGGGCGCTCATTATAACGCCTACCAAAGGCTCGGTTACGCCCGATTCCTCCTTACTGGATTCAGCTATACAAATGCCACCACAGAGGTGCGGGCCGCCCGGGTTGAAGCCGATGTTCCTACGGTTTGGCTCTGGCGCCTGGGGCTGGGCAACAGGCGTTCGGCTCAGCCCTTTCTGCGTGTGGACGATTGGCAATACCGAAGCGCCGCCACCCCGGTGACCTCCCAAGAAGCCCGAACCGACTCAACGGATGCCGAGGTTCGCTACCTTTCTTCGCAATTGCGCCATTTATCCCGCTGGCTCCCGCGGGCCGCTCTGTACCACGGTCGAGTGCGCGACGGCACGCTCGACTTAACCGTGCCTACCGCCACCTGGGCTAACCGGCGGGTGGACGCGCAGGTCGGTTGGGGCAAGAATTTACCGGCAGTGAACATCGATCTGGACCTGAACCAGGCGCCTTACACCTTACAGCTTCACGCGCATTCGTTTCCGGCAAACGCCGCCTTTCGCCTCACGCCCGAAACCAATGGGCTCTCCGTGGCCGGAGCGCTTTTTTGGATGAGCAATCGTGTCAAGGTGGAGGCACGGTTCGCGACAACCGGCCTGCTGCCTGAGAACGCCCACGCCCAGCTCCAGGAACTGCGGCTCCCGGCACGTGCGCTGAAGTTGCCTGGTTACAAGGATGTCACCGGCTCGCTGAGGGCGGATTGGCAGGCAGGGAACTTTTCACTCCAGGCAAATGCAGTCGCAACACCCCCGTTGGCCAGCAGCAATTTGCCTCCGGTGGCGCTGACGCTGCGGGCGAGTGGCGATACCAATGGAGCGACCATCTCAGACGCAATCGTTTCGGCGCCGTGGTTGAAGCTTCAGCTCTCGCACACTGTAACACTTCACTGGACCGGCCCGTTGCTGCGAGAGCCCGCCGCGTTCCACGTGCATGTGGACTTGGCGCAGCAGACGTTGGTCGCGCTACGCGGCGCACTCGAAGGGGAGGCTCGAATCGAGCCCAATGGAAAGCAATTACCCGCCGTGACTCTTCACCTTGGTGGCACCGACCTCCAACGGGGAAAAATGGTCGCGCGCACGGCGATACTCGATGGGCAACTGAGCTGGCCTCGACTGGAGGTTCGTCAGGCCAGTCTGGTTTTTGAAGGCGGTTCTACCGCTCGGGCCAGCGGCACTGTCCAGTTGGCTGACAACCGCGTAGTAGCGGGCCACCTGGAAATCAAAGGACCTTTGGTCCGGCGCTGGCTGCCACCCGGGTACAACCTGGAAAACCTGTCGCTTTCGGCGCGCTTTGCCGGGCCTTTTGCCGAGCTGACGCATACCGGTGAATTGGACGCAACCCACCTCACGGCGCCAGGATTGCAACCGCTGCATGTACGGGCGAACTGGAGCGGCCAAGAACTGGATTTGGACAAGCTGGACGTTGCGGCCAGCGCCGGCACATCGCGGGTTGAAGCGCAAGGCGCTTTGCGAATCCGCCCGAAGCAACTCGACCTGCACCTCGTGCAGTTGTCCCTCCTTAGCAATGGGAGCCCAGCGATGACGTTAACCCAGCCTTGCCGGCTTTTGTTTCAACCCGGTCTGCCGGCCGGCGGCTGGAGTTTGACGACCACACCGATCGAGTGGGCGGGCGCGGCTGGCCGGCTGAGCGCCAACGCGCGCCTTGATTGGCCACATCAGGGCACCCTCCAGATTTCTGCCTCCGCGCTTTCGACCGCGCTGGCGCAACCTTTCCTCCAGGCACCCCTGCCGCAAGTGCAAGTGAAACATCTTGCGGCCGCTGCGGGCTGGACCAATGGCCCCCCCCGGTTCAAGCTCGAATTAACCGCCCGCGAAGGCGCGCTCGGCCAGGAACCGCTCGCGGCCGCGGTGAGCATTTCCGGTGACGCCGGTGGCCTGGTCATCTCGAACCTGGTCCTCGGCAGCGCGTCCGCCCCCGCGATCTCGGTTCACGGGACGTTGCCTCTGACCCTTGACATCGCCGAGCCTGGCAAGCTGGTTCAGTGGCAACCCGACGGCGCGTTGCGGGTCGAGGCCACCGCCGGGTCGCAAGCGGCGTTTTGGAATGAGTTAGCCCGGCAGACCGGCGTGACCTTGCGCCAGCCCAACTTACAGGTCGCGCTCACCGGCACCTGGCATTCACCTGAAGGGTCAATCGCGCTCAGCGCGCAAAGCCTGCAACTCGCCGCTGCAGAAACCAATTTGCCCGCGATGCGAAACTTGCGACTCCAGCTCGAGTTGAACGGCAAACAGGCGCGGTTGACCCAGGGCGAATTGTTCGTTCAAGGCCAGCGCGTGAGCCTGACGGGCGATTGGCCCCTGGCGCCAAACTTTTTTGCGGCTCTACGCGACAAGAAGCTGCCGGATTGGAGCCGGGCCAGTGCACAGTTGCGAATCGAACATGCCGAGTTGGCAGCCTTTGCGCCTTTGTTTCCAACCGTTTTAGCCCCGCAAGGCAGTCTGGACGTCGATCTGCAATTGCGCCCCGGCAGGAGACTCGCAGGCCAACTCTCGCTTGAAGGTGCTCGGACGCGCCCGTTGGGTCAATTCGGACCGATTCGCGACATAGCCATCGCCATGAAATTTGACGATCACCTTTTGCGACTGGAGCGAGCGTCAGCTTCCCTGAGCGGGGCGCCGGTGGAGCTTAGCGGGACTCTCGACTTGCGTGGGAGCGAATGGCTGCACGGACGGATACCGCCGTTCGCCCTGCAGGTGCTTGCCAAGGACGTCCCCCTGGCGCGGCAACCGGAATTTATCGTTCGCAGCGATCTGCGCCTCCAGGTCACAAGGACCAATGCCGCCCCGCCGCTAATCTCGGGTGTTGCTCACTTGCGCGACAGCTATTACTTGAGCGACTTGCGCGCGCTGGTGCCTGGCAAGATCGCCGGGCCAAGCCGCCGCCCGCCTTATTTCAGCGTCGAGGACCCGGCGGTGGCTGACTGGCGCCTCGCAGTGACTGTGGACGGCGTGCGGTTTCTAAAGGTCCGCAGCCCGTTGTTCAATGGCGAGTTGTCGGCCAATCTCAAGCTGGAAGGCACACTGAAGGACCCCATTGCCTTGGGAGATTTGCGGATAGATTCTGGCACGGTGCGTTTCCCGTTCGCGAGCCTGCAAGTGCAACAGGGACTGGTGTCGCTGACCAGTCAAAATCCTTATCAGCCGCAAATGGCGCTCACAGCCGCCTCGAAGCAGTTCGGCTATGATATCCGCATGGAAGTGACCGGAACAGCCGACGCGCCGGTTATCCAATTCACCTCGACACCGCCGCTGAGCTCCGATCAGATTCTGCTGATGGTCACTGCCGGCCAGTTGCCGCAAGGCACTTTTACTCTGACGCCCGAACAACGCGCCCAAACGCTGGCTTTGTTTCTCGGCCGGGATATGCTGGCTAAACTGGGCTTCGGTGATCAGTCTCAGGAACGCTTAACTGTCCGCTCGGGCGAAGAGATCACCGAACAGGGCCGTCCCACGTATCATATTGAATACAAACTGAGCAAGCGTTGGTCGCTCGTAGGCGAGTACGATCGCTTCGGCGACTTCAACGGCTTCCTTAAGTGGCGTGTGTACTCACGGTAAAGCCATCGGTCTGGCTCTCCTGCTCTGCGCGGTGGTTCCCATCCGCAGCGCAGCGGCGGAGCCCACCCGAGCGCCAAAGCCTAAACCGGCCCAGCTCAAAATCTCCGGCTACGGTCTGTTGGGCAACCGCGAGTTGCGCCGGATGCTGGTCACTCTCGAGTGGGCGGGCAAGGTGCCGGATTTGCTCACCCCGACCTTTGTGGAGGACGCCGCGCTCACTCTGGCCGCGCGCATTAAACGAGATGGCTACCTTCACCCGGCTATTGAGATTCAGTTGACCACCACTGCGGGCGGCCAAATCCGCGTCAACGCGGCGGGATTGCTGGACAATCCTTTGTCCAGCGAGTTGCGTTTCAGCAAAGTGCGCTTCATCGTTCACAAGGGCGTCCTGTTTTATTTTCAATCACTGCAGTTTACCGGCTTGCAAACCGTGCCGCTCAAGCAGGCTTACTCATATTTCGAGCAGACCGAGACGTTGTTCCATCTGAAACGGGGACGCATCTTCACCCCCGATCGTCTCGATAGCGGGATCGAGGCGCTCACCGGCGTGCTGGACCAGCAGGGCTACCGTGAAGCCCAGGCGCGCGTAACCCAACTCGCGCAAAATGACCGCACCGGGGCTGTCGCAGCGCGCCTGCAGGTGCAACAGGGGCCTCAGTTCATCGTCCGCACCGTTCAGGAAGACTTTACCTTCTCTAACGCGCCGGCTCCGGCCCGGATCAAGATCGTTCATCCCAATCAACCCTATTCGCACGTCTGGCAGCAGGATTTCGTGCTCAGCCTCAAGACCAACCTGTACCACCAAGGGTTCCCTGACACGACTGTGAAGGTGACCACCGCCCAGCGGCAGTCCATTGCCGGACGTGAGGAACTGCGGTTGCTGGCCAGCGTGAGCAGCGGACCGCGGGTGCGGATCGCAGCCGTTGAGTTCCGCGGCCAGCGCCGCACCCGTCCGGCCTTAATGAAACGCTCCGTGCGCATTGAGCGCGGGGAATGGTTGGACCCGATTGCCGTCGAAGCCGGCCGCTATCGCCTGGCTAAATTGGGAATTTTTGACAAAGTGGATTTGCAATACCGGACGGTGGACGAAGCTCATCGCCAAGTGATCTATGAACTGACGGAGGGCAAAACACTTAATCTGAGTTTGTTGTTCGGGTGGGGCAGCTACGACCTGTTGATGGGTGGGGTCGAAGCCGAAGTCAACAACATCTGGGGCCTCGCACACCACGCCAACATCAAAGCCATTCAATCGTTCAAGTCCACCAGTGGCGATTTCACCTACACCATTCCCGAGTTGGTCGGCCGGGACATCGAATTATTTGTCAACTCCTCCGGCCTGCGGAGGCAGGAGATCGATTTTACCCGCCTCGAGTACGGCGGCAGCATCGGCTTGCATAAGTATTTCGCCGCCCAATCCACCGATATCACTGCGCGGTATAACTACAGCATTCTCAATGCGCTGGATTTCTCGACTGTGCAGGAAGTCGCTAGCGAGGGGTTGACCAACCCGGCGGTGGGGTCGGTGATGTTCGATATTAAATACGATCGCCGGGACAACCCGTTATACCCGCATCGAGGGTACAAAGTGTTCCTCAGCCTTCAGACGGCGACCTCATACCTGGGCGGCGAGGCCAACTTCCAGCGGGTCGAGTTCTCTCCTTCGTGGCATCACCCGCTGGGCGGCGGCCGGTACTTAAGCCTGGGCGTGAGTCATGGCGTCGATATCTCCTTCGGCAGCCCGGCCAACAACCTGCCTTTCAACAGCCGGTTTTTCCCCGGTGGCGAGAGTTCCATCCGAGGCTACCAGGAAACCGAGGCCTCGCCCCGCAACTCCCTCGGCCAATTGGTCGGCGCCGAAACCTACACCCTCGGCACAGTCGAACTGGAGCAGGCTCTCACAGCCAAGTGGTCGGTAGTTTTGTTTTCCGACTCGTTGGGGTTCGCCGAGCACCTCAACCACTACCCTGTGGATACCGCGTTGTTCTCCGTCGGGGTCGGCTTGCGCTGGCACACGCTCATCGGACCGGTTCGCCTCGAATACGGGCACAACCTCAATCCGCGGCCGGGCGATCCCTCCGGGACGGTGCTTTTCTCTCTCGGCTATCCGTTTTGAAGCGCTAATTCGCCGCCGCCTGGCGCACGGGCGAGCGCAAGGGCCCATTGCCAATTGTGTCAGGCCCGAACGCGCTCGCCACCGGCTTGCCATCCCACGATTCAGGGCAGGGGACATCTAACAACCACAACGCGGTCGCCGCGGTATCGTAGGTTGTCACGGGTGCGGTAATCGCATAATCCCGGCGGACCCCCTTGCCCCAAACAACCCAGGGGATATTCATGTCCTCAGGCGAAGCACTGCCATGGGTTCGGGCATGCCCGCCGTGGTCGGCTGTCACGATGACCACCGAATCGTGCAGGATACCGGCTGTTTCAAGCGCTTTGAACACCACCCCCAGCGCGGCATCCTCATCGGCAAAGGCCTGCACCTGCTGCGGCGAGCCCCAGCCGTAGCGATGGCCAGTGTCATCCGTATCCGTGAAGTGAATAAAGCACAGATTCGGCCGATGCTGCACGATATAGGCCGCCGCATCCCGCGCCACTATCCGGGCCGGGACGGTTTCGGAACGCACCGCGATTAAATCGCCTACAATCCGCGTCGTGACTACCTTTGCGTCCGCCCGATCGAATTGGAACTCGTCCACCATTCCAGGTTGGACCAGGTGCCGGAACTTCTCTTTGCCAACAAACATCGCCGTGGAAAAACCGTGCTGCTTGGCTTCTGAAAATACCGTCGCTACTTGAACCACGCCGGCTTCAGGTTTGTAAGTGTTCCAGAGGATATGATGTTTCGCCGGCCCAACCCCGGTGAGCATCGAGGTGTGTGACGGCAGCGTGATGCTCGGGAAAATGGTTTGGGCCGTCCAGGTGCAGGCGCCCTCGTTGACCATTGTTTCGAGCACCGGCATCGGGCTTTTCTGGATCACCGCCGGCTTGCCTCCATCAAGACTGATGATGAATACGTGCTGAGCGCGCGCCGCTGCCGGCGCTGCTTGTGGCAAGGCCAACAGCACCAGCACGAACAAAAAACCCTGCAGGCTTAATTTCAGAGACTTCATTGCGCAATATTTGAGGCTCCCTTTTTACCAATACTCTGAATAAAACGAAAGTGACAAATAGGCGTCGGGATGTGGTGGCTGCGGCGGCTTTAGCGTGCGATTAAACTATTCTTTGGAAAAAGCGGCAGAGGGCTGCCGCAGTCCAAAACGCTGCCGCGAATTTTTGCAGGCCACTTTGGCACCACAGTTTTGCACCCCGGTTTTGCACGCCACTCATTCCGCGAGGTTGTGGACTGCGGCAGCCCTCTGCCGCTTTGTGCCTGCTGCTCACTCCTCCCTGCCAGCACCCGCTCCACGCTCCACGTCCCTTATTGCGAAGCCGGAATCGTAGTCCGCGCGCGCAGCCACGCCAGGTCAACATTTCCCGGCGAACTATCGTCGTGGCGGTGGTAATCGGGAGAATAAGCGCGAATGGTCCGGGGGTCTTGCCACCGATGCCGCTCGACGTGGGCATCGGCGAATGCCAGCACGCTGCCGTAATTATGCGAAACATTGGGGAAATTGAAGAAGCTATCCCGTGTCATTTGTACCCCGAAATAGGGCCAACAGATGCTATCCGGGTTCACATCGATAAAGGTAAGAAAACCGCTGGGCATTTTCGGCCCGATTTCCGTCAGCTTCTTAAACACCTTGTACCCGCTCGCCAGACGCGTATCCCACGGCCCGGTCCAGCCCGCATACGCATTGAGCGCGTAACTGCGGATTCGGGGATAGGTCTGCCGATTGACCATCACGGTGCTACGGTCAGTCGGGCACGTATAGACCCCTATGGTCTGAAGATAGCTCGCAAACTGGGCCCACTTGGGGTCCAGGATGTAGGAAACATTCGTCTGGTCCTCGGGATAATACATGCAGCCCTGGACCCACAAGTGCAGGCGGGGATCCGGCGGATCGCGGTCATTGTAGCCGTTAGCCGGCAGCCAGTCGGCATTATCGGTCGAATACATCACCCAGCACGCGGCCAATTGCTTTTCATTATCCGTGCAGCGGATTCGCTTGGCGGCGGCTTTGGCGCGCGCCAGCGAAGGGAGCAGTAGCGCCGCCAGGATGGCGATGATCGCGATGACGACGAGCAACTCGATCAAACTAAACGCCAGCCGGTTGTGCTGTGTGCGCATATCCCTTTCGGGGAATGTTTTGCTGATGTGCTCGTAATGTGGGAGCCCTCACGTCCCCAGTCAAGCCATTAATCTCCAATTCGCCCTTGCGGGGCCCTACCATTGCCCCATCTTTGGCTCATGCCTGAACGGAACATTTCCGAAGTACTGGCCAAGCCGGATGTGGCGTTGGAGCTGACGCTGCGGCCCTCCCTGTTTTCGGAATTCACCGGGCAGAGCAAGGTCAAGGAGCGCCTGGAAATCGCGGTCGCCGCGGCCAAAAAACGGGGCGAAGCCCTCGATCACATTCTGGTCAGCGGCCCGCCCGGTTTGGGCAAAACCACCCTTGCCAATATTATCGCCAAAGCGATGGGCGCCAGCTTGAAAAGCACCAGCGGACCCACCATCGAAAAGGCCGGTGACCTCGCCGGACTCCTCACCAACCTGGAAGAAGGAGATGTGCTGTTCATCGACGAAATACATCGCCTGCAAAAGACCATCGAGGAGTACCTCTATCCCGCGATGGAGGATTTCAAGCTCGACATCATCATCGACCAGGGACCCAACGCACGCAGCGTCCGGCTCAATTTGCCACGGTTCACGCTCATTGGCGCCACCACCCGCAGCGGCTTGCTCACCGCACCGCTGTTGACCCGGTTCACCATTCGGGAGCGGCTGGATTATTACCAGGCTGACCAACTTCAGCACATCGTCCTGCGCTCGGCGCGCCTTTTGAGCGTCGAGATTGAAGAACGCGGCGCCGGCGAAATCGCCCGCCGCAGCCGCGGCACCCCGCGCATCGCCAACAACCTGCTGCGCCGCGTTCGCGATTACGCTCAGGTCAAACACCAGGGCCGGATTACTGCTGAAATCGCCGATAAAGCGCTGGCCATGCTCGAGATCGACGAGAACGGTTTGGACGAAATGGACAAGCGCATCCTCGAAGCTGTGATTGCGAAATTCGGGGGCGGCCCCGTCGGGATCAACTCCCTCGCCGTCGCGGTGGGCGAGGAACCTGACACCCTGGAAGAGGTCTATGAGCCGTACTTAATCATGGAAGGCTATCTTAAGCGCACTCCGCAAGGCCGGGTGGCGACTGAATCGAGTTACCGTAAGCTCGGCCTCAAGCCAGGCGAGCGCCAGCAACCCGGGCTGTTTTAATTAAATCCACCAGACCTCACCAGGCCTTGGCGGAATCATAAAAGGACTCAATAGCCTTCGCCCTTAGTTCCCAGTCTGACTCCTCCGGCGCGGGCACCAGCTTGGCCTTGGTAATAACCAGCAACGTGCCGTCGCGTTCCACATACACCGGTGCATGCTTTGCCTTGTCGAGAATTGCTCCCGTCCTGGCCTTGAGTTCGCTGGGTTTATGAACGGTCATGGCCCAAATTTAAGCCATTTCTGGCCTGACCTAATTGGAAAAAATGATGAGAACTCTATGCCGCCGAAGGCAGAGTAAAACGCTTGTTAACTGCCGCTGATGTGCTTTATTAGCTCTCAAATGAGACCGCCGCCAACCGTGGTCCGCTGCAGGCGCAAGATCGCACCTCGGATTGCTGCGCGCTGCCTTCAACTTACCTCCGCCTGATCACCATACCATGAATCCTCACCATCCTTACTGGTACGCCCCCCCCGTTCGCAAGCGCGGCAGCCATTCCGGCGTTTCCCGGCGCGAGTGGCTGGCCCGCAGCGCCGGAGTGCTTGGCCTGGCTGCTCTAGGCGATTGGCCCAGCCTGTTGCGCGCCGAGCAGACGCCCTCGCCGGCCAATCTCCCCCAGGCCGCCGCCAAGGCCCCCGCCTTGCCGGTCGCCATTCAACGCTGCCTCTCTTACGAGCCGGCCCTGGTGCGGGAACGGTTGGATGCGGCTCTCGACGGTATCGGCGGCATCGGCAGGCTCGTGCGGGACAAAACCGTCACGGTGAAGATAAACATGACCGGGGCCGTCGAGCCATTGTTGGGGCTCCCCGCGTCCCAGACCTATCAAATCCACCCGCATGTCGTGGGCGCCTTATGCGCCGCGTTGGACCGCGCCGGCGCACGGCGCATCGCCATTGTCGAAGCCTGGTACTATCACGAACCGGTGCAAACGATCCTGACCCGCGCCGGCTGGGACATCCCGGCCATCGAAGCTGCCGGCGGACACAAAGTCGTCTTCGAGAATACTCGCAATCGCGGCAGTTGGGGCTCCTACAGCGAGGTGAAGGTGCCCTGGGGCGGCTACCTCTTCCCCGCTTTTGAACTGAACGGTTGGTACGATCGCACAGATGTGTTCGTGTCCCTGGGCAAGATGAAGGACCACGCGGTCGCCGGCATCACCATGGCAACAAAAAACATTTTTGGCATCACCCCCACCGCCCTTTATGGCGACGATGCCCCCAACGAGGATACCGTTCAGGCGCGGGTCGGCCCCTTGCACATGAACAGCCGCCCGCTGCCGGCCGGTGTGCCGGCTCAACTCGGGGCCAACCCGCCCCATACGCCGGAGTCCCGCGTCCCGCGCATCGTCGCCGACTTGCTCGGCGCCCGTCCGATTGATCTGGCCCTCATTGATGGCGTTGAAACCATTACCGGCGGTGAAGGGCCCTGGATCGAGCACGTCCGCGCGCTGCAGCCCCGAGTACTCTTCGCCGGCCGCAATGCCGTGTGCACCGACTCCGTTTGTGCCGCGGCGATGGGATATGATGCCAGGGCCGGTTCCGGTCAGTTTCCCTTTCCCGGTGAGAACCACCTGCGCTGGGCCGCCGAAGCCGGCCTTGGCAGCAACGACGTCGGCCGCATCGAGATTGCCGGGCTTAGCCTGAAGGAAGCGCGCTGCAAGTTCCGCTCTCCGCCTGGCACCGCAGCAAAACCGGCGTAACAGAGTCACCGTTACGATCGAGACGGGGACCGCCTTTAATCCTGTAACAAATCTCGCACGGCTTAGTCGGGTCGGCGCGGCTCCTCCTTGAAAACCATCGCAGACGATTCCTGAGGCTGGCCCGGGCCTTCAGGGTAGCCTGCCGGCTGGCTAAGCTCGTACAGCACATCCGGACAGAGGTCGAGCGGAGCTGGCTGCTCGGTGCCATCCGCTGTCACCTCCCGGGCGAGACCATCCCAGCAAATCGTTCGTGAATCGGCATCCAACCGGGCTGTCGAGAAGATCGCGGGTTCGAGCAGGCGCGCATACGCGCTGCTGGGGGAGGTTGCCTTGGTCCGCAACATCCGCTCCAGGTTGGCCACCCTGACTTCACCATTATTGAACCTTAGAGTCAGCCGGTATGGCTGAACCCCTTCTAGTTTTTCGACGAAACGCAGCATGCGATAATTTACTCCAGGGGTTGAATTTTGCGATAGCGCGGCAGGTCGAGTTGGAGGCCGTCAAAATTCTCTAGAAGCTCCTCGCGGTGCATTTCGGCCCAGTCCTGCACTAGGCGCAAGGCCCGGGCCGGGCAAGGCTCCCGCTAAGATATTTCCGGTACGAACATCAATCTGCGCCGCTTCGGCACCGTACTCAGCATGAAAATGCGGCGGCGCATGGTCACCAGCATACATACGTATAATGATGCCATAGAAGCGCGAGATTTCAGGCATAATCAGAGTGAATTTTTGTTCCTCTAAAATGTCAGATATTCAAATAGCCCCGCGACCGGGGCGCGGCAACTCCATTTCTTGCGACTTCCTGCAGCGAATGCCCGCCACCCACGCATGCTGGCTTGCGCTGGTTTCGTCGCGCTTTTGCCCATGACATTGCGGGCCGTTTAGCCTTAAATCTCCGCGCATTTATGCCCAAACGCACGGACATCGATTCCGTCCTGATAATTGGCGCCGGCCCCATCATCATTGGGCAGGCCTGCGAATTTGATTATTCCGGTACCCAGGCCTGCAAAGCCCTGCGCGAAGAAGGCTACCGCGTCATCCTGCTCAACTCCAATCCGGCGACGATCATGACCGACCCGGAATTCGCCGACCGCACTTATATCGAGCCGATCACCCCGGAATGCGTCGAGAAGATCATCATCCGTGAACTCGCGGAAGCCAAAGCATCAGCCGGCGCGCGAGCGGGCGGCCAGGCGGGCAAATTGGTTTTGCTGCCGACGCTCGGGGGCCAAACGGCGCTGAACACCGCCATGGCCCTGTATCGGGCCGGCACGCTGGATAAGCACGGCGTCGAGATGATCGGTGCCAATGCCCGGGCCATCGAGCGCGGCGAAGACCGGCAGGTGTTCAAAGACCTGATGATTGAGATCGGCCTCGATGTGCCCATCAGCGGCACGGCGCATAACCTCGAAGAAGCGCGGCAAATCGCCGAGCGCATTGGGCGTTTGCCGCTGATCATTCGGCCCGCGTTCACCCTCGGCGGCACCGGCGGCGGCATCGGCTACAACCGCGACGAATTCGAAGAGATCGCCAAACGCGGTCTGGAGCTTTCGCCCGTCTCGGAAATCCTGATCGAGGAATCGTTGCTCGGTTGGAAAGAGTTTGAAATGGAGGTCATGCGCGACCGCGCAGACAACTGTGTGATCATCTGCTCGATTGAGAACTTCGATCCGATGGGCATCCACACCGGCGATTCTATCACCGTCGCTCCCATCCAGACCCTCACGGATAAAGAGTACCAATTGATGCGCGATGCTTCCTTCGCGGTGATCCGGGCAGTCGGGGTCGAGACCGGTGGCTCCAATATCCAATTCGCCGTAAACCCGGACAACGGCCGGATGGTAATCATCGAGATGAACCCGCGCGTCTCGCGCTCCTCGGCACTCGCCTCGAAGGCCACCGGCTTTCCCATCGCCAAGATTGCCGCCAAACTCGCCGTCGGTTACCTGTTGGATGAAATCAGGAACGACATCACCCGCGAGACGCCGGCCAGCTTCGAGCCCACCATTGATTACGTCGTGACCAAAATTCCCCGCTTTGCCTTCGAGAAATTCCCGCAGGCGGACCCGACCCTGAACACCCAAATGAAGAGCGTCGGCGAAGCGATGGCCATCGGCCGCACCTTCAAAGAATCCCTGCAGAAGGCCCTGCGCTCGCTGGAAATCGGCCGCTACGGCCTGGGCGGAGACGGCAAGCCGTGGCGCTTCGGCGAGCAGGTCTATGGCGACCGGGATATTTTACCGCGGGAACTCATCAAGCAGAAGTTGAGTGTGCCCAATGCGGAGCGCATCTTTTTTCTCCGCCACGCACTGCGCGCCGGCTTTACTACCGAAGAGATTTTTCAGCTTACCCGCATCGATCGCTGGTTCCTGGCTCAGATCAAAGAACTCGTGGATTTCGAAGAAGTATTGGCGGCGCAGGCACTGGTTGAATAAAAGCGTTTGAAAGTCATCCGGAACGCGAACTTTTGTGTGTTTGTCCGGAGGGACTTCTGACAATAGCCCAACACTTTAGTGTTGGGTCGCGCTCCGGCGCCTCACTTGGCGTGCCGGCGTGCCAGCACGGCGCCCCCTGTGATCCCGGCGCTGTCCCCCAGCTTGGAAGGAACAATCTCGACCCCTTTCATCGCCCCCGGCATCGCGTATTCGGTGGCGGTCTCGACAATAACGCCCATCATTTCGTCGGCGAGCGCTTCGATGACGCCGCCCCCCAACACCACCACTTCCGGGTTGAGCACGTTGATGAGGTTCGCCGTCGCGATCCCAATGTACTCCGCCGCGCCTTCCACGATGCGGTCCACGAACTTGTCACCACGGCGAATGGCCTTGCGCAAATCTCCGCTGCGCAGATCCTCCAGGTCCGCGCCGAGCATTTCGGTCAAGAGCGTTTTTTGGCCGTCTTTGATGCCCGCTTTGATCTGCTGAAAAATGGCGGTGCGGCTGGCCAACGCTTCGAAACATCCCTTATTGCCGCAGCCGCATTTGGGCCCGCTGACTTCCAGCACCATGTGCCCGATCTCACCGGCGGTGTGGCCAAAGCCGCTGTACAACTCCCCATTGATGATCAGTCCGCCCCCAATGCCCGTCCCCACAAAGATGCCCACCATGCTGTGGGGTTTGGACTTCAGCTCCTTCACATACACCCCGAGCGCGGAGATATTACAATCGTTTTCAACGAACACCGGCACCCCCAGTTCCTTCTCCAATTCCTTCTTCAGCGCGATATCCTTCCAGCCTTCCATGTTCGGCGCGAAAATAACCGTGCCGGCGTTGAAATCCACCGCGCCGGGGGCCCCTATGCCGATGCCCGCGATCTGCTTCATGCTCAGGTCCGCTTCATCGACCGCGTCCTGGACACAGCGGGCGATGCGTTCGACCACCCGCTCCACGCCGCGCTGAGATTTGGTGCTCAGTTTGGCCAACCCCAGGTTTTCGTCCAGAGATGACCCGAAAACCCCGGCCAGGATTTTCGTGCCGCCTAGATCGACACCCACTACATGGTCCTGTTTGGTGCTCGCTTCTGCCATACGCGGTATGGTGTGGCCCCGGGCGAGAATGGATCAAGTTACATTTGCAACTTACTTGCCCGACAAAACGGCGCCGATCTTCTTGCGCAGCTCGGCATTGATGGCTTCGACCGAGCGCTGGGCATCGACAATCGTGAACCCGTAGGTGCGCTGCAGGTCACGAAACGTGTTGGCCATCGCCGCCTGGTACTTGAGAAAACTGTCGAACATATCCCGCGACAACCCCAGGTCCATCCCGCTCTCCCAATAATCCAGCGCGGCGTTTTTCGCAAAGTTGCGCTGAACCAATTCCTCGGGCGGCACATTCAGGTAAAAGACCGCGTCGGGTTCGAGTGCCATGCCGTACAGGTTCTTCAACCAGGCTTCGTCCATGCCGCGCACCATATCGCGCGCCATCAGCGTGTAAATGTAGCGGTCCGCCAGCACAATAAACCCCGCCTTCAACGCCGGCAGGATGATGTTCTCGAGCTGGTCGGCGAAATCGGTCGCGTAAAACAGGCTCAGCGTCGTCCGGCTCAGGATGTTGCCTTCCTGCGCCTGCTCCAACTCCTCGCTGACCAGTGTCGAGCGCTTCAAGCCAACCTGCACCGTCGCGTGACCGCAGCCTTCGAGCCATTCCACCAGCCCCGCAATCTGCGTCGAGCGCCCGGAACCGTCCGCTCCTTCGACCACAATCAAACGGCCCGCGAGCCGTTCCAACTCGACTTTGGGGATGCCGTGCCCATAAAAGCGCCGCGGCGTGCGCCGGGGCACGACGATATGGTTTTGCACAACCCGCTTCATTCTATTGTCAGTGGCTCCTTCACCAGCCGCACACCGGGATGTGCTGAACGCACCGACGGCGGGGCCGGCGGACGCTCCGCGCGCCGGAAATTATCGAGCTTGAGCTTCTGGGCGACCAACTCCCGGATGATCGCCTGTTGTTTCTCGATGAGCTGGTTGGCGTCCATAACCATGAAGTTGAACTCGGTGCTCATTGCCAGGTACTGCTCGAGCATGCGCCCCTGGAACATCCGGAAGCTCTCATAGGGGTCCGTCGAGAGCCGCAGGTCCATCCCCGCTTCGAAATATTTCAGTTGGGGGCGGCCGTCCAGGATGCGCTGCAGCGACACCTCCAATTCGGCTTTGAAAAAAAAGGTCAGGTCCGGCAGCGCGGCAAAATCGTAGATGCCGCGCACCCATTCCGGCGGACAGCCCCGCACCACGTCGCGGGCAAACGCGGTGAAAATATAACGGTCGCACAAAACAAGGTAACCGGCCCGCAGCAGTGGCACCAGGTGCCGTTCATACCGATCGGCAAAATCGGTCGCATGGATGAGGCTGAACGTCGTCGGCGTCAACAGCTCCCGTTTCTTGCCTTTGCTGGTCGCCGACTTCACCAGCTCGCTTGAATTCCATTCGCTGAAATACACCTTCAGCCCTTGCAGTTCCAGCCACCGCTTGAGCAGGTAAATCTGCGTCGATTTGCCCGAACCATCGAGCCCCTCGACGGCGATCAACCGCCCCGGAAAATCCAGTTGCGCAAATGTTTTCATCTACAACCTGCCTCCAGCCTAAAACTTCCTGCGCCCAACACAAGGCTAAGCTGTGAGGCGGCGGCGGGCTGGCCCGGTGCCGGGAACCAAACAAAAGAGCTGGGCACGGGGCGGGGTGTGGCGCGTCGTGGCTTGCCTGTGTGGCGACGGCGCGGGGAGGACCTAGCCCGGCCGAGCTGAGAAGGCGTGGAGCGGACCTGGCGGTCGGCCACCGGCAGCGTGGGGGAAGGGATGCGGAGCGGGGAACGGCACGGCGACGGGCCGACGCGCCTAGCCACACAGCAAACGAGGGGAAAGGCTGAGGGCTGAAGGCTGGGGGCATTGGGGTCACATCTCAACATCAGACATTTGAGCTTGACCCCAACCCCTGACTGTGCTTTGATGTCGTTCATGGCGCGCGCATTACGCCTCGAGCGGCCCGGCGGCAGGTATCACGTCACCGCCCGGGGCAACGAGCGCAAGGCCATCTTCCGCGACGACTCGGACCGGTTCCATTTTTTGGAGTTGCTGGCCGAGCAGACCGAACGCTTCGGAGTAAGGACTCACGCCTTTGTGCTGATGCCCAACCATTTTCATTTGCTGTTGGAAACACCCGAAGCCAACCTGAGCCGCGCCATGCAGTGGTTGGGCGTCAGTTACAGTGTTTGGTTTAACCGCCGCCACCGGCGGGTCGGGCATCTGTTCCAGGGCCGGTTCAGTGCGTTTGTCGTGGAGGACGACGCCGGCTGGCAGGAGGTGGCGCGTTACGTTCACTTGAATCCGGTCCGGGTGGCGGGGTTGGGCCTGGATAAGCGCCAGGTGAGCGCGTCCCGTGCCGGGCCGGTAGCCAGGCCCAAGGCTGGGTTGATTGCCGAGAGGTTGCGAGTGTTGCGGGAATTCCCCTGGAGTTCGTACCGGGGCTACGCGGGGTACTGCGCGCCGTTGGCCTGGGTGTGGCGGGAACCGCTGGCTCGGGCGTGTGGAGGCAAAACCGATGCGCAGCGGCGGGCGGCGCTGCGGCAGTACACCGAGCAGCCGCTGCGCCAGGGCACGGTCGAGCGGCCCTGGGACCGCTTGGTGGCGGGCTTGGTGCTGGGTACCGAAGCTTTCGCGCGGCGTCTGCGCCAGGAAAACCGCGGCAACAAGCGGGAGCAGTGGCAACTCAAGGCCCTGGCCGGCCGTGTGGCCTGGTCGCAAATTGTGTCTGCGATCGAGCAGGCCAAGGGGCAGAGTTGGGCTGAGTTCAGCAACCGCTACGGGGATTGGGGGCGGGATGCGGCCTTATGGCTTGGGCGCCGGCAGGGGCGCTTGAGCCTGGCGCAATTGGGCAAGCTAAGCGGCGGGATGGATTACGCGGCCGTGGGCCAGGCGGTCAGCCGGCTGGGCAAGCGGCTGGAAAAGCAATCGGAATTGCGCCGCGCCCTCCACCAGATTGAAGCACAATTGTCGAATGTTGAGATGTGACCCCAACAATTCCCGCCTTTCAGAAGGCTTGGCGGATGCCCTAGGGGAGAATCTGGCTTCGCGCACGGGCGATCTTCTATCGCTAATGGCTGGTGGGCTCCTCGGGGGCGCCGGAAAAGGAGCAGCCGACATGGCTCTATTTGGAGGGAACTGGGATAACCTCGAGAAACAACTATGTGGAGGATTAATTGGTGGAGCGCTATTCGGGGGTACGGGGTTCTTGGCAGGGGGAGTTCCGGACCAGGCTTTCATCGAAGGCATCTTTGGCTTCGACACGGAACAGATTGGCGAGGACTTCTACGAATACTTGAACGATTGGAAATGAAGCTTTTTAGGAAAATACTTGCAGGCGCGTGTATCTGTTCACAAACCTTGTTTGTGTGCATTGGTGCTCACAGCGCCATTTCCTGGGCATTTGGATCAACCTTTTTGAGGAAATGGAAACTGCTATTCGTAGTGGGAATATTTTTGCTAGGATATGTCTCACTACTCGCAACATTCTTCGGCTATGATAGGATGATCGGTGGAGAGCCGAAACTGCCACCTATAGGACCTTCGCGAAAGTCAGGCCGAAGAGTTTCAGAATAGAGCCAGGATACTTTATGCAGAAAAGCCAATGGTTGCACTCGGCTTGGTTCAACATATCAAGCTCAAGCGCAGTTTCCTACAAGAGACAGAAAAAGGGGCAAAACGGGTCACCCATTAGGGCGGGTGTCAACCGGTAAAAAAGTTTCCGTTTCCCGATCTTAAATTCTTCGTTTCTTCGGGGTTGACTCACCACTGCCGAGAAACGGGTTTTGCAACGCGTTACTCGAACCTGTCATTTCGTCTGT
>DASYXT010000120.1:0-23483 GCA_035934555.1 Verrucomicrobiia bacterium | reverse complement strand
GATCCATTTCAAGGTCATGGTCGTGCGCGCACGCAACTGCCCGGCCAGCGCGACCTTCTCCGGGTCGCCCTTGCGCCGGCGGCTCAGCTCAGCCTCAGTCCAGCCGCGGCGGGATAGCTCCTCTCTGAGCACGCGCTCGGCTTGGCGCAGTTCCGGCCCATAGTGATCCTGCCGCCGCTCGTGCATCTGGGCCAGCAGTTCTTCTTTGAGCTGCGGGTCCCCCAGAAACCAGCCACGCTCGACGGCTCTCCAGTCGGCTTTGAGGCTTTCCTGCCGCCGGCGCCCCTCCAGGCAGCGCGCAAAATGCCGGCGCCCGGCCGGGCTGTCCTTGTGGATGCCCCATTCCCCCAACAGCCGATCCACCCTCAGCCACTTTAGCCGTTTGGCGGCGCCTTTGAGGTACTGGCCGTAGCTGCTCCAGCGGTAGCTTTCCAGCGCTTGCTTGGGCGCTAACAAACCCGCCCGCACCGGATTGAGATGGACATAGTCGCAAACGCTCTTGAGGTAGCCGCGGCCGCTGCCGTCCACGATGAGCGACTTGTAGCGCCCTGAAAAAAGGTGTCCGAACTCCCCGTGTCGCCGGTTGAACCGAACCGTGTAGGTGCCCAGCAGCCACTTCATGCCCGCGACCAGGTTGGGCTGAGGCGTCTCGATCACCAGATGAAAGTGGTTGCTCATCAGGCAGTAGGCGTGCACCTGCCAGCCGGTCTTCTCGCAGGCCTCGCCTAACGTCTGGAGGAACCGCTGGCGATCCTCGTCGTCCTGGAAGATATCCTCCCGCCGGTCGCCCCGATTCATCAGGTGGTAAATCGCGCCAGGATATTGCATTCGCAGCTTGCGCGGCATGGTGCCAAGCTGGCAGAAACCCCCAACTGTGTCAATAGTTATGACCGACCCCTTTTCCTTGCGGCCCCGAGTAACTGACCCATCAGAGAACGTCGCCATAGGGAAGGTCTGGCGGCGGTGCGTAATCCAGAACCCGCGACCGTCGTCGCGCTCCCGCCGCAAGAGTTAAGAGAAGGTAACAGCCGCCCAGGGGTCCCGGCCAATTCGCTGCCGCCCGGAAATGGAGCGGCGATGGCGAGGTGGGACGGCGCTTTCCAACAGGTGAACGGGCGCAGCGAACAGGTTTGAACGGGCTTGGCTTCGTTATACCTGAGTGTTATACCGCGGTCGGTTCCAAGCGTGCGACACGCGCCAAACCGTTGTTTTTACGGGATGATTTGGAGGTTGGAGCGGGTGATGGGAATCGAACCCACGTGGCCAGCTTGGAAGGCTGGAGCTCTACCATTGAGCTACACCCGCAACGGGTCAAATAGTACGCCGGGGCGGCGGGTTGTCAATTGCGGCCAAAATGCGTTCGAGCTGGCGCGCGCCGCAAGGGCTGCGCACCACCAGGACCGCCCGGCGCTTTTGCGGCTCCACAAAGCGGCAATGCATCGGCTCGACCGTCGCGTGGAATTGCTCCAGAACACTCGCGCGGCTGCGGCCGCGGCCGCGGCGGTCGCGGGCCAGGCGGCGGCGCAGACGCGTGCGACGCGGGCAATCGACAAAAATGCTCAAGGCAAACCAGCGCCGTAACGACGGCCGGCGCAACAACCAGAGTCCATCGAGCAGGAGAATGGGACACGGCGCGAGCGTTCTGGTGTGTGGCAGGCGGCAGTGAGTGGCGAAATCATAGCACGGCACACGCGCCGAATGACCGGAGCGCAAGCGCCGAAGGACATGTTCGAGTGCGGCCCAGTCCACCGCGCGGGGATGGTCGAAGTTGAGGCGGGCGCGGCGGGCCGGCGAGAGGTGGGAGCGGTCGCGATAGAAATCATCGAGGGAAAGGCGCGAGGCGCGGGGGCCCAAGGCCTGGGCCAGTTTGGTTGCGAGCCAGGTTTTGCCTGAGCCGCTGCCGCCGACAATGGCGATGAGCTTTGTTCGGGCCGGTTTTGTGGGAGGCTTAGTCACGGCGAGTGGGGAGGAATAAGGCGGCTACGGCAGCGGGCAGGAACAGGAAGCCGGCATAGAAGAGCGCATTCCGGTAGTCGCCGACGGTCGAGAACAGTCCAAAGAAGACGGTGCCGAAGGCGGCGGAGACGCGGCCGATATTATAACAGAAGCCGGCGCCGGTCGTGCGGAGGAGAACTGGAAACAGGGGAGGCAGGTACATGGTAAAAAGGGCGAAGACGCCCTGGGAGAAACCGATCAGCGCGAACCAACGGAACAGGGCGTGGTGATCGCGGGGGGTATGGTACGCGCCGAACATGACGACAAAATAGACCAGGAACAGGCCGACGATGGCGGCGCGATAACCCACCCGCCGCGCCACCCAGGCGGCGAAGAAGTTGCCGGCAATCGACGAGCCGATCACCAGATACATCGCCAACGTCGCGAGCTTGTTCTTTTGTTCATCGCTCAAAGCCAGCACCTCGGGGAGGTTGCGCAACTGCTGTTGGTGCCAGAACATGAACGCCCAATGCGCGGTGAGTGACAGCGCGCATACCACTACCACCCATAAGGTGATGGGCAGCGCGTCGCCCTGAAACAGTTCCCGCACGCGCGGTTGCTGACGATTTGCGCGGTGCCGGGCGGCCACCCATTCCCCCGGTTCAGGCACCGCGCGGCGAATCCAAAAGACCAGCAGGGCGGGGGCGATGCCGACGAGGAACAAGCAGCGGGGCGGGGCTGCGGCCAGCACAAAGTTGGCCAGGCCGGCGGCCAAAATCCCTACATTGACGCCGGTTTGCAGCACCGCGGCAATCCAGGGGCGCCAGGGGCGCGGCCAGGTTTCCGCCAGCAACGACGCGCCTACGGCCCACTCGCCGCCGATGCCCAGCGCCGCTAAAAAGCGGAAAATCAACAAGTGCCACCACGCGTGCGCAAAATAGGAGAGGCCGGTAAAAGCCGCATATGTCAGCACCGTCAGGCTCAACGCGCGCGCGCGCCCAAGGCGGTCGCCGAGGCGGCCAAAAAAACCGCCACCCAGCGCCCAGCCGAGGAGAAACGCGCCTTGAATCCAGGAACTGTATCGACCGACGAGCGGGTCTTTGGTGCTCAAGCCGCCGAGCAGTTGCGCGACGAACGGCGCGGCTACCAGCGTGTAGAGGTGCATGTCGAGGCCGTCGAAGGTCCAGCCCAGCCAGGCGGCGGCGCCGGCGCGCCAGTGGGCGGGGGTCAGTTTGGCGGAGACCTCTGCCGGCGGTTGCGGGCCGGTCAGCGCGGGAGTAACCTCGCGGGAGTCCATGCTGGAGTTCAAGATGCGCCAGAAATTCGGGAAGATGCGAGTCAAAAACCGCCAAACGCCTGCGGAAGAAGTTGTGAGTTGAATCTGGCGAAATTGTTGGGCACTCTGGGGGTATGAACCGAGCTTTGGTTTTGACGTGGATGCTCGGCGCGTTGCTGTGCGCCGGTTGCGACCAGGCGGCCCCGACGGTTGCCAGCACGACGCCCACGGCGCCTTCGATTCCAGGACTGCCGACGCAGGCGCAAGGCAAACTGCAAACGATGAAGCTCTACATCGGCGCCAACGAAATGGTGACGGAACTGGCCCTGACTCCCCTCCAACAGGAGACCGGCATGATGTTCCGCACTAACATGGACGAAAACGCCGGCATGCTCTTTCCGCTGCCCTACACCCGGCAAGCTTCGTTCTGGATGATGAATTGTCCTTACCCGCTCTCCGCCGCGTACATTTCCGAAGATGGTGTGATTCAGGAAATTCACGATTTGCAGCCTTACAACACGAATGCGGTGGTGTCGGCGGGCGATAATATCCGGTTTGTGCTGGAGACGCCGCAGGGTTGGTTCGCCCGGCACCACGTCGGCACCAACGTCGCCATCGCGACCGAACGCGGACCCTTGATGGAAACTTTTTTTGGACGCCGTTAATCGCCAAACCCGCTCCTCTGTCGATGGATCAACTCCGCCGCGCCGCCAGGTTTTGGACTGCGCCAGCCCTCTGGCGCTTTCAATACACCAACTCCGGCCGAAAGCGCCAGAGGGCTGGCGCAGTCCAAGACGCTCACGCGCTAATAAACAACGCAAAACCGTTCGTAACGTATGAAAACATGGTTCCTGGCTCTGGCAGCTTTTGCCTTACTCCTCAACACTAGCAGCGCGGGGGAAAACCCTGCCACGGTGCGGTTCGCGATGTATGGCTTGAGCCATGATCACGCGGCGGGGTTTATTCCGCGCGCGATGGGCCGGAAGGACATCGTGCTGGCGGGGATCGTCGAACCGCGACAGGACCTGGTCGAGCGCTACGCGGCGCGCTATCATCTGCCGAAGGATTTGTTTTATTCGAGCCTGACGGACCTGCTGGCCCACACGAACGTGCAGGCGGTGGCGATTTTTACCAGCACGTTCGACCATCGCAAGGTGGTCGAGGAGTGCGCCCAGCACGGCTTGAACGTAATGATGGAGAAGCCGCTGGCGGTGAACGGCGACCACGCCCGGGCCATTGAGATCGCCGCGCGGCGGGCGCACATCCAGGTGTTGGTGAATTATGAAACGACATGGTATCCAGGCAACCAGGCGGCCTACCATCTCATTCACGACCAACATGCCATTGGCGACCTGCGCAAGCTGGTGGTCCATGATGGGCATCGCGGCCCGAAAGAGATCGGTTGTTCCTCCGCGTTTCTGGCCTGGCTGACGGATCCCGTTTTGAATGGCGGCGGCGCCTTAACGGATTTCGGCTGTTACGGAGCCGACCTCGTTACGTGGCTGATGGATGGGCAGCGGCCCACGTCGGTTTTCGCCGTCACCCAGCACATCAAACCGGAGGTTTATCCCAAGGTGGAGGATGAGGCGACGATTGTGCTGACCTATCCGAAAGCCCAGGCCATCCTCCAGGCTTCCTGGAACTGGCCGTTCGACCGCAAAGACATGGAGGTGTATGGCCAGACCGGTTACGTGCTGGTGCCGCATCCGGACGTCATGCAGGTGCGCACCGCGGGGGCTGATGAAAAGCGGGTCACACCGGAAGCCCCCCCGGCCAATCAGGCCGACCCGCTCTCGTATCTGGCGGCGGTGGTGCGCGGTGAACTCAAGCCGGAGGGACTTTCGTCACTGCCGATAAACCTCACCGTGACGGAGATCCTCGATGCGGCTCGCGAGTCAGCCCGCACAGGCCGGCGTATTGATCTCAAATAGTGCCGAGTCGCGCGCCGGTGGAAAAGGGTCTGCTCTTGACAAATCCGGCCTGGTGGATTGACTTACGTTTCATGGACCCGTTCCGCGGCCGCGAGGTTTTGGACTGCGCCAGCCCTCTGGCGCTTTCCGGCAGAGGCTCCTGTCTCAAAAGCGCCAGAGGGCTGGCGCAGTCCAAAACGCTGGCGCGCCAATATCACAACTCGATATCAGAACCCAATTCCACAACCCAATCCAGTTCGTTGGCCCAGTGCAGGTTGAAATCAACGTAGAGGCTTTTCATGAATGATTCCGGTTTCTCTCAGCCCGCTTCCGGGCTTATTCCGCCTGCGGCCCTGGTCACTCGCCGCAAGTTCCTCCGCGCCTCGGCGCTGGCTGCCGCGGGGGTGAGCCTGGTCCCGCGGCACGTTTTGGGCGGCGCGAGGTTTGTGGCCCCAAGCGAGAAGATCAACCTGGCGATAATCGGCTGTGGCGGCCAGGGGCAGACCAACGTTCACGCGCTGTTTCAGCAGCCGGATGTGCAGATCACCGCGGTAGCCGACCCGTGCGAATTCCAGGACCTGCATGCGTTTTATTTCAAGAGCAACGCCGGGCGCCTGCCTGTCAAAGAGGAGATCGAAAAGCACTACTCGGCGCAGACTCCAAATTGCAAGGTGGCCGATTACGAAGATTTCCGCGTGATGCTGGAAAAGGAGAAATCGCTCGACGCGGTGCTCTGCGCCACGCCGGATCATCAGCACGCCTATGTGAGCGTTACCTCCATGCGGCTGGGCAAACATATTTATTGTGAGAAGCCCCTGACGCATAATGTATGGGAGGCGCGGCAGGTCGCCGCAGTAGCGCGCGAGACGGGCGTGGCCACCCAGCTCGGCAACCAGGGGCATTCTGGTGATTTCATCCGCGAGACCTGTGAATTGATTTGGGCCGGCGCCATCGGCGATATCCGCGAGGTCCAGGCGTGGACCAGCGCGAGCCGTTGGAACAAACAGATCCTCGCAGGCCGGCCGCCGGAGGAGCCGGTGCCCAAGGGCATGAACTGGGATTTGTGGCTCGGCCCGCGTCAGCCGCGGCCCTATAGCGCGGCGTATAACCCGGTTACCTGGCGCGATTTTTGGGATTTCGGCACCGCGCCAATTGGCGATTTCTTCTGCCACAACTTCGACCCGGCCTGCTGGGCGCTGGACCTGAAGCGGCCGTCGAGCATCGAGGCTTCCCCCGCCGGCCACGTGGACAGCTACATTGCCCCCATTGCGGGGCTTTACACCTACGAGTTCCCGGCGCGGGGCAAAATGCCACCGGTGAAGTTTACCTGGTACGAAGGCGGGCTGATGCCGCCACGGCCGGACGGGCTCGACGAGGACGATCAACTCGGGGCCAACGGCAACGGCATCCTTTTTATCGGCGACAAAGGCATGCTCACGTGCCCCGGCTGGGCGGGCCGACCCAGCCTCTTGCCGGGTTCGAAGTTCGCCGATTACAAGGCCCCGCCCCGCACCCTGAAGCGGGGCAAAGGGCACCATCGGGATTGGCTCAATGCGATCAAAGGCGGGCCGGCGGCTAGCGCTAACTTCGAGTACGGAGCCGCGTTGACGGAGATAGGGCTGCTCGGCCTGGTGGCGATGCGCGTCGGCCACAAGATGTATTGGGACGCCGACGCGATGAAAGCGACCAACGCGCCGGAAGCGGATAAATTTCTCAAAGAAGAGTACCGCTCGGGGTGGGAAGTGCCAGCCTAAGGGCGGGGAGCGGGAGCTAACCCAGCGCTCAGAACCGGCATTGCTTTCCCACCGCTTTCGCCAGTCGCTGTAGATAAAGCTCCCGCGGCAGCTCGGAGCCGCCCAGTTGTTGGGTAATCGGCGTGAGCATCTGGATATCGAACAGCTCGAACCCCTGCTGGCGCAGGTGTTCCACTAAATGGAACAACCCCACCTTCGAGCCGTTGCTGACCCGATGGAACATGGATTCGCCGGCAAAAAAACCACCGAGCGCGACGCCATAAATCCCCCCAACGAGGCGGCCTTCCTGCCAGCATTCGAGGCTATGCGCATGCCCGAGTTCATGCAGTCGCGTATAGGCCGCAAGAAACTCCGGGGTGATCCAGGTCTCACGCCGGCCAGGCCCTGGTTCAGCGCACCCTTCCATTACGGCGCGAAAGGCGCGGTCGCGTGTGATTTCGAACCGTTTCTGCCGCAGAATCCGCCCAAGGCTTCGCGAGATGTGGAAGCCGTCGAGTTCGAAAATCGCGCGTGGGTCGGGTGACCACCAGGTGACCGGGCGAGCCGTCCAGGGAAAGATGCCGCAGCGATAGGCCTGCAGCAGGCGCTCGACTGAAAGGTCCCCACCGACGGCGACCAGGCCTTCGGCATCCGCCCGGCAGGGGTCGGGGAATTGCACCGCCCGGGTGAGGAGGACGGCTGGCATGGCAAGTTAGGCGGGTTGTTCCCCCTCCAACATATGCAACAAACCCATCTGAAATGAACCTGAGACCTCCATCGCCCAGATATGAGGTGCCGTCCGCTCGGTGATGCGCCCCAACAAGTCCTCGGGGGAACCGGCCGCCAGCCAGCTCCCGACCCGAATGTCGTTGAGCACTTGCAGCAGCCACTCCAATTCACCGGGCGATAAAGCCAGCTCCCAACCGCTCTGGGTGGCAGACAGACGCCGGCGATCTTCGATCAGCAGGCGCAAACGTTTTTGTTGCTCGGCACGCTGCTCGGCGAGGGACTCGGCGAGCAGACGCTGGCCACCCTCCCGGTCCGGCAGACGCTCGGGATTTTTGCTCAGTTGCTGATGCGCCGGCGGTATGCGCGGATACAATCGCAACACGCTGAGCAGCAGCTCCTTTTCCCGGTTGCCGAGCAGGAAAACAACCTGTTCGGGAGTGGTGCGCAACAGTTTCACGTGTCGAGCTCCATCGTGGCATGCAGGCTGTATTTCTGCAGTTGGTGCACGTAGTGCTCCGCTTTCTCCATGCTCTCGCGCGCCAGCACACTCTTGCCTTGCTCGTGCACCTGTCGCATGTGAAACTGCGCCTTGCTCTTGTTCCATCCGAAAACCCTCTGGAAGACGTGGGTGACGTAATCCATGAAATTGACCGGATCGTTCCAGCAAATGACCAGGAAGCCCGGTTCCAAGTCCGACCGGGGTTTGTCTTGCTGCTCCTGGACCGTGTCCGGCAGCACCTCGGGTATCGCCGTCTCCGCCACGTTCTAAAAATAAAAGACAGCCGCGGACTTGTCGAGCGCGGCCGCAATGGCGCGGAGGAGTTATTCCAATTCGATTTTTTGAGCTTCAGACCGAACTGCATGGAACGAACTATGCGTTCGCCCATGCCAGCCCGGGTTTAGTGGAAGTGTTTACTTAGGTTGGCTGCCAGAGTTCTGGTCGAGGCCGCCGCCACTGGAGCCTGTGCCTTTGAACGACCCACCCATGGAACGATTGCCGACGCCACCCATCGGACTGGGCGGTTGCAAATTGTAGTGGGCGTAGATCTGTTGGGTGAAGGCCTGGTTGCCCAATTGCTGCAACTGGTTGCGTGGCACTGTCGGTCCGGACTGCAACTCCTGCTGGGTGCTGTTCAGTGTGATCTGGTACTTGCCATGCGAACCGCTTGACGTAATCGACAGCGCTTGCCAGGGCACCAGCGCGTAGCGATTGTTGCTCACGTTAAAAGCGGCGAAAACTTCGCCACTGGAAGGGTTGAACACTACGTCGCGAATTTCCCCCAGGTTCTGTCCTTGAGCATCCTTGACTTCCGTGCCCATGAACTTTTTGGCGTTGAAGATCTCCTGGCTTTGCGTGCCCAGAGTAGCGCCGCCGTTAGCGGAGTTTTCCAGGTTTTCGTTGCCGCTGGCGGAACCGCTGGTGGTGGTCTGCCCGTAGGTGTTCTGGCCTAAAGCCGTGCCGGCCAGCAGTGCAACACTCGCGCAGCAGGCCATGATGGTGAATCGTGTTTTCATACTATTACGTGTTCCTTTCGGTTTATTCGTTGGAGTTTCAGGCGCCCAGAAGAGGCGTCCTGTCCTTACGATAACTTCCGCCCTCACGGGGCGCTTCTTCAATCAGGTGCTCACCCCAGGGGGAAGTCGTAGAGCGGGGGAGCGGAAGAGCGTGGAGCGTCGATGCGGGGAAGATTTGCCTCGGTAGATTTCAGGGTTAATACCCATTATACAGCACTCATCGAGCAGTCCAGCTTGAGACAGGGATGGTTCGGTGGCCGCGAAGGATCTTGGAAACACGCCAGTTCGCCGCTTCCCGACAGAAGAGCGCACGGGCCCGCGCGTCAGTGATTCAATGATTGGAAAGCCAGACAACAAACTAGGTAAGAACCGACGGCGGCATCGTGGGCCGGCTGCTACAGCGACGTTCACCAAAGCCCCGGCCAAAACCAACCTCTCCGTTTCAACCAGTGCCTTGCCGCGCATTATTTTGACAGGAGATTTGCTGCCGCGCATCGGTGCGTTTATTCACCGTGAGATCGCGCACCATGGCTATCACAAAGAGACAGGTGGCATGCTGGTGGGGGAGTTTGTTCGATGGGGCCGCGAGGCGGCGTTTCTGCTCAGCGGCTTTATCGAGGCGGGACCCAAAGCGGAACGAACCTCGGAAAGTGTGCTTTTCGACCACGAGTACCAGGCAGCGATGCTTCAGGGAATGCGCTTGCGCCAGCCCACCGTAGGCAACATGGGCTGCCTGCATATGCATCCCGGTCAGATGGACGAGTGCAGCGTGGGAGATCAGGTGGCCGATCGCGAGGCGGTCAGGGCCTCTGACACCCGTGCCTTGGTGTTCGTTATCGTGACGGCGAATAACCGAACTCGGGATTCGCTTAGCTTGCGCTACGACAACCTGAAGTTCGACTTCTTCCTGATGAGCGACGACACCCGGCTGGAGTACGTCCATGTTCGGCCCCGCATAATGCCGGGGTCGCGGGCGCGCCTACAGCCGCGTCTGGCCAACCTGTTGCGAGCCCGCGACAATCGTGCGGTGCAGTTCGGCTGCCATCACACCAAGCTCAGTGGTTTGCTCGGGGACAAGCGGCGCCTGGTTGCCGAAGTCCGTGCGATGGAAGAGCGTTATGGCGACCGCGCAGTGCTGCGGTTTCAGCGCAATCTGCTCTTTTGGGAATACACGGTAATGGAGAGCAGCCGACGATTTCCGATTGAAATTCGGTATCCGCGCCGGTACCCCCTGGAGCCGCCGCGCATCATAAGCCGGCTGCCGCTGCCACCCTCCCCGCACCAGTTGGTCGGCCACGAACTGTGCTGGATCGACCGCTCGGCAATGGGGGACTGGAATCCGGCGCGGGATACGGCCTCGACTTGCGTTTGCGCCGCCCATCGGTGGTTTGCGTGCCTGCTGGTCTATCTGACGTTGGGTGCCTGGCCGGAAGAAGCCAACGACGCACCTCCCCACGTATTGTAGGAATGTTCCCCATGCTAATTTCGAATAAGAAAGGGTAAGAGTATATATGAGAACAGAATGTCCTGAATTCGAGCCACTGGAGTTGGACCGAGCGGAAGAGTTGAAAACGATCATCAACCGGGCGGGCCGCGAACGCCAGGCGGTGATTATAGACCCCAACGAGCGCGGCATTACCGGCTCCACCTCGGCCGATTTGTTATCACCTCGGCAGAATGTCAATGCGCTAGTGCGGTATCGCCGCCACTATTAAAACCGTCGGCCGGCGCGTCATTGGTCCGCGGAAAAGGCCAAGGTACCCCTGGCCGGGGTTGCCATTCGCGCTCCGGGCGTCTGCGCCAGGATGTGGGACCGCGGCCTGGTGGGCCAGATCGAAGCCGGCGCCCCGCGCGCATAACATGAACTCCCGGGAGTACTATCGGCGCATTGCCGGGCTCTGCTCACCGGAGCGGCTTCAATCGCGGAAAGTGGTGATTGTGGGTCTGGGCTCAGGCGGGTGCCGGGTCGCCTCGGAACTGGGGCGGCTGGGGCTGGACCTGGTGCTGGTGGAACGGCCTGGAGAACTGCTTGAGGAGCACAACATTATTCGCCACGTGCTGGGCTACCGTTCGCTGGGCAAACCGAAGCTTGGCGAAATGGCGCGTCATTTGCGCGAACATAACCCACGGTGCCGGGTCGTGCGTTGCTCGATGGATGTGGTGGCGCAGGCCAATCGTTTTGGCCGACGGCTGCAACAGTGGCGACCGGATTTGTTGGCCGTGTGCACCGATAATGAGCAGAGCAAGCATGCGCTCAACCAACAGGCGCTGCGCCTCGGCATCCCGCAGGTGGGGGCGGGGGTCTATGATGGTGGGATTGGCGGCGAAGTGTACCGAGTCCTGCCCGGACAGGCCTGCTATGGTTGTATCGCCGACGAACTCCATCTGCACCGCAATGCTCCCGCTCAGGAACCGACTCCCGATTACAACCGGCCCGACCCCTTCGAGGTCCATTCCACCTGCGCGCTCAACCTCGACATCGAGCAAATCGCGCTGCTCCAGTCGCGTCTCATTTTGGATACGTTGCTGCGGCAACCCGATTTTCTCGGGCTGCCTGCCAGCGTGAACCTGCTCGTGTTCAGCAACCGCATTGTTCCCGGCACCTTTGCCCGTCCGCTCCAATGCCAATTCTTCGCCGTGCCCCGGAATCCTGCCTGCCTGGATTGCGGGCAGGCGGCCGGTGAGGTGGAGCAAAAGGCGGAGGAGATTTTGACAATGCTGCACGTGGGAGCGCAACCGGCAACCGTCGGATGAAACCCACCGAGCTGTTGCGCTGGAAATTGCGGATGCGGCAACTGCTCCGCTATCAGCCTCGGTTCTGGCGTGCGGACGTGGTGGACTGCGCGTGCGTTTCGTTGCTCGCCGGCAAAAAAATCACCTTGAATCGTGAGTTTCTGCAGAACGCGGCTGAGCTTGAATTCTCGTTCTCCGTCAAATGGCCCCCGTTCGGGCTGGGTCGGCCACGGCAAGTGCGGGTGGCACTCGAGCGCGCCGAGCCGGCGGCCATTGAAGAGGCCGGGTCTGCCCGCCTGAACGCAGGCCGCCGGCCCGCACCGAATGAGCCTCTCTCCTGGGCGCCCGTCGCAATTCAAGCGCTCGAAGAGAAGATCGTGCGTCACCGCACGCATGTCCGCCTCAGGTTAGCGGGCATAGATGCAGGCAAAGCAGCCCGGTGGCGTGTGCGGATCAGCGATGCTACCGACGCCTGCAGCATTGGCCAACTTGAGTTTCGAGGACTGCCGCAGGGCGAGGCCCAGGAACTGCGCTTTGCCAATATGCGGGCCGAACAGGTTCGACTATGCGTGCTCAGCGCTCGGCAACGCCATTACAGCTCGGTGGTCCCGCTCAGTAGCGATTTCGTGCAGGTGGAGTTGACCATCCCCGAGGACAAACTGAGCCCTTTCCTGCCCCCCGTGCCGGCCGTCATTACCTTGAGTCTGCAGACGAATCGAATTCGATCGGAGCTGCAACAACTGCCGGTGCAACTGACAGACGGGCCGCTGAATTTTACAAGCCTGCCGATCTCGATTCACGACGCCTCGATTTTGGCCAGGCCGGGAAACCACTGCTTCGTGCTCTCGGTAGGACCGCGCGAGCTGGCGCGGGTGCCGTTCCGGCTGGTAACTGAAGCGGAGATTCGTGGTGCCGTGCGGGTCAACCGCATCCACATCGCGGCGCAGCGGCGCAATGGCAAGACCGTGCGCGGCCTCAAGGTGCTGCGGTGGGAGGAGCACCGGGCTTTACTGCCCTGGTTGCAGGTTCAATGCGGCATCGTCGCGCCGAACAGTGCTATTCGCTGCACCGTGCGAACCCTTCAAAGCAGGACGCTGCTGGGCAAAGAAACGGTGTTCCTCAATCTGGACCGGCACTCGCAGCTAGTCCGGCTGCGCCGGCTGGACCTGGCCGGTCTCGGCCTGCCGGCGCGCAGCAAGCCCACCCGGCTCAGTCTTATCGTGCAACTCGCCGGGGAAACCAAGGCCAGCCTGCAGGTCGTTATTCTCCCCCCGGAACGGCTCACCAATTTCGAGGGCCAGCTCAAGGTCGATGCCCGTCATCTGCCGCTCGATGAAAACGATTACGACCAGATTATCCGCAGCCTCGGGGTGTTGGAGGGCGGTGCGCCACGCCGCCGGTTCTGGCGCTGGTTCTTGCGGCGTGACGCCTAGAGCCCCCTACGCTCCGCGGGATGGCACTACGCGGTACGCTCCACGTTTTTAAGTTGCATTTGCGGCGCGTTCTCACAAGCTCACTCGTATGGAGCCCGAAAGGCAGGCGCCGACGATCTTGTTGGTGGACGATGATCCCATTGTGCATTGGGTCCTGGCACAATATTTGGGCCGGGCCGGTTACCAGACTGTCAGCACGCATAACGGGCGCGAAGCACTCGAATCCGTCCGCCGCCGCGCGCCGCAGTTGATTCTGCTTGATGTGCGGATGGACGAGTTGGATGGCTTGGCCACACTCAAACAGCTTAAGGAAACCGAAGCGACCAAAGCCGTTCCAGTTATTATGATGACCGTTAACGATGATTGGCTTACGAAGCTCAAGTCCGAGACGTTCGGCGCGGAAGTGTTCCTAAGCAAGCCATTCAGCCCGACGGAATTGGTGGCACAGATCGAGCGGCTCATTGGCCCGGCGCATGCGCCGGGCTCGCCGCTTACCCGCTAGCGAGGTCAAAATCAGGGTTGCAGCCGCGGGCGGCTGAGACCTTCCAGCACATGGTCGGGGCGCGCAGGGAACTCGTGAAACTGGAACCAGAACGCTTTCAGTGCTTGCACCAGCGCGACCAGTTCTTCGTGGCTGCCCGGCTTCTGCACGAACGCATTGGCGCCTAATCGACATGCTTGTTCAACGTCATCAGGGTATGCTGAGGCGGTCAGAACAATCACCACCAGCCCCCAGAGTTTCGGTTGTGCGCGCAACCACTCGAGCACCTCCAGTCCGTTCATGCGCGGCATGCGCAGGTCCAGCAAAACCAGACTAGGAAAGGGGTAACGCTCCACATCACCGAATTGGCCTTGTCGTTGGAAGTACCGCAACGCTTCCATGCCTGAGGTGATGGCCATTAGCGGCGGTTTCACGTTGGCCTGTTCCCAGGCAAATTTCAGCAGGTAAATGTCATTTTCGTCGTCGTCAATTTGCAGCACACACGAACGCATCATAGTCTTCCAAACTAAAAGCAACCGTTCTTGACAACCAACCAGCAGGTGGAGTGCCTTGGAACCGGTGCATAATTGTCGGCCGGAACGGTAAAAAAGCAAGGCCCCCTTGGAGACCGTGGAGCAGGAGCGTACAGCGAGGACCGCTCTTATCAGTCACCCTACCTCTACGCTCCGACGGCTTACGCGCCCTCACCGGCGGCTTGGTACATCGCCGCGACGTTTTCCGGGGGCACATCGGCCAGAATATTGTGTACTTGCTGGAACACGAAACCGCCGCCGGGCCGCCAAATATCCAGCAGGCGGCGAACGTGTTCGCGGACCTGGGCCGGCGTGCCGCTCAGCAGCACATCCCGCGTGTCGCAGCCGCCACCCCAAAACGTCAGTGCGCTGCCGAAATCCCGCTTCAAACCCGCCGGCTCCATCCCGCGGCAGGTAATCTGCACCGGATTGATGGCATTCAGCCCGGCGTCGATTAAATCGGGCAGTAATTCGCGGACGCCCCCGCAGCAGTGCAGCATGATTTTGAGCGCGGGCGCCCGCGCCTTGACCCGTTGCCACATCGCCCGTTCCCGCGGCTGGAAGAATTCGCGATACATGGCCGGGGAAATTTGGGGGCCGGATTGCATGCCCAGGTCGTCGCCAAAAAGAATGATATCCAGGTATTCGGCGGCGGCATCCAGGAACCAGTCCAGATTGCGGAGGTGGATCTCCAACAAACCATCAAGAAAGCGGTGCGCGCGCCGCGGTTCCCCGGCCAGCAGCACGAGAAAATTGTCCATCCGATAAAACCATTGCCCGAACTCGAGCAGATTCCCCCCGAAAAGTCCAATAATGGCCCGCTCGCTTTGCCGGTGCAGGCGGCGCGCGCCTTCGCGCAGGGTCTGTTGCGCGTCAACCCCGCTCACCAGTGGACCCGGAGGCGACGGAACCGCCGACCACATGCATTCGGAGAATTCGACTTCGAGCCGGGTAAGGTCTTCGTGTTCGAGAAACGGAAAATGGCACTGCTCGAAGTACCAAACGCCCTGGGGCATCCGAGCGATTGGCCGGCCCGTGCGTTGGGAACGCAGCACCCAGTCGCCCTCGACCCGCTCCGGCCGGGCCCACACTGGCATCAGGCAATCGGTTCCGTCCGGCAGCGACCATTCCGTCCAGTATTTGTCTTCGAGAGCAAACCCGCGTCCAAGCTCCAGCGTATCGATCCGGAAAAGTTGGAGCACGTCTTCATCCACAATGGCCAATTGCTGCACCGGGTCATAGACACGCACCGGTTTGTGAGGCAGGCCAAGAAAACGGCGCAGGCGGACATAAGCCATCGCGGCGATGCCCGAGGAGCGATGGCCCGACAGGTCCAGGGGAACACGGTCCGGCTCGCGATGGTTTAAGGCCGCCAGGACCCGTTCATGCGAAGTCATAGGAGCTTTAATTGCACGCTGGGCAACGGCCGTGCGCCGTCTGTCGCCCAAGCGTCTTGAACTGGCCCGCCAACGGCTTGGACCCCGCCGGCGCCCTGGCGCTTTGACGTCCCTGCCCCAGCCGTTACCGTTTGACCAGTTCTTTTTCCAAAGGCGCCGTTGCGCGGGCGGGCGTAGCCGGCTTGGCCTGTTCCTGGTCTTCGGGAATGCGCATGCCGTAGAACGAGCGGTACACGAAGAACAAAGCGATGGCGAACAGGGCCACCCCGATGCCGATTTTGAGATTGCTTTTGCCGCTGCGCTGCATAGCGACGGCGATTTCCGTGGCCAGCAGCCCGAATAAGGTGGTGAACTTGATGATCGGGTTCATCGCCACCGAACTGGTATCTTTGAACGGGTCACCCACGGTATCACCCACGACGCTGGCTGCATGCAGCTCGGTGCCCTTGGCGCGGAGGTCCACTTCGACGATTTTCTTCGCATTGTCCCAGGCGCCGCCGGCATTGGCCATGAAGATAGCCTGATACAACCCGAAGAACGCTATCGAGATGAGGTAGCCGATGAAAAAGTACGAATTGAAAAATGCCAACGCCAATGAGAGGCAGAAGATGGCGACGAAGATATTGACCATGCCTTTTTGGGCGTAAATCGTACAAATCTTCACCACTTCCTTGCTGTCCTCGATTGAGGCGGTTTTAGCACTGAGGTCCATGTTCTCCTTGATATACACGACTGCCCGGTAGGCGCCGGTCACCACTGCCTGAGTCGAAGCGCCGGTGAACCAATAAATCACCGCGCCGCCCATCAGCAGGCCGAGAACGATCCCGGGTTGCACCAGCGACAGGTGCTCGACAATCTTACCCTCGGCGATGGTGTTGTTGAGGAGCAAAATAATCGCAAACAACATGGTCGTGGCCCCCACCACCGCCGTGCCAATCAGCACCGGTTTGGCTGTTGCCTTGAAGGTATTGCCCGCGCCGTCGTTCTTCTCCAGGTTGTGCTTGGCTTTCTCAAACTGCGGTTTGAAACCGAACTTGGCTTCAATGTCCTTGGAGATATTCGGGATGGATTCAATCTGACTCAATTCATAAACCGATTGCGCGTTGTCCGACACCGGCCCGAAACTATCCACGGCAATCGTAACGGGGCCCATGCCGAGGAACCCGAAGGCGACCAGGCCGAAGGCAAAGATGGGCGCAGCAAAGGAAATGTCGGCGGGCATGAGCGCGATCATCGAGGCGTTCTGCGCTACCAGTGCGGCAATGAACATCAGCGCCAGCATCAGCAGCCCTTCCCAAAAGGCGGAGAAATTGCCGGCCACAAACCCCGATAGGATGTTGAGGGAGGCGCCGCCCTGGCGGGAAGCCGTGACAATTTCGCGCACATGCCGCGCCTCGGTGCTGGTGAAAATCTTGGTGAACTCAGGAATTAGCGCGCCGGCGGCGGTGCCGCACGAGATGATAATCGAGAGCACCCACCAAAGATCGGGCAGGGGCGCGCCGGCCATGTCCTTAAAGTCACCCAGCATCAGCTTGCTCACGATGAAGGTAAACCCAATCGAGATGGCTGAAGTGATCCAAACCAGCCAGGTCAACGGCAGTTCGGGGTGGAAATCTTCCGAGTGGCTGTACTTCGCGGTGAACACGCTGTCGGTGATGAAGTAGGCGATTAGCGACGTGATGATCATCATGATGCGCATGACGAAAATCCACGTGATCAACTGCGCGCATAGCATCGAGGTGCCCAGCGTTAACGCCAGAAACGAAATCAACGCCACACCGGTCACACCATAGGTCTCGAACCCGTCGGCCGTTGGGCCAACCGAATCGCCCGCATTATCCCCCGTGCAGTCGGCAATCACACCCGGGTTTTTGGGATCGTCCTCGGGCAATTTGAACACGATCTTCATCAGGTCCGAGCCGATATCGGCAATCTTGGTGAAGATACCGCCGCAAATGCGCAGCGCCGAGGCACCCAATGATTCACCAATTGCAAACCCGATAAAACACGGACCGGTTAGATCTCGCGGCAGGAAGGTCAGAATGCAGATCATGAAGAACAACTCGACGGTGATCAGCAGCATGCCCACGCTCATGCCCGAGCGCATGGGGATAGCCAGGGGCCCCCAGGGTAACCCGGTTAAAGCGGCGAAGGCCGAGCGGCTGTTGGCCTGCGTGTTGATGCGCATCCCGAACCAGGCGACACCGTAGGAGCCGAGAATGCCCAGAATCGACGCCAGTAGAATTACCAAAACATTGAAAGTGATCGCGCCGGCGCTGGCCGGCAACCCGGCCGCCGTCTTGTGTTCCACCAGAAATCCGAAGTAATAGGCCATGCACACCCCAATCAGAATCCAGAGGATCGCCAGGAACTTCCCTTGTTGGAACAGGTAGCTCTTGCACGTCTCCCAAATGACGTTGGAGACATTGCGCATCGAGTCGTGCACGGGCAGGTCCCGGGTCTGCTTGTACTGCCAAATACCGAACAAGGCCGCCAACGCGCACACCCCAATCCCAATCAGCATGAGGGAGTAGCCGCTTAACCCGCCCAGGGCCGGGAACCGCACGGTATCCAGGCGCGGCAGGGTCAAATCCGCCTCGCTGGCCAACGCCGGACTGAGGAACGCAAATAATAGTGCGACGCCACAAATCAACTTTTTATAATTTCTCATAAACTTTCAGGCCGGAAACTATTGCAAGAACTCACGGGGCAAGGCCAACACTTTTTTTGTGCCATGTGACCCATTTCTTGGTTTGCAGCTTTTGCCCGCTACCCAACAATCTACGTGGATTCTCCGCCGTTTCTGTGCACATCTTATCCAAGGCATAACAATCCGCAACCCCAAATTCCTCTTCCGGGTTGGGGCGTCAAGGGGGGTGTTTTGACGTAACCGGCGTGCGGGTGAGGTGGTTTTCAGCCGCTCTTCAGGTGCGCCGGCAGACCTGGGAGCACGTAGAAGTTCGCGGTTGGTATCTCTTCCCTCGAAACTTGTCCCCTCCCTGGTGTTTGGTAGAATGGGCCGTTATGTCTGCCGAGTTGGATCCGGATGCCGCCCTGATGTTGCGTGTCAAACAGGGCGAGGCCGCCGCTTTTGGCGAATTGGTGGACAAATATAAGCAACCGGTGATGAACCTGGCTTGCCGGATGCTGCGGGATGCCACCGAAGCCGAGGACCTCGCTCAGGCCGTTTTCGTGCAGGTTTTTAAGGCGGCTGACAGGTACCAGGTTTCTGCCAAGTTCTCCACCTGGCTGTTCACCATTGCCCGCAACCTGTCCCTCAACGAAATCCGCCGCCGCTCTCGGCATCCCGCTGATTCACTCGACGCTACCCATCCCGACCTGGATGACCAGCCGCTACAGCAAGTCGAGGATAAACGAACGTTTTCACCGCCTGACAGTCTCTTGCACGGCGAATTGCAGGACAAGATTGAAGCCGCGCTGGCAGAGCTGCCCGAAGCCCAGCGCACCGCGATTCTGCTCTGTCGCCAGGACGAGCTCAGTTACGAAGATATTGCGATGGTCCTGGGCTGCTCGCTCTCAGCAACCAAGTCCCTTATTCATCGCGGTCGTGAAACACTCAAACAAAAGCTCAAACCCTACCTGCGCACCGGCGTATGGTCCGGGCCCGGATGAGTGCGCGCAACTTTCTCTCGGTACAGGTTTTAGACCTTTAGGTGATGCTATGAACGATGATGCGCTTTACCGCCACTGGCTGGAGCTGACTTGGCGGCGCCCCCTGACCCCGGTGGAACAAGCCGAGTTGCAGGCCTGGCTCGCCACCCATCCGGAAGCCCAGGCCAACTGGGAACTCGAATCCGGTCTCAACCTCCTGCTGGAGCATCTCCCCCAAGCGCCTGTGCCGAGCAATTTCACCGCTCGGGTTGTGGCCGCCGTCGAAATCGAGCAGCGGGCGCAAACCCGCGCCAGCCGGTTCCAAGGCCGTTTCTGGCCATGGCAATGGCGGTGGCTGCCGCGCGTGGCGGTCGTGGCCGTCGTCAGCAGCGTCAGCCTCATCACCGCTCACCATTTGTATGCTCTGCGCCAGGACAAGGTCCAATTCGCTCGCAGCGTTGTCGCCGTTGCGGAGGTCCAATCTTTGCCCAACCCGGCCATCCTCGAACATTTCGACGAGATTCGTGCGTTGAACCAAACGCCCGCACCAGACGAAGAGCTGCTTAAACTGCTTCAATGAGCCCGCGCATAAGAGAGAAAACCCATCGTCAGGCAGAGCACAGCGGGCGAGCACTCCTGGGCGCGACGCTCGTGTTCACAGTCTGGGCATTGGCTTGGACGCCTTTGCTGGCGCAACCGACTCCAACATCCCCTACGCCTGAAGGTGAGATAAGCTCCAGCACGGTCTTGCCATTGCCGCCCACACCCCCTTCGGGGAAGTGTCCGGTTGATTTCTTCCGCGAGTTGCTTCAGATGAGCCCGGCGCAACGGCAGCAAGCGCTGGCCAATCGTCCGCTGGTGAACCAAAAGCTGTTGCTGGCCAAAGTCCAAGAATACGAAGCGCTCAGCAAAGACCAGCTCGAACTGCGGCTCACCGCCACGGAGCTCCGGTGGTATTTGGTCCCGCTCCTGAGCGGGACCAGCACCAATCGCGAAGCACAATTGGCCGCCATTCCCGAGAAGGTACGACAGTTGGTCGCCGACCGGCTCCAGGTTTGGGATCGCCTGCCGCTGGAGGTTCGCCAGCGGCTGCTCAATCCGGCCGCAAATTGCTTCGCCCAGGAAGGAGCCCGGATGCTGATGCCTCCGCCGTTGCCGCCTGTGCCGCCCGACCGCAAAGTGGTGCTCGAGCAAGGAATCCGGCAATGGCAGGAGTTGAGTTTTCGGCAACGGGACGAATTCGCCAATCGCTTCGAACGGATGCTCGATTTCACCGAGCCGGAAAAGGCCCGGATTCTCAATGTTCTGTCCGATGGGGACCGGCGCCAGATTGAACAAACCCTCGAGAAGTTCCGGCAACTGCCCCCTCCCCAGCGCGCCATCTGCATCAAGAATTTCGAAAAATTTGCCAGCTTAACCATCCAGGAGCGCAACGAGTTTCTGACCAAGGCGGAGCGCTGGAAGCTGATGACACCCACTCAACGCGAGACCTGGAAGGACCTGGTCAACCGTTTGAATCTCCAGCCGCCGCTCCCCCCGGGGATGACGCCGCCGGGCCAGCCTCCCATGCCTCCCGGCGCTGCAAGCGCTTCGGGCGCAGACAGGACCTTGGTCGGGACAAACCACTGAGTGCCAGTTCTGCCCTCTGCCCCTGGTCCGATTAAAATTGCCATCATGGCCTGAGCAAGAGCGGCAGAGGGCTGCCGCAGTCCAAGACGCTGCCGCGATTGTTGGCACGCTTCTCATGCCGCGAGGTTTTGGACTGCGGCAGCCCTCTGCCGCTTTCTTGCGGCGACCGGTTTTAATCGCACCCCTCAGTCCTGGCCGTCCCCCCGCGGAGCTTGACTTTTCCGCTCCGCTCCCGCAAAACCCATTCCCATGCGCAGTTATAACTACCCCCTCCTTTATGTGGCACTAGCCTCCCTCCTCTCTTCCGCAACCCACGCCGCCAGTTTTGAGCTCGGCTCTCTGGATTTGCACGCGCTGGAACAAAGCTGGGGGCAGCCGCATGCGAATCTCTCCGTCGAAGGCCATGCGCTGTCGATCGGCGGGCGCCATTTCGAGCACGGCTTGGGCACGCACGCCGTCAGCACCTTCCGCCTGGGGCTCGGCGGCACGGCCGAACGGTTCACCGCCTGGGCGGGTGTCGATGACGAAGTCGGGCAACTGGGCAGCGTCCAATTCAGGGTGATCGGCGACGGCCGCACGCTCTGGGAAAGCGCAGTTCTCCATGGGGGTCAGCCCGCTGCAGAAGCCTCGGTGGATTTGCACGGGGTCAAAACACTCATCCTGCTGGTTGATGACGGCGGCGACGGCATCGACCACGATCATGCCGATTGGGCGGATGCCCAAATTATCATGGCCAGCGGTTCGCCCGAGCCGGTGGTGCGTCCGCCCGAGCCGGCTATCGTGCTGACGCCAAAATCCGGTTCTCAGCCTCGCATCAACGGCGCGCCCGTGTTTGGTGTTCGCCCCGGCGCTCCGTTTCTGTTCACGGTCGCTGCCACGGGCGAACGGCCCCTGACCTTTTCCGCGCGTGGCCTGCCAGCAGGTTTGCACCTGGACCCAGACACAGGCCTAATCACCGGCACGCTCGACAAGGAGGGGGTTCATCGAGTGACGCTGCGCGCCAGGAACGCTTCGGGCTCAACAACCCGCCAATTGAAGATTGTCTGCGGGAACCTGATTGCTCTCACCCCGCCGATGGGCTGGAACAGTTGGAACGGATTCGGCTGCGACGTCAATGAAGCCAATGTGCGCGCCGCTGCCGACGCGATGGTGGCCAGCGGCCTCATCAACCACGGGTGGACTTACATCAACATCGACGATTGCTGGGAAGACGGCCGCGACGCCGATGGCAAGGTTCTCTCGAACCAAAAATTTCCCGATATGAAAGCGCTCGCCGATTACGTGCATAGCAGGGGGCTGAAGATCGGGTTGTATTCCTCGCCCGGGCCCAAAACATGCGCCGGACACGAAGGCAGCTATCAGCACGAGTTGCTCGACGCCCAGCGTTATGCCGAGTGGGGATTCGACTATTTGAAGTACGACTGGTGCAGTTATGGCGGCATTGCGCCGCATCCCGACCATGCGCAATTGATGAAACCTTACCAGGTAATGCGCGCCGCCCTCGATCAGGTGCACCGGGATATCCTCTTCAGTCTTTGCCAATACGGCATGGGCAATGTGTGGGAATGGGGCGCGGAGGTCGGCGGGAACTGCTGGCGCACCACCGGCGACATCACTGACACCTGGTCCAGTATGGCTGGCATTGGCTTCAGCCAGGCCGGGCACGAACGCTACGCCGGGCCCGGGCACTGGAACGACCCCGACATGCTCGTCGTCGGGTACGTCGGCTGGAGCGCGAACGTCCGTCCGACGCGCCTTACCCCCAACGAACAATACACCCACATTAGCCTCTGGTGCCTGCTCTCAGCTCCGCTGCTAATCGGCTGCGATATGACCAAGCTCGATGAATTCACCCTCGGGCTTCTCACCAATGATGAGGTGCTCGATGTAAGCCAGGACCCGCTCGGCCGCCAGGCCGGACGGATTGCGAAACACGGCTCGGTTGAAGTTTGGGCCAAAGACCTCGAAGACGGCTCGAAAGCCGTCGGCATTTTCAATCGCGGCGAGGACGAGGCCTCCGGGACCGTGAGTTGGGCAGATTTGGGCTGGAAAGGGACCCATGCCGTGCGCGACTTATGGCGGCAAAAGGACCTCGGGAAATTCGGTGGACAGTTTGAGGCTCAGGTGCCACGTCACGGGGTCGTGCTGGTGAAGGTTGCGCGGTAAGGCAGATGAGTCATGAGCGAGAAAAGCGCCAGGGGACTGGCGCACTCCATGACGCTTCGCGACCCAGGGGCGCCAGCTTTTGGACTGCGCCAGCCCTCTGGCGCTTTGTTTAATCGTATGCCGCCCTATCTGCCCCGCACTCCATGACGCTTCGCGACCCAGGGGCGCCAGCTTTTGGACTGCGCCAGCCCTCTGGCGCTTTGTTTAATCGTATGCCGCCCTATTCTGCCCCGCACTCCATGACGCTTCGCGACCCAGGAGCGCCAGCTTTTGGACTGCGCCAGCCCTCTGGCGCTTTGTTTAATCGTATGCCGCCCTATTCTGCCCCGCACTCCATGACGCTTCGCGACCCAGGGGCGCCAGCTTTTGGACTGCGCCAGCCCGCTGGCGCTTTGTTTAAT
>DASYXT010000116.1:0-2678 GCA_035934555.1 Verrucomicrobiia bacterium | reverse complement strand
GGCATGTCCGGGTCCACCACAATGTCGTTTACGGGAGCGTTGGGCAGGTTCCCACTGATGTCTGTCCAGTTGGCGCCAGCGTTGGTGGTCATAAAAACGTGGCCTTGGGTGTCGCCGAATCCCGAGTAGCCCGAGAACGTGGCGTATGCCGTCTGCGCGTTTGTCGGACTGACGGCAATGGCTGTTACGGAGCGTTTGGGCGCACCGCTGGTGATGTTATTGCAACAGAAACCAAATCCTGAGCTCGCCTCGTTTGTCATCCAAAGCCAACCTTCTCCGGTTCCAATGTAAACGCTGTTGGAATCGCTCGGTGCCACGGCGATGGCTGAGACTGTTGCCAGGATGCTCAGTGCTCCCGAGGTCAGGTTGGTGGAGATGGGCTTCCAGTTGGCAGCCGCGCTGGTGGTCTGATAAAGGCGGTAGGTTCCGAAGTAGAGCGTATTCGGGTCCGAAGGATCCATGGTGAGGGGCGGAATGAAAGCGCCGGGGTCAGTGCCGTCGATGCCGTTATCGGCCGCCACGGCCGTGGGTGGGTTGGCGGTCAGCTTGTAGAGGAAATCGGCGGTCGACCCGTCCGGAAGTGTGTTCGGGGGGACGTACTGACAAGTAAGGTAGAGCGTATTCAGGTCGCTGTAGTTGAAGGCTGTCTGGCCGCCATCGCCGCAGCCGACATAGCCCCAGCTAAGACTGCCGTTGTATTGCTGGACGCCGTTATCCTGTGAACCGGCAAACGCGGTATTGGGGTCAGTCGGGTGCATGGACATGCCCGGGTAAAACTGCGTGAGGGCGAGCGACTGATTCAGATTTGTCCAGGTGCCCACGCCAGTTGAGCTGAGCGCAGTGCTCCACAGGCCGCCGTCGTTGCCAACAAACATCGTGCTGCCGTCCTTGGAGAATGCAAGGGAGTGCATGTCGGGATGAATGGCGTTTCCACTCGAGTCGGCGGTGATGTCCTTCCAGGTTGACCCTCCGTCGAGCGAGAGATAGAGCGTGCCCGCGTAGTTTGTGGTGGCTGATTCCGAGCCTCCCAGTAGGACGATATTCGGATTGTCGGGGGCTACGGCCACTACGTTGTCAAAATAGCACTGGGCCGTGGCCGGGTCCGGGCTGCAATAATTGGGAGCGCTGGTCAACCGGGTCCATGAGCCTCCCCCGTTGATGCTCTTATAAACGCCCAGAACGGACGTGCTCCCGCTGGAGGCGCTTGCGGCCCCGGCATAAAGCGTTGTGGGACTGGAAGCCGCAATTGCCAGGCTGATTCTGGCGGCGGCTGAGCCGGGAAAGGCCGTCGTACCCGAGCCGTTGGCCAGCGTCCAGTTGAGCCCGGCATTGGTGGATTTCCAAATGCCGTCGTTGCTGGCGCTGGTAGAGGCGCCTACAGCCGCGTAAACGTTGTTGCCGTCGGTCGGGTCGTACACCAGGCCCGTGATCAGATCTGGTGCAGCCGGTGTGCCCAGCACCTCGGTCCAGGTTGTTCCGCCGTTTGTAGAGCGATACAAGCCGGTGCCGCTGTTGCACTGGAACTCGGCGCCCGCGAGCACGATCTGGCTGTTACCGGGACCAACCGCGATGGAGCCGATATAGGCCCCACCGCAGAAGGGCGAATCCGAACCGAACGGCCCGACAAACGGGCCGGACAAACGGGTCCAACTGGCGCCTCCATTCGTAGACTTCAGGATGCCCGCCCCGGAATAGTTGAAAAGAGCAAAGTCCTCTTCCCCCGTGCCCACATAGATCGTCTGCGGATTCTGAGGATCGATGGCGATGGATCCGACGGCCAGCGATGGCTGATTGTCGGTGAGCGGGATCCAGGTGGTGCCGCCGTCGGTGGACTTCCAAACGCCGCCCTCGGCACCGCCCAGGTAAATAACGCTGGAGTTCGTCGGGTCAACGGCCAGCGCCGTGATGCGGCCGGAAACCGGATTGAATTCGAAAGGCGTGGAAGTCGGCTTTGGGCCGATCAGCGTCCACGCGGCTGTTGAAAGTGCTGTCGCGAATGCTGTGCTGCTGCTCGGCGAAACGTTTGGACCTGCCGATTGCTGTTTGAGCTGGCGGCTGCGCTGGTCGGCCTGCATCTTGAGGAGCTGCTGGTAAGCCTTGAGCCGGGCGCCCGCCGGAATCTTTTTGTTGGGGTAGGCGCGTTGCTGGTAGAACCACTGCTCGCGCAGTTGAATGACGTTTGCGGATTCAGCCTGCCGCGGCAAAGTGCCATGCTGCGCGAAAGACACGACCGGCACAAGGCACATGGACAATCCCAGAACCCCTACCGTAAGCAGGTGAAATAGGAATGGACCCACGAAGGCGGAAAGCGGGGAAAAGGATGGTGCATCCTTGTACTCGCCCATATTGTCAGCCCCTCCAGTGAGGACTGTGACTACGCGTGGCTCATTGCGGTCGTGCTGTGGCTGCGCGGGCCTCTTGTAGGAACACCTTATGCCATATTGTCAGGGCAGGGTCAAGTGCAAATACTCCGGGGCGGTGACTCAGTTTAGTTCCTGATTCTGTGGCACGGCCATCCCGATCGCTTCGCTCAGGGAGGGCCTGGCCGTGTTTTTTGACCGAGGCGCGGGGCACGGCGCCTGCGCCGGAATCGCGTCACTTAAGGCATGGATATGCTGGTTTGGCCGTTCGTGCTCACTTACGCCCTGCAGCCTCTTCGTTGAGCGTCGGGTCGGCTC
>DASYXT010000107.1:0-2005 GCA_035934555.1 Verrucomicrobiia bacterium | reverse complement strand
ATAGCTTGTTCACACATCAGCTATACCCCGCTCTCCTGGCAGCTACAAACGATCAGCCGCCTGTACATCCCACCTGAGGCGGACGTACAGTGACGAAATATTGAGATTCCTAAGTGATCTCCCTCCCCCTTCGCAAAACTTTTACAACATGTGCGGCGTGCATGCAATGGTACTAAAGTATGATGAGAAAAATCCAATAAAAAAAGGAACTTAGCGTCTGATTCGTCCCGGGGCTTTTGCCATCTCAAGGAGAACATTAGCCGTATCTGCCTGCTGCCCGGTCCGGCCCCCAAAAATCCGCTGCCACCGGCTCTGCCCGGCACAGTGAAATGTTGGCGTAAACCGGGGCACCAGTAGACCTGGCCCGCGCTGTTACAGTCCCGCCCGCCGCGCACCGAGAGTCGATCCTATTGTGGCCTTACCGCTACGAGCAGCGCTGCGTTCACCGCACCAATGGCGAGTGGCGCCGGGCAATCTCCCGCACGCCTTCGATGAGGCGGTTGGCCTCATCGCTGGTGGTGTAGCACGCGCAACCGGCACGGACGACGCCTTCGCCGGCATAGCCTAGCCGCTCTACCACCGTGGCGGCATAAAAGTTGCCGTGGGAGACAAAGACGCCCCGTTTTGCCAGATGCGCGGAAACCTCGGCGGCCGGGAAGCCCTGAACGACAAACGAGAGGGTTGGCGTCCGGGGTTCCGCCGGCGTGGGTCCGAATAGCTTAATGCCGGGTATGTTCGAGAGCCCTTTCCACATCTGGGTTACCAGTGCATAGCCTCGCGCGTCGAGGCCGGCAAGCGCCGCCTGCAGCTTTGCGCGCCTGGACGGTCCGTCTGCCAGCGAGGCAAGGAAATCCACGGCGGCAGCGGCGCCGGCAATGCCTTCGTGGTTCTGCGTGCCGGCCTCGGCCCTTTCCGGGGAACTATCGGGCGCAGGCACGAGCTTTGGGAAGTCAATTGATCGCAGCAGGTGCTCCCGACCATAAAGAACGCCCATGTGTGGGCCGTAGAATTTGTAAGCGGAACAGGCCAGGAAATCGCAGTCCCATGCTTTCACGTCCGTGGGGATATGCGGAGTCGAGTGTACGCCGTCGGCAAAAAGTAGCGCGCCGACCTTGTGCGCAATTTCAGCCGCGCGGCGAACGTCATTGATGGTGCCCAGCGCGTTTGAGGCCACGCCGATGGCCAGCACCTTGGTCCGCCGGTTGACCTTGGCTTCCAGGTCCCGCCAGTCGAGTTGGCCAGTGTCTGGAAGCATGTTCACCGAGTGGACCGTAACGCCGCGCTCCTTTGCCAGGGTCCGCCAGGGATCGATGTTGGCATGGTGGTCCAGCTCCGTCACGACGATCTCGTCGCCGGGGGCAAAGGCGCGGCCAAGCGCGCGGGAAAGGTGAAACGTCAACGTGGTCATGTTGGGTCCAAAAGCAATTTCCGAGGGGCTGGCGTTTAGCAAGTCCGCCAATGCCACCCGCCCGTTGCGAATGGTCTCGTCCGTCTCATTGCTGGTGGCGTAGCCCCAGTGCGCGTTGGAGTTGTGATGATAAAGGTAATCGCTGATGACCTCGACCACGGGGCGGGGAACCTGCGTACCACCAGGCCCGTCAAAGTATGCGACCGGATAGCCGCCTTCGTGCCGCTCGAGCGCGGGAAACTGGGCGCGAATGCTCTCGACAGATGCAATGTCGGTCTGGCGTGTAGCAGTGCTCATGGTCACTCCATAGGATCCGTTGCACAGGGTGCCGTACACCGGGCTTTATATTGTAGCGCCAACGTGCAGGCCAGGACTTTAGACCCTTGGCTATTTCACGCCTGCGGTCAAAGTTTGCCGGCTCGCGTTCCGGAAATCATCGCGAGCCAGAGAGGAATAGGCTGAGGCTGCTCTTTTCCAGCAGGTCGCTCAGTTCACGCTCTTGGCCTTCCGTCAGGTTTTCACGCGGCGCAAGGCACGACCCGCAGTCGAACCCCTGCCACTTCAGCATGGTTTTTACGGCCGAGAGCATGGGGAATT
>DASYXT010000084.1:0-40317 GCA_035934555.1 Verrucomicrobiia bacterium | reverse complement strand
TGGTTTGAATCTTGGCGATTTGGTGGAGGATAGAATGCAATGGGTTTTGAGTGTTCATGGCAGTGAGTATCTACTATCATAGATACTTTGTCACCAAAAAATGCGCAGATCGTGGACTCTGCGATTTTTTGTCATGCGCCCCCACGACCTGCGCACGCTTGACATCCGCGCGTCACTTCCTATCCTGCCACTGACTGAAGGGAATAAATTTTTATGCCTCCCAAACCTGCTGAAAAAACACCGGAAAAAAACGCCGACACCAAAGCCGCCGAGGCCGCCAAAGTCAGCGCGGCGCGCCAGCGCGAGTTGGACGCCGCCATCTCCAGCATCACCAAGACCTACGGCGAGGGCAGCATTATGCGCCTGGGCAATGCCCAGGCCCTCAAGCAAATTGAAGTCATCCCCACCGGCGCCTTGGCGATGGACCTGGCGTTGGGCGTCGGCGGCATTCCCCGCGGGCGCGTGGTGGAAATCTTCGGTCCGGAGTCCTCGGGCAAGACCACGCTGATGTTGCATGTGATCGCCAATGCACAGAAGGCGGGCGGGTTGGCGGCGTTTATTGATGCGGAGCACGCGCTGGACCCGGGTTATGCCAAGCGGTTGGGCGTCAATCTCGAAGACCTTCTGGTGTCTCAACCCGACAGCGGCGAAGAGGCGCTGTCGATTTGCGAAACCCTCGCCCGGTCCAACGCCTTGGATGTGATCGTCATTGATTCGGTCGCGGCGTTGGTGCCCAAAGCCGAATTGGAAGGCGAAATGGGCATGGCAACGATGGGCATGCAGGCGCGGCTGATGAGCCAGGCGCTGCGCAAGCTCACCGCCGTGCTCGCCAAGGCCAGGACCACTTGCGTGTTCACCAACCAGATGCGTGAAAAAGTCGGCGTGATGTTCGGCAACCCGGAAACAACGCCGGGCGGCAAGGCGCTCAAGTTTTACGCCAGTGTTCGCATCGATATTCGGCGCAAAGAAACCATTAAGGATGCGGCCGGCAACGCCGTAGGCAATCACGTCAAGGTGAAGATCGTTAAGAACAAGGTCGCGCCGCCGTTTTCCGAGGCCGAATTTGACATCCTTTATAACCAAGGGATAAACAAAGAAGGAAGTGTGCTGGATGTGGGCGTCGAGGCCGGCGTCGTGGACAAGAAGGGGGCCTGGCTGCAGTTCGAGGGCGAATTGATCGGGCAAGGGAAGGAAGCGGCCCAAAAAGCGCTCATCGAGAATCCCGCGCTGGCGAGCAAGATCACGAGTGCCATTTTGGCACGGCGTACCATCCCGCAACCAACGGCGGTGCTGTAGCATCGGTAAGGGACGGACAGGCGGAAATGCCTGAGCGCAGACACTTCCTGTCCGCAGCAGCTCCCCCAAGCTGCACGGCTTCGATTTACTGCCGATTTTAGGGAGTCCGCCCCTGCGCGGACGTGATTGTCCGCGCTCAGTTACTGATTACAACTGATTACAAATTCGCGCAATTTTTTGCTTGCGAATTGGGCCCGCGCGTGATTAATTTTTGGCGTTATGGGGCCGTTGTGCCACGAGATGAATGTATCATTGGATGCATGAATAAGCTTCAACCGTCGAGGGTGTCTTGAGTCGCCCTTTTCCTCCACGTTCTTCTTCTTCATCGAGTCCGTTTGTAAGGGTTAACGGCAAAATCCGTGCTCGCGAGGTGCGGGTCATCGGTGTAGAGGGCGACCAATTGGGAGTGCTCAGCCTGGGCGATGCTCTGACCCTGGCTCGCACCAACGGCGTTGACCTGGTCGAGATCGCCCCCAATGCGACGCCGCCCGTTTGCCGCCTGGTGGATTATGGAAAATTCCGCTACGAACAAGCCAAGCGGGAAAAGGAATCCAAGAAACACCAGCACGCCAATAAGGTCAAAGAGGTCCAACTCAGCCCGAAAATTGACCCGCACGATCTCGGCGTCAAAGTGGGGCACGCGATTGATTTTCTGTGCGAGGACATGAAGGTCAAAGTGACGCTGAAGTTCCGTGGCCGGGAGATGGCCCACACTGAGATTGGGTTCCAGATCATCCAGAAGTTCCTCGCCGAGATCGCTGGCTTCGGCCATCCGGATTTCCAGCCGAAACTCAACGGCCGCGCCATCGTGCTAATGATTAGCCCGCTGCCGCGCAACAAGCGCGCCCGCCATCCGCAAGAGCGTGACGGTGCACGGGCGGCGGCTTCATCTGCTTCACAACCTAAGCCGGATTCAAATCATCAGCCCGCCGCCGTTCGCATAGAACGCCCTCCTCGCGTTGAAGAGGAAAAGCCCACCGGCGGCTTTGCCAACAATCCCTTCGCGACGTTGGAAGTGAAGCAGTAGGCGAAGGTCGCGGCTGGCGCAGTCTGCGCCACTCCACTTGCGCCGTTTCTGCTCCTGCCTCTACGGGGCTTGACCCGCTGCAAATTGCTCAACTACTTCGGGGAATTTGCAGGCGTCACAGAGCGAGTTGGAATGGTCGCAGAAATCGCGCGCGAGTTGCAGCAACCCCTGTTGCGCCGCCGCCGTAGGCAACACGCGACGGGCTGCGCCGCCCAACAGTCGTTGCCGAGCCAGGCGCAGCACCGAATTATCCTGCGCGGGCGGCCAATCGAAATACCTCTGCTCGATAGCTTCACGCACCCTCGAATTTCCGGCTTCTTCGGCCCGGGCCCAGAGCCAGGGCAACACCACGTTGACCGCTAAGTCCGTCACCCGCGTTTCCCCGAGCAAGGGCTGCGGTTTGTTCAGTCGCGGCGAACGCAGTGTCCAGTGCCAGGACCAGAATTCGTCCGGTTTGCCCTGTAATTGGCTGAGCAGTGAAGCGGGGAAGGCGCGTTTGGCCAACTCACCCGCGCACCAGCGTTCCAGCCGCACCGGCAGGTCGCTTGCCAGCAGCCAATCGGCGGCCAGCGCCAGCCGCCGATGCGGATGATTGGCCGGGCGCAGCCCGTGCAACCGCCATATGCCCGCCGGCAGGATGAGTTCGGCGAGCGCATCGCGCACTCGCCACCAGTGATCCCAAACCTGACGCAGGTACCCATCGGCTCGCACCTGGGCCGGGGTCAACTCAGCCGGTAAAAGGCCGCTGAGCCCGAAGAGGCGGCTCTGCAAGGATAGACGGAAGCTCGCATCTGCTGTATCGGGTGGTGAGGGCAAGTCGGCTGCCCATACCGGACGCAATTCGGCCAGCCGTTGCATGGGCCACACATTGTGCTTGTAACCCAGCGCCCGGAACAATCCCTCCCACAGCGCCTGGTCCCAACCGACTTGCCGCGCGCGGGCATGAAATTGCGAGGCCTTGCTGCGCAGACGCACGCCGGCCGCCTGGCGCAGCAACTCCTGTAATCGTCCCGCGGGAAGCCCGCACAATAGCGCGCAACATGCCCCACGGAGCGGCTCGGGGAAGCTCTGCGCCGCATCACCTCCCAGCCAGAGACTGAGCTCGCCCAGAGGCGCGTCGAGCACCTGGCGCAACAGCATCAACGGCGGCGCTCCGGGAGACGGGTGTTCGCTTTCCCAGATCACATGGAGCATCACATTCTTAAACGCCGGGTTGCGGTCGTGGCCATGTGCGTGCCAGCCGCTCGAACGCAGGTCCACTTCTACATCACCGGTTCGGGGCGGTGCATCGCCCACTTTCACCACCGCCGAGTGGAAATCGGGCCCACCTTCCAAATTCAGGAACCCGGGGTGCAGGACGCGGACAGGCACCCCTTCGATCGTTTGCAGCCGATCCCGCAGCAGACGCTGGTGTTGCCAAATCGCCTGCAAGAGCCGTTCCGGGGGCGAATCCTGCTCGTCGCGCAGACGCAGCACCGCCCCACACTGAACCCGCGCCTGCGCATAGAAGCTGTCTGAAATCGCAGCCACCATAAGCGCTTCGTTTGCGCTCATTGCTCAGAAATGTCAATACTTATCGAACGGACCGCGGACATTGGTTCAGCGACAGCGGCCGGAGCGTGGACTTTAGCTTTAGTCCACAGCGGGACCTGGATCTGCTGCGGACATAACTGAGTATGTTGCTGCGGACTAAAGCGAAAGTCCGCGCTCCGCCCGAGTCACCGCACTGGCATGATTTGACAAACCAGTTTATGTTGCGCCTACGATGAAGTACCACGGGAATCCAAAACTGATTCTCTTTCTTGCGCTCGGCTGCGCTACACTCACGGCGGCCACGCCTGTTTTAGCGGCAGCTCAACCCGCTGCCGGTCTGGATTTGGCGAAACAACTTAATGATGCTTTTGCTTCTGTGGCAGAGAGAGTTTCGCCGACCGTCGTGGTCATCAGCGTCATCCAAAGGCCCGAAGCCGCCGCCGACGCGGACGAAAACGACGGTGCGTTTGACGAATTGCCGCCGGGGTTCTTGCGCCAATTTCACGAGCAATTGCGCCGGCACCATCCGGAATTCACCCAGGCGGAAGGGTCGGGCGTTATTGTGCGTTCGGACGGTTACATCCTCACCAACGTGCATGTGGTGAAAGATGCCGAGAAAATAAACGTGAAACTCAGGGATGGACGGACTTTCAAGGCTGCGATTCGCGGCGTGGACGTGCCCTCGGATATTGCGGTTCTGAAGATTGATGCGCAGGGCCTGCCGGTGTGCTCGTTCGGCGATTCCGACCGGGCCCGGGTCGGAGAGTTTGCTTTGGCGATTGGCGCGCCGTTCAGCCTCGATTACAGCGTCACCGTGGGCCACATCAGCGCTAAGGGCCGCTCGAATATAATCGAGACTTCCGAAGGCGCGACCATGGACCAGGACTTCATCCAGACCGACGCGCTGATCAACCCCGGTAATAGCGGCGGGCCCCTGGTTAACATCGAAGGAGAGCTGATCGGTGTGAACACACTGATTCGCGGCCTGCACACCGGCATCGGCTTTGCCGTCCCGAGCAACCTCGCGCGCGAGGTTGCCGACCAACTGATCGCCCGTGGGAAATTCCCACGGCCCTGGCTTGGTTTGGGCATACGAGCGTTGCGCGATTTGCCTGAGCTGCAGGCAAGGTTCAAGGAAATCCATGACGGAGTGGTGGTGGTCCAAATCATCGCCGACGGACCTGCGGCGCAATCCCAATTGCGGCCCACCGACGTCATTTGCCGCGTGGCGGGTGAACCGGTCGCCACGCCGCAAGAATTGCGGACGGTAGTTCGAACCAAGCCCATTGGCCAACCACTGCTGCTGGATGTATTCCGAGGGGGCAAGAACCTCTCGGTCAAAGTCGTACCCGAAGAGAGCGATCCCTCGTCGGGGGTGCTGGCCCAGGTACAAGCACCGGAACCTAAAGAGACCGAGCGTGGCAACCTGGGCATCTCCGTGCAGGAGTTGACTTCCGACCTGCGGGCCCGTTTTGATGTGCGGCAGCCCGGCGGTGTGCTGGTGGCCGGGGTGGAAGCCGACTCGCCAGCCGCGCGCCAGGGACTCAAAGCGGGTGACGTGATCACTTCCGTTGACCAGCATGATGTGACCTCAGCTAAGCAGTACCGCAATCTCATCAAAGGGACCGATCTCCAACGCGGCGTCTTGCTGAACCTGCTCACCGACCACATGGCCCATTTCGTCATCCTAAAGGAAGCTGGCCCCTAACGGCGTAGCACGTTCGGTTCCACTCACGCTCGACGAAGCAAGAGTTGCGCTTTGCACACCGCTCGGCTAGTTAACACGCCATGCGTTATCGGCACTGTCATCGTGAAGCTGCTCAGAAAAACCCTGAAGAGCCATGAGTCTTCCGTTTCCCGTCAACCCGGCGCTCAAAACCCTGCCGGTATATCAGCCCGGACGGCCCATCGAGGAAGTGGCCCGCGAGTTGGGGTTGGCCGCCGAGGACATAATTAAGCTGGCATCGAACGAGAATCCGCTCGGGCCGTCACGGCTGGCGATGGCGGCCATGCGCCGCTCCCTGGCGCAAGTGAACCTCTACCCGGATGGCAGCGCCTATTACCTGAAACAGAAGCTCGCTTCCCGGCTGGGATTAACCACCTCGCAGCTTATTCTGGGCAACGGGTCCAATGAAGTCATCGAGTTGCTTGGGCATGTGTTGCTACCGCGCCGTGCCCAGCCGCCCCCGGAGCCTCTTGCCGAATTCGCCCACGCCGCGACGGGCCAGCCCGGTTACGAAGCCCAGGGCCTCACGGCCACAACCGTGTCCTCCGATCCCGAAGTCGTGGTCTCCCAGTACTGTTTCGCGGTGTACCCGATCGTGACGGCTTTGTTCGGCGCGCGGTTAGTGACTGTGCCGGCCCGGAATTACGGCCACGATTTGGATGCGATGCTCGCAGCGATTACCGGCCGCACCCGCATCGTTTTTGTCGCTAACCCAAACAACCCCACCGGCACATCCATTCCTGCCGAGGTATTGCGGCGCTTCATCGAGGCCGTGCCAACCTCGGTGGTGATTGCGTTGGACGAGGCCTACGTGGAATTCCTCAAAGAACCGCTGGATTTGCTGCCGGAGTTGCGCGCCGGCGCCAAACCGAATCTGCTGCTCATGCGGACCTTTTCGAAAATCTATGGCCTCGCTGGCTTGCGTTTGGGCTACGGTCTGGGCCATCCGGAACTGATTGCCGAGTTGGACAAGGTGCGTCAGCCCTTCAACATCAATTCGGTCGCTCAAACCGCAGCGCTGGCTGCGCTGGATGATTCCGCGCATGTGGAAAAGACCCGGCGCAACAATGCCCGCGGGCTGAAATTGTACGAATGGGCTTTTCGGAAATTGAAGCTCGAGTTTATCCCCTCCGCGGCCAATTTCATTCTCGTCCGCGTGGGCGATGGTCAGCGGGTGTTTGAGGAACTACAGCGGCGTGGGATTATCGCCCGCCCGATGGCGAGCTATCAGTTACCCGAGTGGTTGCGCATCTCGGTGGGCACGCCGGCCCAGAACCGCCGTTGCCTCGAAACCTTGCAAGCCGTGCTGGAGAGCCCTCAATGAAAGTTACCGACCTGCGCGGCATACTGCAGTACATCCCGCAATTCCGGGAGAAGATCTTCGTCATCAGTCTCGATGGGGCGATCATCACGCATGAGAATTTTGGCAATATCGCGATGGACATCGCCGTGTTGCGCTCGCTCAATATTCGCCTTGTACTGGTTCATGGCGCCTCGGCCCAAATCCAGAGCCTCGCCAGCGATGAAGGCACTACCCCGTCCAATCTCGACGGCAGCGGCGTGACCGATGAGCCGACACTCAAACTGTCCCTCACCGCCGCCAACCGCCTCACACATGAGATTCTCGAGGCGCTCTCGGCCAACGATCTGCGCGCCGCCTCGACCAACGCCATCATCGCCTCGCCCATGGGCATCATCCACGGCGTGGACCATCTCTGGACCGGCAAGGTCGAGCGCGTCGATATCGAGTTGTGCCAACGCTTGCTCGACAACGGCATCATCCCGGTCTTGCCGCCGCTCGGCTTCGATGGTGATGGCCGGACCTACCGCGTCAACTCCGACAGCATTGCGGTCGCTGTGGCCGAGGCGTTGCATGCGACCAAGCTTATGTTCATCACGACGCATGACGGCATCCTTGTCCGCCAACGCGTGATTCGCCAGATGCCGGTGGCCGATCTTGAATCCGTTCTGGCCGTGCAAAAAGAGGAAGTGCATCCGGCCATGGTTTCCAAAGCGATTCATGCGGTGGCCGCTTGCAAGGCCGGCGTGCCGCGCGTGCATGTCATCAACGGCGCCCTGGAGGAAGGACTCCTCGCGGAAGTATTCACTAACGAGGGCGTCGGCACGCTCATTTACGGCAACGAATTCCAGCAAATCCGCCGCGCACTCAAGAAAGACATCCGCAGCATTCTTAACCTGACCAAGGCGTCGGTCGAAACCGAAGAGCTGGTGAAGCGCACTCGCTCCAGTATCGAGAAGCAACTCGCGGATTACTTCATCTTCGAGATCGACAAGAATCCCGTTGCCTGCGCCGCGCTGCACATGTTCCCGGACCACGCCAAAGGCGAACTGGCCTGCCTGTACGTCAGCCCGGCGCACGAAAACCACGGCATCGGGCGCAAGCTCCTCCAGTTCGCCGAAACCAAAGCCCGCGAAGCCGGCCTCAACGAGCTCATTACTCTCTCGACCCAGGCTTTTACTTACTTTCAATCCAAGGGCGGTTTCACGGAAGGCTCACCTGAGGACCTGCCGCCTGCTCGCCGCGAAAAATACGACCAGAGCGGCCGCAACTCCAAGGTGCTCGTGAAAAAACTGAAATAGCGCCCCTCTCTTCGGCATGTGCCGTGCGATGGGGCGTGGTCCGGTGATCTTTTCTCCGAGGTTGCGGTTCCGCCGTGAGGGTATAACTTCACATTGTTGACCACCCCGGCGGCGCAGGTGCTCCCTTGGGCGTGCAACCAATCTCAGTATGCTTTGCCAAACTTGCCACACGAATCAGGCGACAGTTCACCTGGCAAACATCCCCTACCCGGCGTTGGAGATGGTCGAACGCCACTTCTGCCTCGGTTGTGCCGAGGAACTCCGGACCAGCGATCCTTTGCTGAGCCCCAAAAGCGTAAGCTTGCCTCCCGTTCACCGAAAACCCGTCACTTCGATTTCCCTGGCGGCCAGGGTAAAAGTCCAGAGTGTTGCCAGGCGACTTGCGGAATTAGACTCGGTTTTCAAAGCGTTTTGCGAGCGACGGCAATACTCTTTTGTTGCCGATGACCAACTCTGGCCAAATCGCCGGGCAACGGCCTACAGCGGAATTCACCGGCAACTGGTACTGGCCATGGACATCACTTTTGTGGCGCTGTTGGAGCGCGGTTTTTACCCCGGGATGCCCTGGTCACTCTGTGCCATGGCGTCACTGCTGTTTCCTGGGAACGTTTCTCCGCGATTAGCCAGGATGCCCACTGCCGCTCCACTGCCAGCTAGCTGCCCTTCCGTGATTTTTCACCTGCTCGATAAGCTGCCGTTTTCCGAAATTGCCGTGGTTTTGGACGAGCAGTTGGAGAATGGCTTCTCCCTTCTGAAGGACCTGAGCCGTGAGGATATCCTCGCCAAAGGTCAACAGGCTAAGGCCGGGCAAGGGCCATTCCACCTGTTCCCTCCCTGGTAGAGCTGTATCCGCAGTGCGTGCGGCTACCCCTTGGCACGCCTGCCAAAGGCGGGATACGGTACACCGGAATATTGGAATGAAAGGGGAGGGAAAAGGAACACCCACCCGGTCTGCTTGTACTAAAGGGGATCTGTTCGGTGAAATTGGCTCGCGGCTTGCTATATCAGTTCTGTTCGGAACCAGGCCTGGAGTTTTGCCGGCCAAGATAGCCCGGCAAGTGGCTAGTGGGGTGTGATGGAGAAGGAAACGCCCCCTGTTCTGCGACGCTAAATAGCCATGAGCCAAGCACATCGGGAAGATCGAAGTCAGGACGAGGCGCCGCCTGCGCGGCGATCGAACCTATGAACATGGTCCATGGCTTTGATATCGTGTTCCCGCGGGAGTACCTGCGGGCGGCGCTGATTGTCTCACTCTTGAGCGTTTGGGTCCTGGTCGGGCTCTTCTATTACCTCAATCGCTACACCAAACGGTATTATTTCACCATCTGGACAGCGGCGTGGCTGTTTTACGCGCTGTGGCTGACGATAGGTATTATGGCGCCCGAGGCGGGGCCAAGATCGTTTGTCATAGTGCTGCGCCAATGGTGCGTCTCGTTATCAGCGGTATTCCTGCTTTGGGGAAGCTTGACGTTCCTGGAAATGCAAGCGCGGCAAACCCTGTTCGGATTGTTCATGGCGTTTCTGCTAACGTGGAGCTTCGTTGGCCGCACACTGGTTGCGGACACATTCTATATTCAAATGCCGATCTTCTGTCTGATCGGTTTGGCGAGCATGTTTTCCGGCGTGAGTTTCTATCGCTTGCGACAGCATCGCCAATTCGTCGCGGTGGGCATGTTGTTTCTCGGATTCGTCCTTTGGGGCATTTACCTGATGACCTATCCCTTCACGCAAAAGTTCCACACCTTGTTCAACGCGGGGTTCCTCGTCTCGGCGGTGCTGCAGTTGTTTATTGCCGTCAGCATGATCGTGCTGGTGCTTGAAGAAGCCCGGCACATCAACGAACAAGTCCGCCACGAAGTCGAGACCGTCAGTTCGGAAAAACGCGAACTCCAGCTTCGGGTGCTGTCGGTCGAGGAACGCTGCCGCAGCCTCTTCGAGCAGGCGCATTCGCGGAAGGAGCTGCAAAGCGCTTATGAAGAATTGCGCCAGACGCAGCAATCGGTGGTGCAGCAGGAACGGTTGCGGGCGCTGGGCCAGATGGCCAGCGGCATTGCCCACGATATCAACAATGCGCTCTCGCCGATCATGGCCTTTTCGGAAATGCTGCTGCTCAAGGAAACGCAATTAGCGGCCACCTCACGCAAAAATCTCGAGCACATTCGCACCTCGGCTGAGGACATCGCGCAAATCGTCACGCGCATGAGCGAGTTTTACCGGCGCCGCGAGCACAAAGACGAGTTGCGCCTCGTGCCCGTCAGCCGGCTGCTCCAGCAGGTAATCGAGTTAACCAGCCCGTGCTGGCAAGCCATCCCCCAGGGACGCGGCAGCGGCATCCAGGTGCAAACCCGGTTCGACGACCCGTTGCCCGAGCTCTACTGCAACGAATCCGAAGTGCGCGAAGCGCTGACCAACGTCGTCCTCAACGCGGTGGACGCCTTGCCCAATGGCGGCTGGATCAAACTGTCCGCCCGCGCCCTCAACTCCCCCGGCAGAAAGTCCGACGCACCCGCCACTCACCTGATCATCGAGGTGGTCGATAACGGCATCGGCATGGACGAAAACACTCGCCAGCGCTGCCTGGAACCGTTCTTCTCGACCAAGCGGGAGCGAGGTGGCTCCGGTTTGGGCCTGGCAATGGTCTATGGCGCGATGGAGCGGCATGAAGGTCAGATCGAGGTTCAAAGCGAATTGAGCAAAGGCACGACTATCCGCCTGATCTTCCCAGTCCGCGAGCCTCCTACGCTGCATCAACCGGTTTCCCCCACCCGCTCGCAAAACCCGGCTGCGCTACGAGTCTTGTGTGTCGATGACGAACCCCTCCTGCGCGAGTTGCTCAAAGAGATTCTGGAATTTCATCATCACCACGTCCAGACTGCCGACGGCGGCCGCGCCGGGCTGGACCTCTTCTCCCAGGCGCGTGCCCGGGGTGAGCCCTATGACGTGGTGATCACGGATTTGGGCATGCCGGAAATCAATGGCCGCGAAGTCGCCGAAAAAGTGAAGCAAGAGTCGCCGCAGACCCCGGTGATCATGCTGACCGGCTGGGGCACAATGCTCGAGGAGCGCGGCGAATCCGTCGCGAAAGTCGATGTGGTCCTGAGCAAGCCGCCACGCGTCAATGAATTGGTGGATGCGCTCACCCAGGTTACCGGCCTCATCGCCGGACGCAATACCTCCTTCTTTCACCAGACCTGACAAAGGAAATCACGCGGTTGCCTGAGCGCTGCGGTCCGTCTGCCGCTCTTGGCCAGCGCTTTGCTGAAGGATTGAGCCACGCCAAGTGCTCCTCCGCGGCTTTCAAATCTGTAATCCTGCTGAAAGCTTCTTGTCATCGGGGTGAGGTCTATTAATCCAGAACACTGAGTAACGGTGCAACAAAACAACGATTCAATGGACGCACGTATGAAAAATCTATTAAGACCTTTAAATAACCGGCTGACGGTGCTCGCGCTGGCAGGCGCAGTGGTGCTCGGCGGCTCAGCCGTCGCCTTTACGGAACGGCCCAAACCCGAAGCCTTCACTCCACCCACCGTGGATGAAAAACCCATTGCGCGCGAGGTCGGTGGCCACGAAAGCTTCGCACCCATCGTCAAAAAAGTCGCACCCGGAGTCGTGAAGGTCTATAGCATCACCAAGGCCCGAACCATGTCCTACAACGGGGGCGGCCCGGGCGTTGATGATTTCTTCCGCCAATTCTTCGGTGATCAGTTTGGCAATCAATTCCCCGGGCGAACCCAGCAGCGGATGCAGGTGCCGGCCCAGGAAGGTATCGGCTCGGGCGTGATTGTCACCAAAGATGGGTACATCCTGACCAACAACCATGTGGTCGATGGCGCTGACCAAGTGAAAGTCGCGCTGCAGGATGGGCGTGAATTTACTGCCAAGGTTATCGGCCGCGACCCCAAGAGCGACATCGCCGTGATCCGAATCGATGCCAGTCACCTGCCGTTGGTGCCGATGGCCGACAGCGATAAAGTGGAGGTAGGGGACGTGGTGCTGGCCGTGGGCAATCCGTTCGGCATTGGCCAAACCGTGACCACTGGCATTGTCAGCGCCACCGGCCGCGCCGGCGGGCTCGGGCTGGATTACGAGGATTTCATCCAGACGGATGCGGCGATTAACCCCGGCAACTCGGGCGGCGCGCTCGTGGACGCCGAGGGCCGGCTGATCGGCATTAACACCGCCATCCTCAGCCGCAGCGGCGGCAACCAGGGCATCGGGTTCGCGATCCCTTCGAACCTCGCGCGCAATGTCATGGACAGCCTCGTCAAATACGGCCATGTCACCCGTGGTTATCTAGGCGTGATGATCCAGGACCTCAATCCCGCCTTGGCCAAGCAATTCGATATTAACCAAACCGAAGGCGCCCTCGTCAGCGACGTCACCCCGCACAGTCCTGCTGAAAAGGCCGGATTCAAAACCGGCGACGTTATCCTCGACTTCAACGGCCGGAAGGTGACTGACAGCCGTCATCTGAAGCTCGAAGTCGCCGAAGTCCACCCCGGGGAAACCGTCCCGGTGAAGGTTCTGCGCGACGGCAAAACTCACACCCTGGACGTGACGGTGAAGGGCTTGCCCGGCACCGAACAGTTGGCCAGCAACGATCAGCCCAGCGCCAGCGATAATGGCACTTTGAATGGTGTCACTGTCGGAGACCTGGACGGTGGCGCTCGGCAGCAGCTTGATGTGCCCAACTCCCTTAAAGGGGTGGTGGTCACAGAGGTGGATCCCAGCTCGGCAGCGGCCCAAGCCGGTCTGCGGCCCGGGGATGTTATCCAGGAAATCAATCGCAAGCCTGTCCAAAACGCCGATCAAGCGGTGAAGCTGACTGAGAACACCACCGACAAGACCACGTTATTGCGCGTGTGGCGCGACGGCGGCAGCCGCTTTGTCGTGGTTGACGAAAGCCATGCGGGTTGAGTGAGGGCAACCCGCTCCAGTGACCCTCTCGCGCCCTTCGCATTGCGGCGCGAGAGGGTTTGCTTTTCCGGCGGCTTGCGGGTGCGGCATACCTTAACCTATCCTCTCACCCGCCATGCGGATCCTGGTCGTCGAAGATGACAAAAAAATCGCTTCTTTCGTTGTGAATGGACTGAAGCAGAGCGGTTACGCCGTGGACCATGCCGAAGAGGGCGAAGACGGCCTGGCCCGTGCGCAGACGATTCCTTATGACGTGCTGGTGGTGGATTTAATGCTGCCGAAGCTGGATGGATTGAAATTGATTCAGCAACTCCGGGCCGAGCAGATGCGCACGCCGGTGCTAATCCTCAGTGCGAAGGCCTCGGTCGATGATCGCGTGCGCGGACTCCAGGCCGGGGGCGACGATTACCTCACCAAACCATTCGCCTTTTCGGAATTGCTGGCGCGGGTGCAGGCACTGATTCGGCGCGCGACCCAAACGCCCGAGCCGACGCGCCTGGTCGTCGGCGACCTGACACTGGACCTGCTTAGCCGCCACGTGCAGCGCGGCGGGGAACAAATCGAACTGCAACCGCGCGAGTTTGCCCTGCTGGAGTACTTGATGCGGCACGCCAACCGCCCCGTGACCAAAACGATGATCCTGGAACACATCTTTGATTACAGTTTCGATCCGCAAACCAATGTTGTGGACGTGCTGGTACACCGGTTGCGCAGCAAAGTGGACCGCGACAAGGCCATGCTGCACACCGTCCGCGGAGTGGGCTATGTTCTCCGGCCTGCTTAGCCGGCTTCGCCGGAGCATCGGCCTGCGGCTCAGCCTTTGGTATGCGCTGGTGTTCGTAGTCAGCAACGCCGCGCTCTTTTCACTGGCCTATTACTTATTGGCCGCCGCTATCGGCAGCAAAGACCGTGAGGTGCTCGAAGCCGAGCTGAAGGAAGCCGCGTCCGTTTATGCCGCAGGGGGGACCAGCGCGCTGCGCGATTGGGTGCACAACCAGCCCGACCAGGTGCAACGGTCTATGCTCGTGCGCGTCGCCAACGGCTTCACGCACCTCTCGGTCATCATCAGCGCGCCGCAGGATTGGGTCGCCTTTCGCGACGTGCCGGGCTGGGAAGGGTTTCGCGTGCCGTTTGTCCGCATCCCGCTCAACGCTGAGCGCGATCTCATCCGCGCTCAGGCTGAATTTCCCGACGGCTCGGTTTTACAGATCGGCCGCACCACCAACAGCCGCGAGGCGCTGCTCAATCCTGTCCGCAGCAGTTTTGCCGCCATCGGCAGCTTGACCGTGGTGCTCAGCTTTATTGCCGGCGCATTTTTGGCCCATCGCGCACTCCAACCCGTCCGGCAAATTGTCACCACCGCCCGCTCGCTCATTCGCACCGGCCAACTGGATGCCCGCGTGCCGATGCGCCGTTCCGATGACGAGCTCGACGAATTGGTGCGCCTGTTCAACACGCTGCTGGATAAAAACCAGGCGCTGATCCGGGCCATGCGCGAATCGCTCGACAACGTCGCGCATGACCTGCGCACGCCCCTGGCGCGGTTGCGCGGCACCGCCGAGCTGGCGCTCCAATCCGAGCCGCAGGACCCGGCGGCCAGCCGCGAGGCGCTGGCCGATTGCGTCGAGGAATCCGAGCGCGTGCTCAAGATGCTCGATACGCTGATGGACATCACCGAAGCCGAGGCGGGTATGATGAGGCTGCAGCGCGAAAGGGTGGACCTCTGCCAGCTCGTCCGCGAAGTCGTCGAGCTCTATGAATATGTCGCAGAAGAAAAAAAGATGACCATTTCCACCGAGTTGCCCGAGCCTTGTGAAGCCTCTGTCGATAGCACCCGGATGCGGCAAGTGCTGGCCAACCTCTTGGATAACGCGGTGAAATATACACCCGAAGGCGGCAGCGTGGCGGTTGCGGTTCGCTGTCAACCGGCCGAGGCGTTGGTGAGTTTTCGCGACACCGGCATGGGAATTCCGCCCGAGGAGCTCGATAAAATCTGGGCGCGGTTATATCGCGGGGACAAGAGCCGTTCGCAACGGGGCCTGGGCCTGGGGCTAAGCCTGGTCCGGGCGGTGGTCGAGGCGCATGGGGGTAAAACGACCGTTACCAGCCGGGTGGGGGAGGGCTCGGAGTTTTCGGTGCGTCTGCCCAGGCCCGCTGCACCCGCTTAACCCGCACAACAAGAAGGCCGGGCTTTTGACCCGGCCTTAAAGCACATTCTACTGGAGAACCAGCACTAAATCGTCGTCAAATGCGGCGCCGCAGATTTGCGCCTATCAGCCACACACGGTCTGATTACTGCGTTTTTGCATCGTCAACGGCAACCAGACTACCCTGCTTGCTCCAAGGTGCCAGTCACCAGTTCTGGGGACACGCGCCCACCGCTCAGACCAGCCGCACCTTGCCGGTTCCCGACGCCACTTCACCAATGCGCCAACCGGTGTGTCCCTGGCGCTGAACCGCTTTCAAAACGGCGTCGGCGCTTTCGGCGCTCACCACCAGCACCATGCCAATCCCCATGTTGAACACCTGATAAAGCTCGGCTTCGTCGAGGCGCCCATGCTTTCGCAGCAGTTGAAAGATAGTCGGGATTTGCCACGAGCTTTTCCTAATGAGCACGTCGCAGCGGTCCGGCAGCACGCGCGGGATATTATCCACAAATCCGCCGCCCGTAATATGTGCCAGCGCCTTAATAATAAGCGAAGGTTTCCGGGCCGTCTTTGGCTTATCAGAAGCGGCGTTAAACTTTTTTAACAGAGTTTGAATCAGCGGGCTATAGCTGCGGTGCACCTGGAGTAATTCCTCTCCCAGGGGTCGCGCCAGTTCCGGCAGGCGGCTAGCGGGCTTGAGCTTCATCCGGTCGAAAAAGATTTTGCGGGCCAATGAGTAGCCGTTGGTGTGCAGCCCGCTCGAGGCCAGGCCGAGCACTGCGTCCCCGGGCCGCACCTGCCGCCCGTCGAGCAGTTTGGATTTTTCAACCACGCCGACAATCGTGCCGCTGACATCGTATTCCCCCGGGCGGTAAAAGCCGGGCATTTGGGCGGTCTCACCGCCGATGAGGGCGCAGCGGTTCTGGGCACAGGCGGTGGCGAAGCCGCGGATAATATCGGCAAAGACGCGCGGCTCGAGTTTGCCGGTGCCGAGGTAATCCAGGAAAAAGAGCGGCTCGGCGCCGAGCACGGCGATGTCATTGACGCAGTGGTTGACGAGGTCCTGGCCGATAGTGTCGTGCCGGTCCATCGCAAAGGCCAGCTTGAGCTTTGTGCCAACGCCATCGACACTCGAAACCAGCACCGGCTCGCGGTATTTGCCTGGCGGCAACGCGAATAACCCGCCGAAACCGCCCACCTTGCCAAGCACCTCAGGCCGATGCGTCGCGCGGAGCAATTCGGGCAAGGTCGCTTTAACTTTATTGCCCAGGTTAATGTCCACGCCGGCGCGGGCGTAAGCGCTTCGTTTCATGCGGGCCAGAGAGTAATGGGGGAGGGCAGAATTACAAACCCGAAGTCCGCGCTCCCCATTTTGGATTTGCGGTAATGAGAAAATCCGGCTAAATAAGTATATGCGCTGGCGGTTGACGGCCTCGATTTCGCTGGGGGTGAATGTTCTCTTAGGCGTCCTCTGGTGGGCCGCTGTTCCTCCGTTTTCTGCCTACCACCGGTCCGGCCTTGCGGCGGTAAACCCCACCGGCTCCGTCACCACGCGCACCAATATTGTTCTGCGCCGCCAGTTCTTCACCTGGCAGGAAGTCGAGTCGCCGGATTACCCCACTTACATCGGCAACCTGCGCGGGATTGGTTGTCCGGAGCAAACCATACGCGACATCATCATCGCCGACGTCAATGCGCTCTATGCGCGAAAACTGGCCACCGAACTCGTCACTCCGGAACAACAATGGTGGCGGAGTGAACCGGATACCAACGTCATGCAGATTGCGGAAGACACGACCCGCAAACTCGATGACGAGCGGCACGCGCTGTTGACCCGCCTGCTCGGCACCAATTGGGAAAGCGGCGACCTGGCCAGCCTGCCGCGGCCCTCCCATCCCGGCATTGTGCTGGACGGCCCGGTGCTCGGCAGCCTGCCCGCCGATACCAAGCAGACCATCCAGGATATCAACGCGCGCTCCGAAGCGCGGCTGCAGGCTTATCTTGATGCGCAACGACAGGCCGGCAAACCGGTCGATCCGGCGGAATTGGCTAAAATCCGCGACCAAACTCGCAACGAGTTGGCCGGCGTGCTTTCCCCGGGACAATTGGAAGAATATCTCCTGCGCTATTCTCAATACGCGAACGACCTGCGCGCTGAATTCGGTCAACTTCAGTATTTTAACGCCACTCCCGAAGAGTTCCGCGCGATTTTCCGGGGCACTGACGCGCTGCAGAATCAGATTGATGCGCTTGGCGACAGCAATGATCCGTCGGTGGCCTTAACCCGCCAACAACTCGAACAGCAGAAGGAACTCGCCATCAAAACTGCCTTGGGCCCGCAGCGTTATCAGGAATACCAATTGTTACAGGACCCGCTCTATCGTGATGCCGTCGCCCAGGCGGACCAGGCGGGCACCCCGGAGGCCGCCAAGAGCTTATATCAGATTAATCTGGCGGCGGCGGCAACCCAGCAATCCATCCAATCCAACACCAACCTGACAGACCAGCAGAAAGCGATTGAGCTGAAGCAAATGGAATTGGACCAACTTCGCGCCAATGCCATCGCCACCGGGCAGCAGTTGCCGCCGGAGCCACCGCTCCCGCCCCAATTTCCCTCCCAGCCGACCTACACCCTGCGCCCTGGAGATACGCCGGCTACCATTGCGATGATTTATGGCGTGCCGGAGAGCGCGATCCTGGCGGCTAACCCGAACGTGAATTTCAATAACCTTCAGCCAGGCGACTCCATTCACGTCCCGCGCAGCGCCTTACCCCCAGGCATGCCGCAACGCACACTCTCGGGTCCCTGATACGAACCGAAGCGGAGCAACCATTCGCACAGGCGCGGAGCGCGGACTTTTAGCCAGTCCGCAGCAGCATTTGAACTGAATGTGGCGTGGTTAAGGTAGTAGCGCGCTGCTCCTTCGTGCGTTGCTGCGGACTAAAGTCCGCGCTCCGGCCGGTTCGGTTCACTCCTTTTGCGGCATAAGAAGCGTCAGGCATTTACATGCCCCGCCGGCCTTGAGAAATTCGGTCATCGGCAGCGGGTGCGGGTTAAAACCTGATTCGCTCATAGCGGCCGATAATAACGGGCAGTCTTCGGGCAGCACCACTTCGCGTTGCCAAATCACCGCATTGCAGGCGAAATGCCCGGCCTCCTCCGGCGTCACGGCGATCAACCGGCGCACATGCTTGCGAATCGCCTGCTGCGCATAACGGTCGAACGCATCCGGAAACCACAGCGCGCTCTCATCCGGCAGTGGACAGAAACAAGTGTCGAGATGATAAAAGCGGTCCTGAACCAATTCGACGGAAACGACCAGGCATTCCAGCAATTCCCCCAGAAATTGGTGTGACCGGATATCCGACCTGAATCGATAGCCGCAAAAAAGGGTCGAACCGCTGAACAACGCATCGCCTTCGCCCTCGAAAAACATGCCCTCCGGCAGGCGCACGATTTCGTACTTCTTCGCCGCAAACCATTCTTCGAAATGCGCTTCTTCGCCGCGCCGCTCAGGATACCGGAAATTGCTGCGGATAAATTTATTTCCCGCGACCAGGCCGGCGTTCGCGGTGAATACCATGTCCGGCAAGTGCGGTTGCGGCGTCAGCAACTCGATCGGGCAACCCAGGCCCCGAAGCTGATCATAGAGTCCCTGCCATTGCGCCCGCGCCATTGGCAACACCGCCCCCTGCGAGCGCTTCATCCACGGATTGATTTCGTACTCAATCCCGTAATGGTCCGGCGGGCAGAGGAGCAACTTGCGCATGCGCCCTTAGCGCGTTGGAACCGTCGTGCGGGGATTCTGCGGTTCCGCTGTGGTTCCCGGGGCGGTCACGGCACTCGGCTGGCCCAGGAACTCGGTTAACTCGCGCAGGAACGGTTCGATGTCCGTCACCAGCCCGACGGCTTGAAACGTCCCGCGGTCCGTGAGCTTGGTGACAACTGACGGATTGATATCCACGCAGATGGTTTTGACACTCGCCGGCAGGAGGTTTCCCACCGCAATCGAGTGAAGCATGGTCCCCATCATCAATGCAATCGTGACACCCTCCAGTTTCGAGCGCATCAGCTTTTGCGCCGCGACCACATCCGTGACCACCTCCGGCAAGGGACCATCGTCGCGGATCGAACCGGCCAGGACAAACTCCACGCCGTGCTTGACGCAATGATGCATGATGCCGGAGCGCAGAATGCCTTTATTGACGGCCTCGCTAATGCCACCCGCGGCGCGAATGGTATTAATGGCGCGGACGTGATTTTCGTGGCCTTCATCGGCCAGTGCGCCCTTCTCGAGATAGACCCCCAAGGAAGTGCCGAACAAGGCGTGTTCGATATCATGGGCCGCCAAGGCATTACCGGCGAAGAGCAGGTTCACATAACCCCATTCAATCAGCCGTTCGAAATGCTCGCCCGCGCCGGTGTGGACCACGGCCGGGCCGGCGACAACCAGAATCTTGCTGCCGGCTTCCCGCGCCAGGCGGAACTCGGCCGCTACCTCGCGAATGACGGCGCTCTTCGGCTTCTCACTCGATACGCTGCTGGCCATGAACTCGAAGACCGTGCGGCGGTCCGTCGCGCGTTGCACCGGCATCACCCGAATCCCATGATGACCCACGGCCAGCAGCATGCCCTTGCGCACCTGATAAAACTTCACGGTAGTCGCTTGCCGCGTTTGCAGGTCCACGGCAATCCCGCAATCCATCGTCGAGGGGTGCACCTCGATCCATTTCCCGTCCAGATGCACAAACGTCTGCTGGTTTGTGGTAACGTAGAAATCGGGCGGAAAAACGCCGTCGGCCGGCGCTTCGTCCAAACGAACATTCGTTTGCTCGACTACTTCCGCGCCGTGTTGACGCAATCGGCGCACGATGTCGTCCACCAATTCTGGCGTCGGCCCAAAAACATCGATGCACGCATAGCTGGCGTCGTGCCGTTGCTTGCCGATGCGTATTTCGCGGATGTTAAAACTGCCGCCGTAAGTAAGAATCTCATCCAGCACCTTGGGCAAGATGAGCGAATCAATGATGTGCCCCCGCAGCTCGATTTGCTCCGAAAACATGTCCGATCGGTAAAGGCGCCGGGAGGCCAACGCAAGATGTTTGTGCTAACCGGGGGAAACAACCGTCCCTAATTAATCGAATGGATTGAAGATTTTGACTCCGGCCGCTTTGAAATCGTTCACGTTGTCGGTGGCGATCGTTAATTGGTAGCGACAGGCCGTAGCTGCCAGGAGACTACCCACGGCCGGCAAGATAAGGCTTCTGGATTTGGCCTTCGCTTGCAATTTAGCCCATTCCTCCGCTACGCGAGAGTTTACGGAAAGAACGCGGCCAACCATGATGTCGAGAAGTTGCTCATACCAGCGCAGCAGGACCTCGCGTTTCGCCCTATTTGGCGGCAGGAATTCAATGCCGTAACGAATTTCACCCATGACCAAGGCGCTCGTATATAGGTTCGATTCGTTGTCCTTTAACCATTGGACGACTTTCTGCTCAGGCCGATTTTGCCGCGGTTCGCACAGGACATTGGTATCCACCAGGTAGTTCATAGGCGAATCTTGCGCATCGGCTCGCGTCTTCGCGGCAACCGGGCGAGCGGCCCCTTGACCGGGCAGGCGGCGAGGCATTCGACTAACCCAGCGTTCGCCTTCGGCCGGATTCGGCGCAAAAGTATGAGGTCGAGGTCGTCTTCGTCGGTCAGCACTTCAAAATCATCCCCCGGTTCGATGTTCCGGCTGATCCGAATTGCCTTCGGAATCACCACCTGGCCACGTTGTCCGATGTTCGTCGTCATTGGGTATGATTATCATACCGACGCGGAAAGGTCAAATCGAGCCGGCGGGTATTTGAAACGGGGTTGTGGCGGGTTGGTAAAGAGAGTAGCTTTTGAACGCGCATGATGAGATTTTACTACTAGCCGCGGAGGTCTTATCGAGAACGAAACCAGGCCTCTGCTGGATTGGCTATTAGAGCAGTATCCCGAGACGCCCAAAACCCGTGCCAAACAATGGATACTGGCCGGGCGTGTGAGTGTGCGCGGAGCTATTGTGCGCAAGCCGCACCAGCCGATCGCCGAGCCCGGAGACGCGCTCCAGTTACTGGACCGGCGAGCGACCACGCTTGAATGCGGCGCCGGCTGGCAAATCCATCCGCGCGTCGCGGTGGTTTATCTCGACGCCGCGTTCGCGATCGTCAATAAGGGGCCGGGCCTGCTCTCAGTGCCCGCCCCCAATGCGGGCCTTTCGGCGCTGAGCATCCTGGCTGACTTTTTGGCGGGCCGCTTAAAAGCGCGTGAGAGCGGCATCGCCGGCCGCACACTTCCGCCGGCTTATCGCCAACTCCAACCCCTGCCCGTCCATCGTCTGGACCAATACACCAGCGGCGTCTTTTGCCTCGCGCTGAACCCGGCCGCTCGCGAGCACCTCATCAACCAATTGCAGGCCCACACAATGAAGCGGGAATATGTCGCCTTTGCCGAAGGCCGCGCCCCCGCCCAACAGGGCACCTGGCATCAATGGTTGGAGTTGAACCAGGATGAGCTGCGCCAGCATGTACTGCCCCGGGCGCCAACCGGCGCCTCCGAAGCTCGCGAAGCGATAACCCACTATAAGGTGTTGGCCGAGTACCCCTTGGCCGGCGACAAAGGCTGCGTCACAAAATTGCGGCTTCGGCTCGAAACCGGGCGCAAACACCAAATCCGCGCCCAGGCCGCCTATGCCGGACTGCCGCTTGTGGGTGATCGCGTTTACCACCCGGAAGGGCGGCTGAATGCCGGCGGCACCCGTCTGGTGCTTTTCCCGCGTCAAGCCCTGCACGCTGCCGTGCTGAGCCTGGAACATCCCGATCACCCCGGCCAACGAATGACCTGGACCGCTGATTTGCCCAAAGACCTCCGCCGGCTCGAAGCCGCGCTGCGCGCCGGACATTAGGATTGGAGTCTCATGGGCCAAAAGCGTGTGGTCATCGTGGGCGGGGGCGCTGCCGGCATGTTCGCCGCTATTACCTGCGCGGAAGCTGCCCCGGATGCGGCCGTGACCGTGCTCGAAAAAGGCCCGCGTTACCTGGCCAAGGTCAGCATCTCCGGTGGCGGGCGCTGCAACGTCACCCATGACTGCTTTGATCCGCGCGAGCTAAGCGCGCATTACCCCCGTGGGGGCGCGGTCCTGCTCGGCCCTTTTCAACTCTTTCAGCCGCGCGATACAATCGCCTGGTTCGCAGCGCGCGGCGTGCGGCTTAAAACCGAGGCCGATGGGCGGCTGTTTCCTGTCACTGATTCGTCGCAAACGATCATTGATTGTCTGCTGCACGCGGCGCGCGCGGCCAGGGTCGAGCTCATCGCCAACTGCGCCGTCGAACGCACCGCCTGTCGGCCGGGAGGCGGTTTTGAGCTGAGCTTGGCCAATGCCGAAATTATCGAATGTGACTCTTTGATGCTGGCCACTGGTGGCTGCCGAGCGGCTGCGGCTGGCCGGCTGGCGGTGTCACTGGGCCACACCCTCGAGCCGCCTGTTCCTTCACTTTTCACGTTCCATGTTGCCGCACCCTGGGTTAGGGAGCTCGCGGGCATATCTGTGCCGGCCGTGAAAGTTTCCTCGCCCGCCTTGAGGCTACGCGTAACCGGGGCGGTGCTGCTCACCCACGCGGGGCTGAGCGGCCCGGCTATTCTGTCCCTCTCCGCCTGGGGCGCCCGGGCACTGCATGCGCTGGATTATCAATTCGAAGTTCAGCTCAATTGGCTTCCGCACCTCAACGAGCAAGCCTTGGCCGGGCTGATGCATTCCCTTGGAGCGGCACAGCCCGCCCGTCTCGTCGTCAACAGCCCACCGCCACCCTTGGCCCAGCGGCTCTGGGAAGCTCTGGTCCTGGCTTGCGGTATTCCCCGCGAGACTCGGTGGGCCGGGCTGTCCCGTGCCAGTCGCCATCGTCTCCTCCAGCAACTGACTCGCACTGCATTGCAGGTGACCGGCAAAACACTCAACCAGGACGAGTTCGTCACCTGTGGTGGCGTGCGCTTGAATGAGGTCAATTTCAAAACCATGGAGAGCCGTGTTTGCCCCGGGCTCTATTTTGGCGGTGAACTACTCGATATCGATGGCCTGACAGGTGGATTCAATTTCCAGTCTGCCTGGACCACCGGCTGGCTCGCCGGCAGGGCTATGGCCGGCCGACCACCGGGTTCCTGAACCTCGGCCGGGTTCTTCCTCTCTACGGGAAACACCCCATACCGCACCAAGGCGACCTCCGAAATAATCCAAGCAGGCTTCACTGCGACCTGCCGCCGCAGTTGCAGCGAGCGGGCTTCCAGGCTGCCGGGGCCGAGGGTTTCCAGCCTCCATGAAGCACAATATGCGGCAGGATGCCGCACGCACTGGCAGCCGGCACGGCTGCCACCACCACCACTAAAGGCGCTGTGGCGCGATATTGAGAAGTTTTCGTGTCCAACGGCTTAATAACTCCTGCGTTGCGGCAATTCATGGCTCGATTCATCCATTCAGTCGAGCAGGTGGAAATGTTGTGCCTGTTCCAGAAGCAGCCGGCTAAAATTTGGACCGTGGCTGAGGTGTTCCGCATCATCCAGAGCAGCGAGAAATCTGTCAGCCAATGCCTCGAGACCTTCGCGCGCGCGGGGTTGCTCGTCGCCCGGACCAATGGCACTTACGAGTTTACGCCCAACACTCCCGAGTTGGCGCAGGCGGTTGCGGAATTAGCTGCCGCATATCGCGAACGCCGCGTCGCAGTGGTGGAGGCCATTTATGGCCAGCCGACGGATGCGGTGAAGGATTTCGCGAATGCATTCAGGTTGCGAAAGGAATAAATCCTATGGCCGAAGTCGTTTATATTCTGTGTGGGCTCACCAGCTTTGGCTGCGCGTTTTTGCTGCTGCGCCAGTACGCCCGCACCCGGGGCGGGTTGCTGTTCTGGAGCACGTTGTGTTTCGTGTGCCTGGCGGTGACGAACGTCTTGCTTTTCGTGGACTTAGTGCTGCTGCCACAGGTGGACCTGTCGGCCGTTCGCAGTGGCGTAACCCTGGCCGGGATGGTGATGCTGCTTTACGGCCTGATTCGCCAGTCAACTTAAAGGAGCTGCATGCCGATGCTTAAAGCCATGTTAGCCGGGGCCATCCTGGTCAGCGCCTGGGCCATCTCGGTGTTCTTCATGCGTTTTTGGCGCAAAACCCACGACCCGCTGTTTGCGTTTTTTGCGGCGGCGTTTTTGCTGTTGGGCATCGAACGGATCGGCATGCTTGTCTTTGCCGGGGGCACTGAGGGCTCGATCTATCTGATCCGGCTGGTTGCCTTCGTGCTGATTCTGGCCGGGATCATTGGCAAAAATCGCCGCGGTAACAAGCTCTGAAGCCAGCGCCGCTTGCCATTTCTCACCGGACGGACGAAGGTCTCCCGTGCAACGCCTGCGACGCCTTAAGAATGCTGCCGGAGTGCTGTCTGTCCTGCTAGTTTGTTTTGTGGACCGATCGAACGTGTCCGCACAGGTTGCGGTGCCGCCGCAGACCTTGGCCGTAACGAATCATTACGAGGTTCGCGGCGCGCATTCACCCGATGGCATCGGCAAATTCTACCTGGGTCGCGAGATCGCGCAGGTGATGGGCCACGAAGCGGCCGATTGGCTCGAACGGCCCGAGCGCGCCCGCGAAGAGAACAGCGAACACCTCATCCAAGAACTCCGTTTGGAGCCCGGCGAAACGGTCGCGGATATTGGTTGTGGCACCGGCTTTTACAGCCGGCGTTTGGCGCGCAAGGTCGGGCCTCGTGGCAAAGTTTATGCCGTCGATATTCAGCCCGAGATGCTTGAGCTGCTGACGAACCGCATGACGCAAATCGGTGTGACCAACGTACTCCCGGTGCTGGGGAGCGAGGCCGACCCGCACCTGGCGCCCGCCTCGGTTGATTTGGCCCTGCTGGTCGATGTTTATCATGAATTCGATTTTCCTTACGAAATGATGAGCGCCATTTGTCGCGCCCTCAAACCAGGCGGCCAGGTCGTGTTCGTCGAATTCCGCGCCGAGGATCCATCGGTGCCGATAAAGCCGTTGCACAAAATGTCCGCTGCCCAGGTGCGGACCGAAATGTCCGCGCTGCCGCTGCAGTGGGTCCGCGCCGACGAGGCACTACCCTGGCAGCACATCCTCGTCTTCGCGAAGCGCCGACCTTAAACATTTGCCGCACCCGGCGCGTTGCCCGGGCGCGACAACCCGCCGGCCATGGCGCCCGCGGCTCGCCTCCCGGTTGATATGATTCCGGCAGCCAGGATTCCCAGCACACCGCAAGCGAGCCACAAGCCGAGGCGGCTGGTCGAGAACATCAGCATCCCCAGGCTGGGGCCGCACACAAACGCCACCGCCCAGACCATGCCGTAGGTGCCCATGTACAACCCACGGCGGTCGGCCGGGGCGAGGTCGGCGACATACGCACCTGCCACCGGCATGCTGATCATTTCGCCAAACGTGAACAGTGCGGTGGTCAGGACGAGCAACGGCCACGTCCGCGGAATCGCATTCGATGCGAACCCGGCTCCGATCAGCAGATACCCCAAAGCCATCATGCGCCGCGCCGGGAACCGTTTGGTGATGGTCGTCAGTGGCAGTTCGCAAAGCACGACCAACGCACCGTTGAGCGAGATGACCACCCCATACGTCGAGGCGGAGAAGCCGCTGTGGGTGATCTCGAGGCTCATCGTGGAAAAGGCCTGCACGAACACGACCCCTACTGCCAGGGATGCGCACAGCACCTGTCGAAACCGCCGGTCATCGCGGATCAGCCGGAACGTTTCCACCAGCGTACTCTCGGCCCGTGTACCCCGCAACCCGGAAGGCAAAGCGGACCAGGCGACCAGCCCGAACAGGATGGACGTCGCGGCATCCCCCCAAAAAAGCCACGTGAACGAGTGCTTCGCCAGTAACCCCGCCGTAGCTGGTCCGAATGCCCAACCGGCGTTAAATGACATCCGGTAAGCGGCATAGGCGGTAACGCGTTGGCCGGCCGGCACCAGATCGGCCAGCAAAGCGCTGCTCGCCGGCCGGTACAGCTCGCCGGCCAGCCCAGTCAACGCCGCCAGGACCGAGATCGCCCCGATGCTCCTGGCCTGCGACAAACAAAGCATTGCGGCGGCGCCGCAAAACATGGAAACAATGATGGTTTTGCGGCGTCCGAGCCGATCGGCCAGGTAGCCACCGATGAGACACGCTCCCAAAGTGCCGACGCCGAACGCGGCGATGGTCAGTCCGGCCTGGGCAGTGCTATAGCCCAGGCTGGTCACGTAAATGGCCAGAAACGGCAGCACGAATGTGCCGAACTTGTTCAGGAACGTGCCGAAGAACAGTATCCACGCGCCGCGGGGAAGAGCCCGCAGGTCTTGCTTCAAACTGGCATGGTTCGCATTCATTGCGTCATGGCCTGCGCGTGTGGTCGATAAAAAAACCCACCCGCTTTCAGGCGGGTGGGTTTTTCAAAAGGATATTCTGGTTTAGTCGATTCTTTCACCCCAACCGCCCGGCGCGCCTCGGCGAGAGGCGACCTTCCGCCACATGTCATGGCGGTACCGGTCCGTGCCAGTGATCGGCAGAGATTTAAGTTGGGCAGTTACCATCGCGGGCTACTTTACTCAGATCTTTCGTCCCGTCAAATGCTTAGTTTCCCTTGCGGTTCTCCGAGTCCAATTAAATTGTCACCAATGGATGTGGTCGGCGCAAAAGAGCAGAGGGCTGCCGCAGTCAAAAACGCTGCCGCGATTATTGGCACGCCTCTCATGCCGCGAGGTTTTGGACTGCGGCAGCCCTCTGCCGCCTTCTTGCGACGACCGGTTTTAATCGCACCCCTGTTGTCCCTGCCCCGAGGTTTTTGCCATTTCACCCCCTGGCGTCGCCTGATACTGTCCCGAGGATGAACGATAATAGCAAGCTCACCTTCATTAAAGAGGATCCGTGGCGAATCTTTCGGATTATGGCTGAATTCGTCGATTCTTTCGAAGTCCTCTCGCAGGTGGGGCCGGGGGTGACGGTGTTCGGCTCAGCGCGGATGCTGCCCAACAACCCCTACTACAACTCAACCGTGACCTTGGCTCGCGGTCTGGCCAAACACAATCTGGCGATCATTACCGGCGGCGGGCCCGGGATTATGGAAGCAGCCAACCGCGGCGCGGCGCTCGCCAAAGGCAAATCGGTCGGGTTGAATATCGAGTTGCCGCATGAGCAAAAGGGCAATCGTTACGCAAATATTCCCATCCATTTCCACTATTTCTTTTCACGCAAAGTCTGCTTTGTGAAGTACAGCATCGCTTTCGTCTTCATGCCGGGCGGCTTCGGCACGCTCGATGAATTCTTCGAGGTGCTGACCCTGGTGCAAACCCAGCGCATCCCGGAATTCCCCCTCATCCTGTTTGGCAAGGAACATTGGAAAGGCCTGCTGCGTTGGATGAAGGAGCGGCTGGCAGGAGAGGAATTCATCAGCCCGGGAGACCTGAACCTGGTGAGGCTCACCGACGATCCGCAGGAGGCCATCGACATCATCCTGGATTACGTCCGCCGCGTTGGGCCGCCCGAAATCGTCCCCAAGGCATTTGCTTGAGCGTCATCAGAGCCCGCGCCGGCGCGATCCAACCACTCAATCGGCACCGGCGCGGGTTTACCGATGACCCAAACCCACTTACCTCGGCCTGCGGTGCAACCAGCACGATTGATGCCAGTGAAACATTTGCGAAAAATCGGCCACAAATTCATCGACCATCACTCAACTCCGCGTGAAACTCACGCACGACGCGTCTTTTTCACGCATTCATGTACCAAGTCACACACCTCGAAAATGGGCTCACGCTAGCCACCGCCGAGATGCCCCACCTGCGCAGCGTCAGCGTGGGCATTTGGGTCGGCATCGGTTCGCGCTATGAGCCAATGGTGCTAAACGGCGCGTGCCATTTCCTCGAGCACTTGCTTTTTAAAGGTACGCGGCGCCGGTCAGCCAAGGAGATTTCGCAGGCCGTCGAGGGCATCGGCGGGTATCTCAACGCGTTTACCAGCGAAGAAAGCACCTGCTTCCACGCCCGCGCCTCAAAGGACAAGTTGGCAGACCTGCTGGACGTGCTTTTGGACATGCTGTTGCATTCGCGCCTGGCCCCGGCAGACGTCGCGAAAGAACGCGAGGTCATCAAAGAGGAATTGGCGATGTACCTCGACGAACCGCAGCACCAGGTCCAGGAGTTGCTCAACGCGACGGTTTGGCCCAACCACCCGCTGGGCCGGCCCATCACCGGCACCAACCAATCGTTGGACGGGCTCAGCCGTCCCCGGTTGCTCGAATATCTCCACCAGCATTACGTCGCGGGCAATACCCGGATCGTCGCGGCGGGAAACCTGCGCCACGGCCAGGTCCTGCGCGCCTTTTCACGCCTGGCACCTCGATTCAATTCCGGGCGGCGCCCGGCGTTTGAACCGGCCCGCAGCAGGCAGACCACCGCGCAGGTCGGCCTGATAACCAAGGCCACCGAGCAAACACAATTGGCGCTGGGCATCCGCACTTGCTCGCGTCACGATCCGCGGCGCTATCCCTTGCGACTGCTCAATACGATTCTGGGTGAAAACATGAGTTCGCGTTTGTTTCAAGTCGTGCGCGAAGACCGAGCCCTGGCCTATTCGATTTATAGCACGCCCAGCTTCTTTGATGACGCCGGCGACCTGGTGATTTCCGCCGGGCTGGACACGGATAATCTGCCCAAGGCGCTCGGCCTGGTGGTGCGCGAGTTGCGACGCTTGGCCGAACGGCCACCCACCAGTGCCGAAGTGCGCCGGGCCCGCGATTATGTGCTGGGCCAAATTGACCTCGGCCAGGAGAGCGCCGATAATCAAATGAACTGGATTGGGGAACATCTGCTGGGCTACGGGAAGATCCCCTCGCCCGCCCAGGTAAAACGCCGGTTAGCCCGCGTGACCTCCGCAGAGATCAGGGCTGCGGCGCGCGACTTCTTCCGGCCGGAGCGGCTGAACCTGGCAATTGTGAGCCCGTTGAAATCAACCCGCGGCCTCGATCGAATTTTGGGTTCCGTATGCGAGCGCTGATCGAAACGGTGGCAAACTCGCCCACGCCGGAGGCTTGCGCGGCTCTGCTTCAGGCGGAACCGGGATTGGTTCTGCTGCGCAGTCTGCTGTTCGAGCGGGCGCAGGCACGTTACTCGATCCTGACGGCCAAACCGTTCCTGGTCTTTCGTTCGCGTGGTTCTCGCTGTGAAATCAATTCCGGCGGCGCCAGCGAGGTCCATTTTGGCAATCCCTGGCGCATCCTCGATCACCTCATAGCCGAATACGAACTGCTCGATGAACCCGATGTCCCCTTCCCATTGGGCGGCTGTTTCGGCTTCTGGGGTTACGAGTTAAAGAACTTTCTGGAACCCAAACTATCCCGGCGCGCCAGCCCGGACCTCGAGCTGCCGGACTGTCATCTGGGATTTTACTCGAGTCTGGTCATTTTCGATCATCGGATTCAAACCACGTGGATTGTTGCGACCGGGCTGGCGCCGGATGGCTCGCGCAGCCAGGCGCAGGCTCGCGACCAAATCCGGGTCTGGCAGCAACGGCTTGCCTGCGCAGTTGAACCATCGCCGCTATCTTTCCGTTATCGCGAATCGGGGCTTACCGCTCAGCTTTCAGCGCCCTCAACGGCGGTTGCCCCCTGCGCCAGCCCTATCTGCTCCAATCTCACCCGCACGGAGTTTGTCGAACGGGTTAAGCGGGCGCAGGCCTATATCCGTGCCGGAGATATTTATCAGGTCAATCTTTCTCACCGGCTCCAAGCACCGTATGAGCGTTCCGGGTGGGACCTTTTCGTGCGGTTGGCCGAGGTTTCGCCTGCGCCATTCTCCGCTTTTCTCGATTGTGGCCAATTTGAACTTGTTTCCTCGTCGCCCGAGCAGTTTTTGCGGCTCAGCGGCGGCCAAATCCAAACGCGGCCCATCAAAGGCACACGCCCGCGTGCGAGCGACCCGACGCGGGACGCCCAACTCGCGTACGAGCTGCAAACCAGCCCAAAAGAAACCGCCGAACTGGTGATGATAACCGATCTCTTGCGCAATGATTTGGGCAAGGTCTGCGAGTTCGGTTCCGTCCATGTTTCCGAGTTGCTGCGGCTCGAACAATACCCCCAGGTCCAGCACTTGGTTTCAACCATCGCCGGTCGGTTGCGTGCTGACCAAAGCCACTTCTCTGCGCTCGCGGCCTGTTTTCCCGGCGGTAGCATCACCGGCGCGCCCAAATTCCGGGCGATGCAAATCATTGACGAGTTGGAGCCTTGCGCCCGAGGGCCATATACCGGCGCGCTGGGTTACCTGGGGTTTAACCGCGAGAGCCAATTCAGTATCGCGATCCGCACGGCCATTTGCCACCGGCACAATGTGTACTTTCATGTCGGCGCGGGCATCGTCGCCGATTCCGACCCGCAGGCCGAGTACGAAGAGACATTGGCCAAAGGCGCTGGTTTTTTGGCGGCGCTGGGGCAAGACCAGGCGTCGAAGCTCGGAGAAAGAGTGACCGGCAGGAGTCAGGGGCCATTATACGGTGATCAGTGATCAAGCGTGCCGCGCCGAAACCGTTGCAAGAAGAACCCGGTCATTTCCTGCGCCGAAGGAATTTTGAGCCATAACGCGCTCAGCCAGTAAATGACGGCCGCAGCCGCGCCCGGCACGAAGACCGCCCCAAGCTTCAGCGGCAACGAGCGATGTCCCATTTTCTGTTCCCACAGCCCGCTGACCACGGCCGCCAGAATCCCCGTTAAAATCGCCGTCACCACTAGCATCAGCAAATCGCGCCGCAACGGGCCAAAATCCAAACGGCCCAGCTTGCGCCGCAGCGCGTAGGTCAGCAGCGAGACATTCACGCAGGCGCTCAGGGTATTGGCGAGCGCCAGCCCCACCTCGCCCCCCACGCGGATTTGTTCAAAATGAATCACCAGGAAAACCGCGCAGACCAGGTTCAGCACCAGGCAAAAAATGCTGATCTTCATCGGCGTCTTAATGTCGTTCAGCGCGTAGAACGCACGCGCCAGGATATTATTCATCGAGAACATCAGCAGCCCCGGCGCCAGGCAGGCCAGTGCCAGGGACACGCGATACGTCGAGCTGGCGTCAAACTTGCCCCGCTCAAAGATCAGCCGCACGATGGGTTCGGCCAGCGCCAGCGCCACCGCCGCCGCAAACAGGTTCGCCAATGCCAGATGCCCCAACCCCTGTCGCAGCACCTGGCGATAATCATCGTATTTCTTTTCCGCTGCCAACCCGGACAGGGTCGGCAATAAATAGGTGGCCAATGAGATGCCGAACATACCCTGCGGCAGCTCCATCAGCCGGACCGAGTAATTGAAATTCGAAACGATCGTCGGGTCGAACCAAAAGGAAAAGAGCCCCGTCAATAGCACATTGATTTGGAACGCCGCAACGCCGATCGAACCCGGCAGCATCTTGCGCGCAACCTCATGCACGGTCGGGTCGCCCCAGGGCGAAACCCAGCGGTAACGAAAGCCTTCGCGGCTGAGGCTGGGGATTTGGAACACGGCCTGGGCCAGACCGGCCACGACCACGCCGATGGCCAGCCCAAAAATCTGCTGGTCCAACCGCAGTCCCATCCTAGGCGCCAGCAGCAGCACGCTGGCAATCATCACCAGGTTGAGAATCACCGCCCCGAGTGCCGGCACGAAAAAATGGCCGCGGGCATTCGCCATCCCGATCAGCGCCGCCGCCAGGCACACCAGCAGCATGTACGGGAACATCAGTCGCAGCAGTTGCAGCATCAGCCGGGTCTCGTCGCTGAACTTGCCCAGCGCCAGTGCCAGCGAAAGCGCTGCGACCGCGACCACCGTCACGACGCCTGCTGCCGCGAACAAGCCGGAAATCACCGCGTTGGCCGAGCGCCACATTTCCGTTTCGCCGTGCTGGACTTCCTTTTGTTTAAAAATCGGAATGAACGCAGCCGTCAATGCGCCTTCGCCCAGCAGCCGTCGGAACAGGTTCGGCACCTGGAACGCCATAAAAAACGCGCTGGCCACCCAGCCCGTTCCCATGAACGACGCATAGACCATCTCGCGCACCATCCCCAGCACACGGCTGGTGAGGGTCGCCCCGGCCATCGCGCCCGACGACTTTAACATCTGCGACATTGAACCGACAGTGTACGGGCTGACCGCGAAAGGCCAAAGGCGAAATGCAGACAAACCGCGGGCGGAGCGCGGACTTTAGCTTTAGTCCGCAGCAAGCATTTCCGTAACCCTCAGTGGAGGCAGTCTTCCACGCCAGTGTTTCGGCGATGATACCGGATGCCGCCCTCGCTGGCTGACGGGCAACCGTCTCCACCAGCGTGAGACAATTCGAAAAACGCTTTGCGCGCTTTTTGTGAAACATGTTATGCTTCTCCCATGAAAACGATCACGGTTCGTGATTTGCGCCAGCGCTGGCCGCAAGCGGAGGCCGCGCTGCAAATTGAGCACGAAATCCTTATTACGCGCGATTCCAAGCCAGTCGCCAAGCTCGTGCGCATTCCGGCCGAAGCCTCCCAGCGGCCGCGGTGGGACCCTGATGCTCATGCGCGCTGGCAGCGAAGGATTTCCGGCGGAATACTCCCGCGCAGCGATGCCGCTCTGGCCGCCGGCCGTGCTGACCGACGAAGTAAATGAGAAGCTACCTCGACACGAGTTGCTTGCTCAAGCTTTTGCGAGAAGAGCCCGAAAGCGTTCACGTCCGCGGTGTCGTCGCTGCAGAGGAACAAGTGATAGTATCGTCCCTGGCCGAGCTGGAGGCGGAGGTGCAGTTGAAAGCTGCGGCCATGGGAGGAGACCTCCGCGTAAGCCAGTGGCGACAGTATCAAGCGAAACTGGCGGAAATGCGCAATTTTGATCCTTTTGATTTTCGCCATTTACCCGGTGGGGTGTTCTCCACAGCTTTGCGGCAGCACCGGCACCCGCAAGCCGCCTTTTGTCGTGTGCTTGATCGGCTTCATCTGGCCGCGATGGAAGAACTCAAGCTCACGCGACTCATTACACTAGACGATGCTCAGGGCACCGCCGCGGAAGCTCTGGATTACAAGGTGATATATCCTGGACGAGATTGAGTGAACGGCTCTCGACCTTGACTTTCTGCCGCACGGGCTCACCTTCTGGACGAGAGCGGTTCACTATGAAAACAAATCTATCGCTATTCTTCTCACGGTCCGGCCGCCTGGGACTATTCATCATCTGTGCTTTGTCGCCCTTCCTGCTTTTCCTCGCGGCGACACCTGCGCCAGCCGCTCCCGCCGCGCCGGCCGACCAGGAAAAGCCGCACCCGATTGTTGCCGTCTTCCGTCTCGAAGGCCCTCTCACCGAACCCCCGGCCGATGAAACCCTGCAGCTATTCGGCCCCACCGGAACTTCGTTGCGCCAGTTAATCGCCCGCTTCGACAAAGCCGCGACCGACCCCGCCGTTAAAGCAGTGGTGCTCATGCCCGAGCTGGCTGCGCTCGGCGCCGCCCAGGTCGAGGAGCTCCGCGCCGCGATAGCCCGCATCCGCGACCATGGCAAGGAAGTCTATATTCACTCCGATTCGCTGTTGATGGGCCAATATCTCATGGCGTGCGGCGCGTCGCGCATTAGCGTCGTGCCGACCGGCGCTTTGCTTGTGCCGGGACTGCACGCCAGCTCCCTGCACCTGCGCGGGCTATTGGACAAAATCGGCGTCACGCCGGATTTTCTTACCGAAGGCGCTTACAAAACCGCCGCGGAGTTGTTCATGCGCCAGCAGCCCAGCCCCGAAGCCGACCAGATGATGAATTGGCTGCTCGATAGCTGGTACAGCACCTTCACCGACTTGATAACCAAGGGGCGCAAGGTCGATGCCGCCACCGCCCAACGCTGGATCGACCAGGCCCTGTTCAGCGCCAACCAGGCCAAGGACGCCGGCTTAATCGATGCCGTCGAGTCACTCGCCGACTTCGAAGCCATGCTCAAGGAGCATTATGGCCAGGATATCGTGTTCGACAAACAGTACGGCCGCAAGAAGACCCCTGAGCTGGATTTCTCCTCGCCCTTTGCGTTTCTGAAAATCTGGACGGAACTTTTGGGCGGTGCGGCGAAAAAACCCGCGGAAAAGAGCGCCGTCGGGGTCGTGTACGTCAGCGGCACGATCATGCTCGGCAAATCCACTGTCAGCCCCTTTGGCGGCGAGCTGGGCGCATTCAGCACCGATATCAGCCAGGCGCTGGAAAAGGCCGCCGCCGACGATTCCATCGTGGCCGTGGTCCTGCGCATCGATTCTCCGGGTGGCTCCGCTACTGCCAGCGAGATCATCCTTGAAGCCACCAAACGGCTAAAGGGTAAAAAACCCTTCGTCGTCTCCATGGGTGATGTCGCCGGCAGCGGTGGCTATTACGTCGCTTGCGGCGCAAATACCATCTTCGCCGACGCCGCCACGCTCACGGGCTCGATTGGCGTTGTCGCCGGAAAATTTGCCACCACCGCCATGTGGAACAAAATCGGCGTGACCTTTAAGGCCTATCAGCGTGGGCAGAACGCGGATATTTTCTCGACCGACAATGTCTTTAGCGACAGTGAGCGGGCTCGTATGCGCGGGTACATGGATGATGTGTACGGCGAATTCAAGAAGCATGTAACTGACATTCGCGGCGACCGCCTCAAAAAACCCATCGACGAGCTGGCGGGTGGCCGGGTCTTCACCGGCAGGCAGGCCCTCGACCTCGGGTTGGTCGATCGGCTCGGCACACTCCATGACGCCATTGCCTTTGCCGCCGACCAGGCCAAGGTTGCCAATTACGATGTGCGGGTTGTGCCCGAGCCGAAAAATTTTCTCGAACAGCTTTTCGAGCAAGCCGCCGGCCGCCAGGATGATCCCAGCCACGTGAACCTGGCCTCCTCCCAGGACAATTTGCTGAAGCTGGCTGCGCCGTACCTGCAAGATCTCGATCCGCAGCGGGTCGCGGCGATTGCTTCCGCTTTGCGCCGGCTCCAAATCCTGCAAAAAGAAGGCGTGGTGCTGAGCATGCCCCAGATCGTCACGGAGTGAGCCACTGGAACTGGGCTAAATACCCATGTTGCCGTTCTAACAGCTTCGTTAGAAACTTTGGTTAGATGGCTCTCACTCGCGCCAAACCGCGGCAGACCGCCCCACGCCGCGCCCTTGAACCTCGCCCGGCCGATTCGACGCGTATCCCGAAAGATGCGGCGGAGTTCGACTTTGAAGTCGATGGCCGGAGTGTGCGTCTGACGAATCTTCAGAAACCGTTCTGGCCCGAGCTGGACATTACCAAGGGCGACTTGCTGCGCTATTACGTCGCGGTCGCGCCCTGGCTGCTGCCGCACCTGGTGGACCGCGCGATGGTGATGAAACGCTACCCCGATGGCGCGCACGGCAAGTTCTTCTTCCAAAAGCGCGCGCCGCAACCACACCCCAACTGGCTCGAGACCTGCACCATCCCCCATCACGCCGGGCCGGTGGAATTCGCGGTCGTCCGCGATCTCGCCTCATTATTGTGGGTGGTCAATCTCGGCAGTATCGACCTGAACCCCTGGTACGCGCGATGCGACGATACCGACCGCCCCGATTACCTGCACTTCGATCTCGACCCGGTCGAAGGCGCGGATTTCGGCCTGGTTTGCGAAACCGCACTGCTGGTGCATGAAGCCCTGGACCGGCTCAAGTTCCCCAACTTCGCCAAGACCACCGGCTCCCGTGGCATCCACGTTTATGTGCCCATCATCCGGGGCCCGGTCCAAAAGGAAGTTTGGACTTTTGCTAAAACCCTCGCCCAACACCTGGCCCGGCTCCGCCCCGGCCTGATTACGGCCGAATACCGTATCGCCAACCGCCCCAAAGGCCGCGTGCTGGTCGATTACAATCAAAACGCCTGGGGCCGCACCCTGGCTTCCGTTTATTCCGTCCGGCCCAAACCCCGCGCGCCGGTGTCCACTCCCGTCACCTGGGCCGAAGTCGAGCGGGGCATTCAAACCGAGGACTTTCGGCTGGACAACGTCCCCGCGCGGCTGCAACGCCTCGGCGATTTATGGCAGCCGCTGCTCCAGGAGCGCGGCCGCGTCCGCCTCCACAAGGTCGTGTGAGCTTGCCCTTGCACCCGCCCTTACCACCAATGGAGGCCCTCCTGGTCGAGAAGATTCCAAACGGCCACGGCTGGCAATACGAGCCCAAATGGGATGGCTTCCGTTGTCTGGCGTTTCGCGACAACCGCGAGGTCCAGCTCCAATCAAAATCCGGCCAGCCTTTGGGCCGGTACTTTCCGGAAATAATCGAGCTATTCATGAGCCTGCCCGCGCGCCGGTTCATCCTCGATGGTGAATTGGCCGTGCCCCTCGAAGAGCATTTCAGTTTCGACGAGTTGTTGCAACGCATCCATCCCGCCCAGAGCCGCGTCCGGAAGCTCGCCCACGAGCATCCGGCGATTTTCGTCGCATTCGATTTGCTCGCCGGCGAGGACGGCCGCCCCCTGCTCGAACAAACACTATCCGCGCGCCGCAAGCTCCTGGAGGCGTTCGCCAAAAAGAATTTCCCCACGCATGACCGCCTCCGTCTCTCTCCCGCAACCACCAGCTTGCCCGTCGCGCGCAAATGGTTCGAAGCGGTCGGCGGCGACCTCGACGGCATCGTCGCCAAACGTTTGGACCTGCCGTACCAATCCGGCCTGCGCACGGGCATGCAAAAGATCAAAAAAGTGCGCACAGCGGATTGCGTTGTGGGCGGCTTTCGTTACGCAACCAACCAGCGGCTGGTGGGCTCGCTCCTGCTGGGGTTGTTTGATGAGGCGGGTTTGCTCAATCATGTCGGATTCTGTTCCGGCCTGAAAACGTCCGAACGACCGGCGCTGACGCGCAAATTGGAAGCGCTGCTCCAGCCACCCGGATTTACAGGGCACGCCCCGGGCGGCCTCAGCCGCTGGAGCACCAAGCGCTCGATGGAATGGCAGCCGCTCAAACCACAACTGGTGGTCGAGGTCGCCTACGACCATTTTACCGGCGGGCGCTTCCGGCACGGGACCCGCTTGTTGCGCTGGCGGTCCGATAAGCCACCGGCCCAATGCCGCATGGACCAGGTGGGCCAGTCCGGCAAAGGTCCCTTGGCTCTCCTGGCCAAAGAACACTAACCAAGCCTGCCCAATCGACCGTTCCTCAACGTTCCTCAAATGTTCCTCAAGCCGTGCGCCCCGATTTCCTTGTGTCACTGCTGTCTGTTATGCAATAGTCTCACACTCGTTGGATGGAGTTTTGTTGTGCGCAGCACCATCTCTTCAAGGCGTCCGTAGCTCAATTGGATAGAGCTTCTGACTTCGGATTAGAATTTGGACTCATTCGCAACACGTTGATTTCACGCACTTTCCGCTATTTATCATAATAATCCCCAAGGACTTACGCATTTTCTGAAAACAAGTTAAGGTGCTTATTGATAGCCACTTGAAGCGATAGGTCTGAAAAACTAAAGTAGGACAGAAAGTAGGACACAGAGACATATTTTGAGAAATACCATTTCCAATCGGTCTGCCTTGGGTTTTTGATGAGTTGGGGAGATAGAGGAACATCACTCCCCCAATTTCCTTTTCCGATAGACGATTTGGCCGAAGTTGGCTGAACGAACCGGCTGGCCTTATGGGCAACAAACCAGCACTATTGGGCCGGAAGCCAATGCGGTGTCCGAGCGAAGAAAGGCTGAACGATGGCTTCGCCCGGCTCACGATGCAGAAGGCTTTGAATTGAAGAACTGTTAGCCCACAGGTCCCATGATAGTTTCTTTTGGCCAATCCGAAAATGAGCGTATCGAAATTGACGTGCATGGCTATGAGCGTGCACCGGTCGGCGAGTATTGGGATGACAACTGGCTCATTGTAGAAATTCGCATTCGGGTTGGCGGGTTTTGTGGCAAAGCACAGGCCAGCATCATCACCAGCGAGTTGACCAAGTTCGCATCGGAGTTGGGCCCACTCTTTGAGACACTTGCCGGGACGGCTGAGTTTACGACGATGGAGGGGCAGTTGAAGTTGCAGTTGATTGGCGATGGCAAAGGTCACATTGAGCTCCGTGGCGAAGTCGCAGACCAAGCAGGAATTGGTAATCGTCTGCACTTCGGTCTGCAATTTGACCAGTCGCAGTTGGGTAGGTCTATGAGCGAACTTCAGCGGGTTACGTCGCAGTTTCCGGTCCGTGGGACTCCCCAAGGCAAAACTGAAGGCGACTGAGATGCTCTATCGAAGAGTCATGGGTTACCCACCGTGAAAATCACCACAGTCAAGGCAATCGAAAGATTCGACAATACAGAATTCAGCAACGAGGTCGTGGACGGCATGGCCTTGTCCATCTATTCCACTTACACATGTCCGAGTTGTGCCACGAGCATTTGGATTCCAGAAGCGGGACTTTGAGGACGGTGCACGTCGGCGTTGTTCGAACCTTCAGGCTGAGATTGGGAGAAGTTTTGATGAATTTGCTCGGGAACATCTAGGCGGTCTGCAAGATTTTCTCGACTGGGTTTGTCCGAGTTGTGGATTGGCTGCGAGGGTCTATGTGCGGTTCTGGGCGGGGGGGAAGCACGGCGACCACGGTGTTGTGCTCGTTGGGGTGATTGAGTCCACAGCGTCTTAACGAGAACTCCACCGACCATGAGGAGCGGTGGGGTTCATTGGAGTAATCGGAGCAGTTGATTCTCACCACAACCGACAATTTTCCCGGCTGCATCCCTCGTTACCCTCGTATCAATCTCGAAGACCCCAAGCCGTTTTCCGTTCTTGTCTCGGAGGATTTCCCTCTTGTCAGACCACTTCTCGTGGTAGCCGATGATTTTGGATTGTCCGTCTCGGATTGGTGTATTCATGGGGTCTTTCAGACGGCTTTGAGCAGGCGGTGAACTTGGGTTGCGGTGAACTCGCACCCACGATTCGTTTTGATTCCCCTCAAATTTAGGGCGTTGGCGACCTCGACCAATTTGGTCAGGCGGGTGACTTCCATCGTTTCTTTCACAATTCGGAGCAGTTCGGCATTGCGGTCAGCAGCCAATTTTTTCCACGCCTTGTTGGCCTTCGGGATGGCTTCCTCGTAGTGGGGGTTTCCAAACTTTACACCACGACGGCGGGCGGCTTCCAAGGCGGCCTTGGTCCGGCTGGAAATCATGTTCCGTTCGTGTTCGGCCACGGCGACCAAAATATGTATCAGAAAAGGCGTTGCATGGGGATTGTCGGCGGCAACGAAATCGACCTTGGAGTTTTGGAGGGCGGTAACGAAGTGAAGGTTCCGGCTCAGGCGGTCCAACTTGGCGACCAGCAGCACGTGGCCGTTGGCCTTACACTCACGGATGGCCTCGGCTAGCACCGGACGGTCACTCCGTTTTCCGGATTCGATTTCAACGAATTCTTTCACTATTGCGGCCTCTGGTCCCATCGAACCAACGAAGGCGTTGACGGCAGACCGTTGGGCTTCCAGCCCCAGCCCACTCTCACCTTGGCGGTTGGTCGATACTCTCAAGTAACTCACGAATGTTTTCATCATGATCGTGGCTACCTCGGGCATTTGCGGTTGGCGACGAGAATTTTACAAAAAAATACCGACACTGTGGAATGTAAAGACCCTCGGAAACTGGCCATTTTTCAGCACTTTTGGGGGCGGTTGACCCCTCGGGCCGATAGTTATTGGCATCGTGTTCAGACCCCACGTTCAGACCCTCTGGCGTGGGGTCATTTCTTGCGGGCATTGCGTCTGGCAGTCGTTTGGGGTGCGGGCGGTATGGTCAGACCTTGGCAGGCGTGGAACCGTGGCAGACGATTGGCGGCGGTATGATATAAAACTCTGAGAACCCCTCAGACACCCCCTCCGTTGTCGGGGACGACAGTTTACCAAGGAATCAGGCGGCCCGCAATTTATTATACCTCGGAGCCGTCAAAATGTCAAAATGGGTGCAGGACAAAATAGTTACCGGGAGGGCTATTCTCAGGCGGCTTTTGGCAAGGGTTTGCGATATTGTTCCCAAAACAGGCCGAAGTGGCGGTTCTCCAGGAGACAGCGAATGTCTAGGACATTCTGTGCGCCGGTGAC
>DASYXT010000035.1:0-44426 GCA_035934555.1 Verrucomicrobiia bacterium | reverse complement strand
ATTAGGCACTGCAGGGATCGACGCCGGGCCAGCATGAGCGGCTTTTACGATTTCATGTCCGCTCAGGGCGGAAAAAAAGCGCTCAGCCTCGTAACTGTCTCTAAACCAAAATGGCTACCAGAGTTCTGACTCGACCATAGCGCCAGGCACTTTACCGGTTTTCCGGCTTGACGACTTGCCCTTAACACGGAGATTATCAAGCGTAATACGCCGCCCCTCCGTGATATGAAAACGCACCTGCAACCTGCGACTTTGACAGCCGACCCGCACGTGATGGCCAGAAGTGGTGCCGCATTGCGCCGGGGTGGTGGCGACAACGGCTTTACCTTGATCGAACTATTGGTTGTCATCGCGATTATCGCCATTCTGGCAGCGATGCTTTTACCCGCGCTGAGCCGGGCCAAGGCGAAGGCCCAGGGCATCGGGTGCTTGAACAACACCAAGCAGATTACGCTGGCGTGGCACATGTATTGCAGCGACAGCAATGACCAGGTGCCCAACAATTATGGGGTTAATGAGACCGTGGGCACCATTCAGTCAGGAAAGTTCGCGACCTGGGTGAACAACGTGATGACCTGGACGGCGAGCGGCGGGACGGCGGATGTCAGCAACACGAACAATGCCTGGGTCGCCAACGGCCAGCTCGGCAAGTATATGGCCAACGCGGTGAATGCTTATAAATGTCCCGCGGATAATTTCCTCAGCGGCGCGCAAATGCGGGCCGGCTTCAGCAAGCGCAACCGCAGCCTGTCGATGAATTCCAACTTCGGCCATTTCAGTGACGGGGGTGACTCCACCTACCAGAATCCGCCCGTCAATTGGGGCTTTAATCAATATCTGGAGTTTTTGAAGCTGACGGTCGTGCCGCGCCCGGCAAAAACCTGGCTTGTGCTCGACGAGCATCCTGACTCGATCAACGACGGCTACTTCATCAACAATCCCGGCGTTACTCACTGGCAAGACATCCCCGCTTCTTATCATAACGGCGCTTGTGGATTCTCGTTTGCCGACGGGCACTCCGAGATTAAGAAATGGCTGAGCGCGACCTCACGGTTCAAGGTGCAATTCTTTTATCCCAACCCGGTCAATTTCGATACCTTGGGCCGGGCCGATTTCGCGTGGTACCTTGAGCGAACCGGTTTCATCGACGCCCGCACGGGGGTCCCCCAGTTCGGGTATTGAACCCCCAACGTTCTGTGCGGTTGGTGTCGGCTTAATCCTGTTAATCACGTTAATCCTGTCAAGGATGGCCGGTGCCAGTTCCCACTGTTGCGCGGAGGCGCTCCGCCTGGGGTGAACTCCCCATTTTGCGTTTGCACAAAAAAGGCTACAAAGAACATGCCAACAGATTCTCTGCCGCCACCCAAGGAGGGGCGGCATTTTTTTTGTTGAAAGAGTCAGGTGTGTCGCCGCAGTGGGGGGACGGCGCCGGAGCCGTCGGATGGTGCTGCGGGCTAAAGCTAAAGTCCGCGCTCCGCGTGTTGACGTTTGTTTCGCCTTTCATCGGATGTCTAATCTTGTAAACTAGTGCGGATGTTGCCTACGCAAAACCTGCGCGTCAAAGCAGTCGAGCGGCTGCTAACGCCGCGCGCGCTCAAGACGGAATTGCCGCTGACCGAGGCCAGCAACGGGACGGTGGTGGCGAGCCGGCAAAACGTTACCGCGATCCTGGCGCAGCAGCAGCGCCGGTTTCTGATGGTCGTAGGGCCGTGCTCGATTCACGATTTCGCCGGGGCCCTCGAGTATGGCACGCGGCTCAATGGCCTGCGGGAGGAACTGGCGCAGCAAATGGAGATCGTCATGCGGGTCTATTTTGAAAAGCCGCGCACCACCATCGGCTGGAAAGGGCTGATTAATGACCCGCACCTCGACGGCACCTACGATATTGAAACGGGCCTGAAGAAGGCGCGCAAGCTCCTCCTGGAATTGACCGCGATGGGCCTGCCAACCGCAACCGAGTTTCTGGACCCGATCATTCCGCAATACATTGACGATTTGGTTTCGTGGGCGGCAATTGGCGCGCGCACAACCGAATCGCAAACTCATCGCGAAATGGCCAGCGGCCTGTCCATGCCCGTCGGGTTCAAGAATGGCACCGACGGCAGCCTCCAGATCGCGCTGGACGCGATGGCCTCAGCCCGTACCCCGCATAGCTTTCTGGGGATCGACCAGGACGGTGTAACCAGCATTGTCCGCACCAGCGGCAACCCGGTTGGTCATATCGTGCTGCGCGGCGGCCGAGCCCGGCCCAATTACGATGCCGCCAGCTTGAGCGACGCCCGGGCACGCCTGGCGCAGGCCAGCCTGCCCCCAGTGCTGATGGTGGATTGCAGTCACGCCAACTCCGGCAAACAACACGCCCGCCAGGAGGAAGTCTGGCACAGCGTGCTGGAACAACGCGCGGCCGGCAACCACGCCTTGATCGGCGCGATGGTCGAGAGCTACTTGAAGGAGGGCAATCAGCCTTTCCCGCAACCCGCAGCCGATTTGTCCTACGGGGTATCTATCACTGATGCCTGCATTGGCTGGGACACCACCGAGCGAATGTTGCGGTGGGGAGCGGAGCAACTCAGCAAAGAAAATCAGGCGCTGACGCTGGGCGCCTGATCGACGCTGTTACGCTTTACCAGCGGGCTTCCCCGCCGCCACGTAGGCCGACCAACCCAACCAGTGAATCCGGGCGGTGAATTTTTGCCGGCTTGGCCGGCGCAGCAGAAACAACGGGTAGGCCAGCGCGAACAGCCAGTTCCGCGATATTCCGCTCGCCTGCACCGCCAAACCCAACTGTTGCAGTTCTCGCGCCAGGACCCCGACAGACACCACCTGGATGTGTGTCGGGTCGTCATAGAAATTCAGCGTGAAAGTGCCGGCGGCCTTCCCGCGCGGGCTGCCCAGGGCGAGTGATTTGGGGTGCGGCGTCTCAAGATAGAGCCGCCCTCCCGGCTTGAGCAAGCGAGCGGTTTCCTGCAACAGCAGCGAACGCTGGCGCAAGTGCTCGACCAGATGCATGCAGGTGATGGCATCCATGCTGTCATTGGGCCATGGCAGCCGGTCCCGCTCCAGGTCGGCCCTGACAAATTCGCACCCAGGAGGATACCTGTCCGGTGCTCCGGCAACGTCCACTGCAAACAGGCGCAAATCAGGGCGGAGTTCGGCGATATGCCCCAGGGTTTCGCCGTCGGAAGAGCCGAGGTCCAGCAGGTTCCCTTTTTGCGGCGTACCCGCCACAAATTGCGCCCGGGTGTCAAGCCAGGGAAAGCCGCGCAACCGGGTCCAATTCATGCCTATTTGCTGCCGGGTTTGGCCGCCGGCAGCGCCGCTAAATCGGGTGGCAGCTTGTCCGCTTCAAATGCTTCGACCCGGAGCCGCAGCAAACTGAAAGCCGGCACGCCGAACGAAACCGTCCCGCCGGAGCGGTCCACCGCCATCGCCACTCCGACGACCTGTCCGCCGTGGCCGCGCACGATGTCGAGCGTCTCCTGAACACGCCCGCCTTTGGTCACCACGTCCTCCACCACCAGAATCTTCTCCCCAGTTGCGATTTTGAACCCGCGCCGCAACTGCAGTTTGCCTTCCTCCTTCTCGACGAAGATGAACCGAACGCCCAGTTGCCGGGCAACCTCTTGTCCCAGGACCAGGCCGCCCATCGCGGGCGACACGACCGTCGTGGCGCCCAGAGCCCGGACTTGGGCGGCTAAAGCGGTGCCGAATCGCTCGACCGTCGGCATGAATTGCAGCGCCAGCGCGCATTGGAAGTACTGCCGGCTGTGCAGTCCGCTGCGCAGAATGAAATGCCCTTCCAGCAACGCGCCGGTTTGTTTGAACACTTGCAGGACTTCTTGCTCGGTCATCGCGCGGAGGGTAGAGGCTCGGATGGCCAGTGACAAGGCAGACCAAGACGGGAGAGACGGAAAGGCGAACATTCAACGTCCGACATCGAAGTCAACCCGGTGGAGACGAGCTTGAAGGTTGCGGCTGAAAGCCACCGTGCGGAGCGCGGACATTCCTGTCCGCAGCAGGTTCCGGACGTCAGTCGACTCGGATTTGCCGCAGCCTTGTGAATAGCGTATTGCTGCGGACAGGAATGTCCGCGCTCGGCTACGGGACTCTCCGTGGCAAATTTTAGTTGCGGCTTCAGCGCGGTGCGCCTTTGCTTCTTTGCGTTTTCACTCATGAAGTGGCTCAAATTACTGATCGGGATTCTCCTGCTGCCGGTTTGCGCCGGAGGCGGTTGGGCCCTGGCGCGAGTCGTGCAAGCCACCGGCCAGGCCGACACGGTCTGGGTCGCCGTGCTGGCCGGGGCGGGTTGCTGGCTGGCGCTTTTCCTGTTGTTGCCCAAACCGATGTGGGTCTATGTCACCGGACACGAGTTGACCCATGTGGTCTGGACCTGGCTGATGGGCGGGCGCGTGAAAAAGTTCAAGGTATCCTCGAAGGGCGGGCACGTGGTCGTGACGAAAAGCAATTTCTTGATCGCGCTGGCCCCTTATTTTTTCCCGCTCTACGCCGTGCTCGTCCTGGTGGTGTTTGAAACAGGCCGCTGGCTGTGGCATTGGCAGCCTTATGCCGCGTGGTTCCACCTGCTGCTAGGAGCCGCCTATGCGTTTCACCTGACGTTGACCTGGCACGTGCTCAAGGAAAGCCAGACCGATATTACCAGCCAGGGCTACGTCTTCTCGGCGGTGGTGATTGTTTTGGGGAACCTGGGGGTGCTGCTGGCGGGCATCCCTTTGCTGACGGGGAAAATAGGAGTGACTTTGGCCCTCCGTTGGTGGGGCGAATGCACGCTGCGGCTGATTTTGCGTTTGACCGGTGTCCCTTTCGGAGGTTAGGTTGGCGATTCTATGTTTGGGACGATTCGAAAGCATCAAACCTGGCTGTGGGCCGTTATTATCACTCTGACGGTGATCAGCTTCGTGGTCTATTTCTCGCCTTACTCGCGGCTCAACAACAGCGGCTACAGCCGCAACCCCAGCGGGCGCGGCACCATCAACGGCGAACCGGTTACCGACCAGCAATTCCTCAATGCCTACCGCGAGGTGGACCTGTATAGCTTCCTCAACACCAGCCATTGGCTGAACGAAGACCGCAAGCGCTCCGAAGACGACGTGAATCGGGAAGTGTACATGCGCTTGCTGCTGATTCAGAAGGAGGAGCAAAACGGCATTCACGTCAGCGAGCAGGAAGCGGCACGGCTGGGCCGGCTGGTCATCGCGCGCTTCGAGCGGATGGGGATTACCTCGCCGCAAATGTTTGTCGAGAAGGTTTTGCAGCCGCATGGGTTGCAGGTGGGCGATTTCGAGCGGTACATCCAGCACGAAGTCGGCATCCAGGAGTTGGTCGCCGCCTACGGGCTGACCGGACAACTGCTCACGCCGCAGGATGCCAAAGCCCTTTACCAGCGCGATCACCAGGAACTCGCCACCGAAGCCGCCCTGTTCCCCGCCTCCAATTATCTCGCCAGCATTGTGGTCACCCCCAGCCAGGTGTCGCAGTTCTATTCCAACCGCCTGGCCAATTTCGCCATCCCCGAACGTGTCGTGGTTGATTACGTGAAATTCAATGTCACCAATTACCTCGCACAGGCGCAGACCCAATTGAGCACCAATATTAACGACCTGGTCGAAATGAATTACGAGCGGCTTGGCACTAATGCCGTGCCCGATGCCAAGACCCCGGAAGAGGCCAAGGCCAAAATCCGCGAGCAACTGATTCGGCGCACGGCCCTCGCCGAGGCCGAAAAGCACGCCAACAGCTTCGTGCAGCAGCTCAGCGCGATGGAAACCAACCGCGCGGAGAACCTCAAGCTGGTCGCCCAAAGCAATGGCGTGCCCGTGCACGTCAGCGCGCCTTTCGACAGCGAGGAGGGGCCAAAAGATATGGACGTCGGCGCCGATTTTGTGAAGCAGGCCTTTGCGCTGACTCCGGACGATCCGCTGGCCGGACCGCTGCCCGGACCGGATGGCGTGTATGTGATCGCCTTGGACCGGCGGCTGCCGCGGGAAATTCCACCGCTGGATAGCATCCGCGACAAGGTGCTGTCCGAGTACAAACACAACCAGTCGATGATCCAGGCGCGAATGGCGGCGCTGAACTTCTTCACCAGCCTCACCAACAGTCTCGGCCAGGGCAAGACCTTCGAAGCGGCGTCCACCCAGGCCGGCGTTCAGCCGGTCCCCGTCCCGCCCCTCTCGATCAGCACCCAGCACCTGCCCGGGTTTGACGACTTGGTCAGCCTGCCGCAGCTCAAGCAGGTCGCTTTCACCACGCAGCCCGGCAAAGCCGGCCCGCCGCTGCCTACCAGCGAGGGGTTCCTCGTCCTTTATGTGAAAGCCAAACTCCCGCTCGACCAGGCGCAAATGGAGAAAGACTTGCCCAACTTCATCGCCTCGGTGCGGCGTAATCGTGAATTTGAGGCCTTCAACGATTGGTTCCGCCAACAGGCCGAAAGGGACTTGCGCAACACGCCGGTGTTCCAGCAACGCCCGCCCGCCCTGGGCGCCGCCGGCGCCAAGTCCTAGAGGATTCTTAATTGAAAGTTGAAGAGCGAGTAGCGGTTGTCGGCGATTGAATCCGCAGGCCGTCCTCCCTGCGTTCTCCAATCGCAAATGACCAATGCTCAACATTCAATTCTCAATTATGCCCTTGTCCCCGGCCATAAAGCTTTCCTCGCCTGCAACGCGCGAGTTTTGGGAAATCCCGGTGTTGTTTGAGGACGCCGACGTACTGGCGCTGAACAAACCCGGCGGGCTGTTAAGTTCGCCCGATCGTGCCGAGCCCGATCGGCCCAGTCTGCTGAAGCTGCTGCACGCCGGCATTGCCGAGGGCAAAACCTGGGCGCGCGAACGCGGTCTGACTTACCTGATGAATGCGCATCGGCTCGACTTCGCCACCAGCGGCGTCATGCTGTTCGCCAAAAGCAAACCCGTGCTGGTGGCATTGGCGAACCTGTTCGGCAGCGAAAAACCTCTCCAACGCTACGTCGCACTCGTGCAAGGTGCTCCGGCCGAAGACCAATTTACGGTGAATGCTCCGTTGGCGCCGCACCCGGTGCGCGTCGCCGAAATGCACATCGATCCCAAACGCGGCAAGCGCGCCCAAACCGCTTTTTCTGTGCGTGAGCGTTTCGCGGGCTGGACCTTGCTGATGTGCGAGCCGCTGACGGAGCGGACACATCAAATCCGGGCGCATCTGCGTTATGTCCGTCTGCCGCTGGCGGGGGACAAACTATACGGCGGCAAACCGCTGCTGCTTTCCCGCCTCAAACCCGGTTTCCGGCTCAAACCCAACCACACCGAGCGCCCTTTGCTCGACCAGGTCGCCCTCCATCTCGAAGAGTTGTCGTTGCCTCACCCAATCACCCACCAGCAAGTGCATATCCAAGCGCCCTGGCCCAAGGACCTGACCGTTGCGGTGAAGTATTTGCGTCGTTACGGCGCGCCATGAAGCGTCAGGCCAAAGCCGCTTCCAAAACCTGGGCCAGGCGCCTGGCGGCGCGCGCACTTTGCCGCTGCAGGCGCAGCAGCGCGGGCAAGCGGCCCGGCGCGCGAACCAGCTCCCGCACCACCTTCCCAACCTCGAGTTCGTCACGAGAGTTCAACACCCGATTAAAATCCAGCGGCAAGTCCTCGTTGGCGGCGTCGAGGATGACCCGGACGGTTAGCGACGGAATCCCAAGTTCCTGACATTTCTGGCAGATGATCGCCGACTCCATCTCGACGGCATCAGCGCCCGTTCGCTGGCGCAACTCCGCTTTCTCGCGAGCGGTGGTTGCGACGCGCTCGGCGCAATAAAAGGTGCCGCGCTGCGCGCCGGCGGCCGCGAGCGCCGCCTCCTGCGCCGGCGTTGCTTCCCCGGCAAACAACACCGCGCCCGAGTCTAATTGAGGGTTTAGTCCGCCGGCGAACCCCGCCGTCAGCACCAGCTTCGGCTTGTCGCGAACTACTTCTTTACCGAGCGCATGCGCCGCGTTGCGCCGGCCCATGCCCGTGAGCAACACCTGCAGCTCCGGCCGGGCTCGCGCGAATTTTTGGAAGGGCCGCAGTTCCTCTTTGACAGCAAAACAGACCAGGATTTGCGCGGCTCCAGTGGGCATCGGCATCTTCACTTAATGCCGGCCAGCCGCTCTTTCCAGATTTGGAACAACAGCACTGTCGCCCGCACATCGCGCAGGCAGTACTCGGCGATCTCGCGGAAGCGGCCCTCAGCCATCAGCGTGTTCATGTCGCGGCCGGTGACCCCGTGGCTTTTGGGAGACTCGATCCCGAACGCCTTGCAATAAAAGTCGAGGTTGAACCTGCGGGCGGCGCCATCGCGGCCGCTGACCCCGTAAAAGGTGAGCTGTTCGGCCAAATCGCAGTGCGGTTCGGTTTGGTACCGGTATCCGAGCCAATCCTTGCGCGAGATGGGCACGTTGAGCTGGGCCGAGCGCAGGTAAATGAACGGCACATCAAACCCGCGTCCGTTAAACGTCACGATATGGTCATAATGGCGTGCGACGTCCCAAAACGCCGTCAGCAACTCCGTTTCATCGACACACGGAACAAACTCCACCGGTCCGGCGTCACCGGCATCTTCTTCGTAATCTTCCGCGACGAACAGCACCTGGCCGCGGGAGGTCTCGGCATTGAGCATCGCGATACAAACCACCTGGGCGGTAAACGGCCAGAGGCTGCATTGCTGAATGATTTCGTTGCGGCGGGTGGCGCGCGCTTCTTCGGCCAGCTTGCCGCATTCACGGAACAGGTATTCCTGTTGCGCCTCGTCAAAGCGCTCCAGCGGCAGCGCCGAGGTTTCAATGTCGAAGATCAGTTTAGCCATGAGTGATGAGGGAGCAGCTCGAAACTGCGGTTTGTCGTAACAGGTTTTGCTGTCTTGGGCAATTGATTTCACCGCACTGACGGTGAGATGTCTATTGAGGGCATCACCGGGGCAGGAGCCGCGCCGATGGGGCAGCGGCTTATCTCCGATCTTTTCCTTTCGCACCCGGGCCGCTAGAGTGCGCGGATGATTCAACGTTACTCGCGCGCGGCGATGCGGGAGATTTGGAGCGAACAGCGGAAGCTGGAAATCTGGCTGAAGATCGAGCTGCTGGCCAGTGAAGCGCTGGCCGCCGCCGGCCTGGTGCCCAAGGAAGACTTGCGGCAAATGAAGGACCGGGCCGCGTTCAGCCTCGAACGGTGCAAAGAGCTCGAACGCACGCTCAATCATGATGTCGTTGCGTTCACCACGAATGTGGCCGAGCAAATCGGCGAGCCGGCCAGCCGTTGGCTGCATTTCGGCCTGACCAGCAGCGACATCATTGATACCGCCTTCGCCGTGCAAATGGTGCAATCGGCCAATATCCTCATCGAGGATGTGCGGGCCTTGCGCCAAACCATCGCCGCCAAAGCCCGCCAGCACCAGTTCACTCCCATGATCGGGCGCAGCCACGGCATTCATGCCGAGCCGACCACTTTCGGCCTGAAAATGGCCCTGATGTATGACGAGTTCGGCCGCGCGCTCCAGCGGCTCGAAGCGGCCCGCCAGGCGGTCGCCGTCGGCAAGCTCTCGGGAGCCGTCGGCACCAGCGCGCACCTGCCGCCGGAGATCGAGGCCAGGGTCTGCGGCGACCTTGGCCTGCGCCCTGCGCCCATTGCGACGCAAGTCATCCAACGCGACATTCACGCAGAGTTCATCGGTGTGCTGGCGTTGGTCGGCGCCAGCATCGAACGCTGGGCGACCGAGTTTCGCCACTTGCAGCGCACCGAGGTGCTCGAAGCCGAAGAGTTCTTCGCCAAAGGGCAGAAGGGCTCGAGCGCGATGCCGCACAAGCGCAATCCCATTACCGGTGAACGTCTGACGGGACTGGCCCGCGTCTTGCGCGGTAACGCCGTCGCCGCCCTCGAAAACATCGCTCTCTGGCATGAGCGCGACATCAGCCACAGCTCGGTCGAGCGCATCATTTTCCCCGATTCCTGCACCTTGCTGGATTATATGCTGGTGACGCTCAACAAGCTCGTCGAGGGGCTGGTTGTTTACCCGGAGAACATGAAGCACAACCTTGAGTTGTCCCTTGGGCTGTGGAATTCCCAGAGCGTGCTGCTGGCTCTCATCCGCAAAGGCCTGACGCGCGAAAGCGCCTACGAACTGGTCCAACGCAACGCCATGAAAACCTGGGAAGTCAAACACGCCGGCCGGGCGGATGCCCATTTCCTCGACCAACTCAAGTCGGACCCGGAAGTGGCGAAACATTTCGCACCCGGCGAGCTCGAGAAACTCTGCTCGCTCGATTTTCACTTCAAAGAAGTCCAGTCGCGTTTCGAGCGTGTGGGGTTGTGAATTGCGCTGACGACACGCCGGCACAGCCGCTCATCCCGCGAGGTTTTGGACTGCGCCAGCCCTCTGGCGCTTTTCGGAGAGTCGGAGGCGGACGAAAGCGCCAGAGGGCTGGCGCAGTCCAAAAGCTGGCGCCCGATTGGGCGCGCGTGAATGGCCGAGCGCCGTGCATGCGAGTTGGGGGTGGTTTGTCGCGAAGCGTCGTGGAGTGCGGCAGCCCTCTGCCGCTGTGAAGGGGCTGAGGCGGTCGAAAGCGCCAGAGGGCTGGCGCAGTCCAAAAGCTGGCGCCTCCCTTCAACGTCCGCGCGTCTGTCCGGATTGACGAGCGTGATTCTCACTTCTACCTTGGAACAGTTCAATGATTGCGAATAACGCCAGCAAACCCACAAGCGCGCCGGCTTTCCGCGTCGGCGACGAGCGGCTCATCAAGCTGACTCCCAACGCCGCCCTCAAGGTCAGTTCCCTGCTCACCCGGCAAGGCCGGCCGGCCGGCGTCCTCCGCGTCGCAGTCGTCGGTGGCGGCTGTTCCGGTCTGCAGTACAAAATGGATTTGCAGGATGCGCCCGCCAATCGCGACATCCTGGTCGAAACCGGCGGCGTGCGCGTCGTCGTCGATCCCAAGAGCGCCCTTTACGTCACCGGCAGTGAACTGGATTTTATCGAAGCTCTCGATGGCGGCTTTAAAGTGACCAATCCCAACGCGGCGACAAGCTGCTCGTGCGGGGAGAGTTTCAGCGCCTGACCAACGGCGCCCGGCGATGACCGATCATTTCGCCCTGCTCCAACAGCCGCGCCGGCCCTGGCTCGAGCCAGGGCAATTGAAGGAAAAGTTCCTTAGTTTATCCGCCACCGCCCATCCCGATCGCGTGCATAACGCGGCAAAGGAGCAGCGGCAAGCGGCCCAGGACCACTACACCGCCTTGAATGCCGCCTACCAGTGTTTGCGCGAGCCCAGGGACCGCCTGCGACACCTGCTCCAGCTCGAACGCAACGCCGGCCCGGCGCAGGTCCAACGCGTTCCCTCAGGCTTAATGGAGCTGTCCCTGTCGGTCGCGCAGCTTTGCCGGCAAGCCGATGCGGTGCTCGAAGAGAAGCGCGCCACCGTCTCGCCGCTGCTCCAGGTGCAAATCTTCCAACGCGCTCAGGCCTGCACCGAGCAACTCGGCCAATTGCAGGCGCAACTCGGCGCCCGCCAGGCCGCTTGCGAAACCGACCTGAAGCAGCTCGATGCCCGCTGGGACACCGACCTGCGCGAGCCGGCGCACCGCGACCACGCGCTCCACCAACTCGAAGACCTGGCCGCCCTTTTGACCTATTTCGCCCGGTGGCAAAACCAGCTCAAGGAACGCATCGTGCAACTTTCCTTCTAAATGCGAACCAACCACGCTGACCCGGGCGAGCCGGCCTCGCACCCCAGGACACCATTTCTGGTCTGCTCCGCCGCGCCCCTGTTGCTTGCGTTGTGTCTGCTCAGTGGCCGGAGCGCTGAAGGCGAGACCTGGGTAGAGGCGCTGGCCTCAATGCCGTTGCCACCGGGGACCCACGAGCTGAACGCCACCAATTGCGTGCCGCTCATGCTGCTTTCCCTGCGGTCGAATGCCACCGTCAAAGCCCTGGTGTTCATGCCGGGCGCAACGGACGAATTTTTCCTGTTTCGCCGCGCGCGAGCCCAATTGCGCCAGAACCCGGCCACGTTGCTGGACGCCATTGGAGCGCTCACCAACCAGACACACATCGCTGCCGAGTTTCGCCCACCGTTCCTCCTGTTGTACACGACCGAAGACGTGCTCGCTCCGCTTATCGGCATTGTGGATCAGGCCACGGCACACCGGCTCCAGGCCAGCCGCAGTCTTCCCCATCTCCTTTACGCTGATCGCGACTGGGATGTCGTTCAACCCGACCTGCGCCACGCGCTGCATGTCGGTATTCGCCCTTGGAAGGGCTCAACCGATTCATGGCACTTCTATCGGCATTGTTTTGCCGGCTGGAATCTCACCGGGTGGGAAGCCTTGGAGTGCGCCGCCCTGGCGGGAAAAAGCCAATTCCACGTCTTACGACACCAGGTCGTGTTCGAACCGGATGAGCGCATCGGAGGCACGATCAGGTTCGAGAGCCACGCGCGGTAGTTCCGGCTCTCCACCTCGTTCCCCGGGCCGCAGCGCCCATCCCGGGGGCGCAGCCTCGAACGGAATCCTTGCGCCTCAGTGGCTGTGCCCGCAACCGCAGCCGCTGCCGCAGCTCCCGCCGTTGAGGTCTGCTTCCGTCGGCATCCGGCCCAATTCGAGAGTTTTGTTCACGAACTGGTGGATGGATTTCTGCATGTGGTGCAGCTCTTCCTGCGCATCAAGGAAACCGCGTGCCACCGGGTTCTGCAATAGCGCGTCGCGTTGCTGCTCGAACTCGGCGATTTCCTCGCCCGTCAACGGCGTTGACGTCTGCTGCTTGTGCTGCAGCGCCTCGCCCTTTTGCACCAGGCCCTCATATTGCGTCCGCGATTGCTCATCGCCCATAAAAGCGTCAATCCGCTGGCGGAGATTCTGCATCGCCGGCTGGTCCAGCAGAGTTTGGCAAAGCTCGCGCGTCTTCTGCATTACACTGTCTTCCATTATCGTTTCCATAAGTATAGTTAGACTCGGGCCAACACGGCCCGCTTAGCCAGTCGGCGTGTCGCACACAATACACCACACCTGCCGCCCAATTGCAAACATTGCGGGGAGGCGGCTCCCCTCAGCGAAGCAGCCGGAGCGCGGGGCTTTAGCCCGCAGCAACATACCCCCGCCAGGTTTTGGACTGCGGCAGCCCTCTGCCGCTTTTCCCAACGAATGGTTTAATCGCCGCCCCCCGGAGCGCGAACGGCGGAGCGCGGACTTTAGTCCGCAACAAGGTCCGATAGGGCGGGATTTACGAATGGTGCCGTGGACCAAAGTCCGAGCGCCGGTGCTTGCTCCAGGCCAAGCCATCGCCTTTACTTTGCGCTGTGCGAGCACACCGCTGCTTTGTGGGCCTGATGTCCGGGACTTCTGCCGACGGCATTGATGCAGTGGCGGCGGACATTTGGGGGGGGCCGTCGGTCCGAGTCAAGTTGCTGGCGCACGCGCATCGGCCTTTTCCAGCCGCATTGCGCCGAACCATATTGGATGCGGCGGTGGCCGGCAGCGTCGCCGAGTTGTGCCGCCTGAATTTCGTGCTGGGGGAACGTTTCGCCCAGGCCGCCGCCGCGGTCATTCAAGCCGCTAAGCTGCGCATGAGTGACGTCACGGCGATTGGCTCCCACGGCCAGACTTTTCATCATCTGCCTGACGGGCGTCCCCCTTCGACACTGCAATTGGGCGAGGCGGCGATCATCGCGCAGCGCACCGGCATTCCGACGCTCGCTGATTTCAGGGTAGCCGACCTGGCCGCGGGAGGTCAGGGCGCGCCGCTGGTGCCGTTTGCGGACTGGGTGTTATTCACGGATCCGCTGCGCCCGCGCATTGTGCAAAACATCGGCGGGATCGCCAACTTGACGTTCTTGCCGGCGGGGGGAGGGCTCGACCAGGTGCTGGCCTTCGATACCGGTCCAGGAAACATGGTGCTCGACGCACTTGTAAGCGAGCTCAGTGGCGGCCGGAAACAATTCGACCGAAATGGCCGCCTGGCGGCTCAAGGGAAAGTATCGCCGGAACTCCTGGCTAAAATGATGGCTCACCCGTTTTTGCGACGCCCACCTCCAAAAACTACCGGCCGCGAAGCATTCGGGCCGGCTTTTGTGCAACAGGTCCTGTCGCATGCGCGGCGCCGCCGCTTGCGCCAAGTCGATGTCATTGCGACTGCGACCGCCTTTACCGTCACGAGCATTGGCGAAGCTTACCGCCGGGTGATCCTTCCCCGGCTCCCGCGCGGCCGGCCGGCAAACCTTCAAGTAATCCTGGGCGGCGGCGGCGCCTCCAATCCCACGCTGCGCGCCATGTTCCAAGCGCAATTGGGCAACGCGGAGTTGCTCACCCACGAAGATTTCGGGGTTCCGAACCAGGCGAAGGAAGCGCTGGCCTTTGCATTGCTGGCGCGACAAACCTGGCTGGGTCGCCCCGGAAATGTCCCCAGCGCGACCGGCGCCCGGCACGCCGCAATCCTAGGCAAAATTGCCCTGCCGCCGCACTTCAGACCTGCAGGAAGCGCACCAGCTCCGCCCGGATTTGGTCCAGGCGCCGCCGGTCGGTTTCGCGCTTTTCGTGCAATAGGCGGGTCAACTCGGGGGTGACCTTCAGTTGCGACTCGGCATACTGCTGGAGCTTGAGGTCCATCATTTCCTCGAACAATCCCACTAATGCTTGAGCGGTCATACACGTCGTTTGGCGGGGGCTTGCAGGCTCGGAGGGGCGACCCTATCCGCAGCCCGCTGCGACCCAGCCGTTCATTGTTTCGCATAGGGTGCAGAGCAAAAGCCGAGCCAGAGCTCGTGCCTGGAGAAGCCTGCGGGCGTGTCTCAGTCTTGGGCACAACTATTAATTACCCACCGGCGCGCGGACTTTAGCCCGCAGCAACGCCCTAAATTCGTCACCCCGCCTTTACCCGAAAAAGTATGCAGTTAAAAACCCCAATCCTCACTCTCCGGCGTTCTTTACCTTCCAGTGGGCTTAGCTGGCTTTTTCGGCTTGGGCGGCACGCCTTCCAGGAAATAATCCGGCGCCGAATGTGCCTGGGCTGGCCGAACCGGACCAGGCTTGGGCCAGGTGTAATGGCAATCCTCGCAGTAATAGTCCTTCTCGATAATCCCCACCTCGGCCGAGGCCCCCATGGCCAGGTTGGTCAGCAATGAATTATGCGCGTATTGCGGATACTCAACGCGCAACGAACGGCATTGCGGACACCGGATGGCGTCGCGCAAGGCCCCCTCGGCTGCATCCCAGTCCAGCAGGAACTGTTCGGCGCGCTCGAATTGCTCCGCCGGCACTTGCAGTCGCACCCCGGCTTTGCGCGGGCTGGTGAACCACAGCGCACCCTGGGGCGCGTAATCGTGCAGCTCGGGGTTGAACCCCTCCCGGGTTAATCGGTCGCAAATGGGTTCGGCTTTAGTGCGCTCCTGGAACAACGCTAAGGACATCCTTGTCATATAGAAAAATCATCCCTGATAAGCATAAAATCAACCGGGAACAAACCGAACAAGGGCTCCCGCGGGGGGCTTGACACTCTCTGATTTTCGGCTTCCCACGGGGGTCGGTTTGGCTAATCTACGAGGACTGGTCCGCAAATTATGAAAACCTTCTCCTTATTCGCGGCGAGCGCCACTGCTTTGGCCCTTTCCCTTTCGGCCAGCCGCGCCGAAGTCAAACTCGTCGTTGAACACAATGCCAATGATCAAGCTTCTCCGGCGTTCCACTTCAAAACGGTGCCCTCGCCCAGCGCCGACGATGCCGCCACCCGCGCCGAGTTCAGCATTGTCGCCGGCGCCAAAGACGACAACGGCGGCGGCCTCGAAAAGCTCCATGACGGCAAATTGCCGACCGAAGCGGACCAGCCGGCGGAGAACTTCTTCTTTGACGCCGGCACTCCGGGCGGGCGGGTGCTGGTTGATTTAGGCCAGGCCATCCCGGTGCAGCAAGTCAACACCTACTCATGGCATCCGGGCGACCGCGGGCCGCAGGTCTATAAACTTTACGCCAGCGACGGCAAGGCCGATGGATTCAATGCGCGGCCGGCCCGGGGAACTGAGCCGGAGAGTTGCGGCTGGCGCCTCGTCCAGGCGGTGGACACCCGGCCCAAAGAAGGAGAACTGGGCGGCCAGTACGGCGTGAGCATTTCGGATTCAGCCGGCCCACTGGGCACTTATCGCTACCTCCTGTTTGATATTTCCCGCACCGAAAGCAATGATGACTTCGGCAATACCTTCTTCAGCGAAATTGACATCATTGGCCAGGGCGGGGCTAAAGCCGTCGCCGCCGCTGAACCCGAAACGCCCCCGTTTGCCATCACCTCCACCGACGGCTATTGCCACATCACGATTGACACCTCCCGCGCGCCGGACTTGAAAGATTGGGCCGAGCAGAAGCTCGCGCCGGTGCTGGCTGAGTGGTATCCGAAAATGACCGCAGTGCTCGCCAGCCCCGGTTACAAACCGCCCACGCACTTCAGCGTCACCATTCGGCCAGAGCGCGGCGTCGCCGCCACCGGCGGCACGCGCGTCACCGCCAACTCCGATTGGCTGAAAAACGAGCTCAACGGCGAAGCCATTGGCGCCCTGGTGCACGAAGAGGTGCACGTCGTGCAGCAGTATGGCGGTGGCCGCCGCGGCAACCCCGATGCCCCACGCGTCCGCCCCCCCGGCTGGCTGGTCGAGGGCATTCCCGATTACATCCGCTGGTTCAAATATGAGCCCCAAAGCCACGGCGCCGATCTCGTCTGGCTGAAGAGCCGGCGCCGCGTTCAGTTGCGCTACGATGGCGCCTACCGCATCACCGCCAATTTCCTGGATTATGTCATCAACCATTATGACCCGAAGAACGAGCTGATCACCCAACTGAACGCCGCCTGCCGCGAACATCGGTATAACGAAGAAATCTGGCAAACCGTCACCGGCAAGACCTTGCCGGACCTCGCCCAGGAGTGGAAGACGGCCATGGAAAAGGAACTCGGCACGCAACCGGTGCAACTGGCCTCTGCCGCGCCCATCGCCCTTGGTAGCAGCGCTCCGCCAAATACACTCACCGAAGCCGAGCGGGCCGCCGGCTGGGAACTGCTCTTCAATGGCCAGGACTTTACTGGCTGGCATAATTTCAAACGCGAAGGCGTCCGCCCGGGCTGGGAAGTCAAAGATGGCGCGCTGGTTTGCTCCGACCCGCACAATGCTGGAGACATCGTCACCACCGGGGAGTACGCCTGGTTCGAATTGCAGCTCGATTACAACATCTCCGAAGCCGGCAATAGCGGCATCATGTACCATGTCACCGACCAGGGAAACGCCATCTGGGCTACCGGGCCGGAATTCCAACTCGAAGATAACGTCAAGGCCGCCGACCCCATCCGCTGCGGCTGGCTCTATGCCCTGTATCAGCCCCCGGTTGACCCGAACACCGGCAAGACGCTCGATGCGACGAAGCCCGTCGGTGAGTGGAACCATGTCCGCCTGGTTATCTCGCCGGAAAAATGCGAGCACTACATCAACGGCGTCAAATACTTCGAATACGTGCTTGGCAGCGATGATTTCAAGGAGCGCGTGGCCAAAAGCAAGTTCGCCCGCATGCCGCATTTCGCGAAGTCCGATACCGGCTTTATCGGCTTACAAGGCGATCACGGGCAGGTGATGTTCCGCAGCATTAAGATCAAGCGGTTGGCGGGTAACTGATACATAGCGTGCCGGTTTCTGTTCCCTCGTGGGGCGCGCCGACGACAACCTCTGCGCCCCGGTTATTGCTTCAACCGGAAGAACAGGTTCCCCGCAGGCGCACTCACCACGACCCATTTGATCGTGCCATTGTCGTTCACCGTCAGGCCGGCTGGGTTCCAGATACCCCCGCCAACTATGGCGTTTTGCTGCAGCGAAAACCCGGTGCTCGGCGAAGGCCAGGTAACCACGACCGCATTAGTCCCCGTCAGCCTAATGGTCAGCCGCGGCGCTCCGGGTGTCTGCACCGCCGCCACGATGCCCCAGAACCCGCCATCCAAAGTGTAATTGCCGCCGCTCAGGTGCCCGGCATCCGCCTGCCCGATGGTGCCGCTCACCGAGTAAGGACCCCCAGTGCTGGTCCCGCCCCCGCCGGCCACTTTGAACCAGTCAATCGAGTAATTCTGCGCCTGCACAACGCTGATCCCCAAACCGAGCAAAAGAGCCGGGGCAAAGACTTTCATAAGTGATACGTGACTTTACCATAACGCGCCGCGCCTGGCAAGCAAACCGTCAGGGCCAATGCATGAAGCCTGGGAGCGGCTTCCGGCTGAGACCTTGCTTTTCCACCGACCACGGTCCAATTGCTGCGGACCAGCCGAGCTGGCGTGCCTTCCCCACATTGATGCCCGCCGCGCCTCGTCGCTGTCCACGCGCATCGGGACGCCGTCGTCGGAGCGGATTTCCAGGCGGCACTGCAGTCCGGCGGGATTCCGGGTCACGGGCGCCGGACGATTCTCTTCCTCAATGGCGAGGATGTTGCGCCCCACGTGCAGCAGGTTTTTCAGCTCGCCAAATTCGCGTCCCGTTCTCCAGTCGGCACATTCGCCGAGGGCGTGCCCATTCAGCCAAACGGCGCAGCGGTCAAGGATAGTGGGGCGGTTTGGTCACCAGCTTGCGGGTAGCAATCGAGCTAGTGGTTTAGAACCAGTCGGCGCTCAGGGGTGTCTCTTCAATCCCGGAACAAGATCAAAGTGAGGATCGGAAGTATAAACATAAGCACTGGACACGGCGAGCCAGTGCGGCGACCACGAGATCCGTCAGGGGGAGTTCGTGACCTTTGGCGGCTAATTCACGCCCGAGGGCGGCGGCATCGCGCCAATCGTCCCAGCTTGGCTCGAGATAGTGGGCCAAGCGAAGGCGTGATGCGACCCAGTCCGCGTGATCCTTCCGGCGAAATCCCCGCAGCAGTTCCGCGAGAATAGGCCCTGTCAGCGCAACCCGATCATAGTCGAGGAGGACGTCAACCTCGTGCTTTTCACGAGAAGCGGGTTTCGAGAAAAAGGCGGCCCAAACGCCTGTGTCGATAAGGACGAGGTCGGCGGGGTTCACTCCTTGGATCGCCCTTCACGGAGTTCGAGCGCCTCCATCTTCTGGCTGAGTTCCTCATAATCAACCTTCCCGGAGGCTGCTTTGAGTTCCCGTAGTTGGATCACGCGCAGGAATTCTCGAGCCGCCTTTGTCACGGCGTCGGCTTCGTTTTCGAGGTCAGTGAAGCGCTTGATCTGAGCCACTTCCTCCGCGCTAAGGTTAACAGTCACACTCATAACGGTGCTGATTTAAGGACTGCGTGCACGCCCGCACCGCCAACGCGAACGGGTGAGCAGCCCAGTTCTCTAAGTGTATTCTTCCGAGTGCTGCCCGACAAGCGCGTGTTCGCGAGGATCCCAGACATGCCTCAGATGCCCAACGACAATCGGATGGCTGGGGCGGCGCCTGGGCGCATGACTTTAGCCCAGTTAGGCAGGGCCGCTGGTGGGCTGGATTATGCGGTTGTGAGCAAAACCCTCACCCCGACATCTTCGCCGAATTTGAATCCCTTGCCACCGCGGACACGGTATAGCGGATGCCCCAACCCAATCCCGCCGTCCGCACTTTGCCAATAACTTGACCCATACTTGACCAATTGTTAATGTTGGCTCGTGAGTTATCAGCCTCAATTCACTATCACGCCGGCACTTCTCTCCCGGGTCGAAAAAATCGCCGCCCTGCGCGAACGGATCCTCGCGGCCACCGTCCAGGTCCATTGGATCCCCGCCCTGCAAAAGGATACCCGCACCCGCAACACCCATTCCTCCACCGCCATCGAAGGCAACCCGCTCACACTGGAACAGGTCCGGGCCGTCGAGGAAGGCCGCGAGCTTCCCGCCGTTGCGCTCCACGCCAAACGGGAGGTCACCAACTACTTTGCCGGCCTCCGCCACGTCGAAAAGAACGCCGCCAAAAGCCCGCTCGCCCACAACGACATACTGGCCCTTCACCGCATCATTGCCGGGGAGGTTATGGACCAGGGCTCCGCTGGTCGGTACCGCACCATCCATGTGAGGGTTGGCCGCTACTCCCCACCACCGCCCGAGGACGTCTCCGGCCTGATGTTCGAGCTGCTGACCTGGTGGAACAAGGAATCCACCAAACTGTCTCCAATCCTCAGCTCTGCCATCATCCACTACCGCTTCGAGGCCATCCACCCATTCGCGGACGGAAACGGCCGTACTGGTCGCGCCTTGGCGCTCTGGGAACTCTACCGCCGCGGCTTCGATACCCACCATATCTTCTCCGTGGACGAATTTTACTGGGAGGACCGCCCTCGCTACTACGCCGCCCTGCAGGCCGTGCGTGAGCAGGGCGAGGACCTGACCGGCTGGCTCGACTATTGCGCCGAGGGTCTCCTCCTCACGTTGGAACATGTCTGGACCCGCGTGCAGAAATTCGCCGCGAAGACAAAACAGAACAAGCTGGTCCTGCGCCCCAAACAGGAGCAACTGCTCCAATTGCTTCGCGACCAGAAGAGCCTCACCCCGCGCGAAATCTGGGACGCGCTCGCCGTCTCCAAGCAGGGCGCCCTCGACCTCCTCCGCCCCCTCATCCAGGCCGGCCTGGTAAAGCGCATCGGCACCCAAAAGACCGGCCGCTATATCCTCGCATGAAACGCCTCTACCTCCTTATCGCGCTGCTCCGGTTGGAGGGGACCGCACGCCCGAGGTTTGAGGTTTGAGGAGGGCACCAAACCGCATTTTCCCCATGTTTCCTTTGCGTTGGGAGTAAGTGGATATGCTCGCCCTTGCCATCGAGCATGTCCGCTATCAATTGCGCCGCAATACTTTGCGCGTCGAACCCCCAGGCAGCACCCGCCGGCGCCCTCCCCCTTTCAACAACCTCGCCGCCAAGGCCGCTGCCTCCCGGTAGTGCGTCTTCCAGTCCTCCCACCGCAGCCGTCTGCTGCTCTTTTTCTCTTCTTCGCATGTCTTTGCATCCTGAGCAGCTCGGCGGTTATTTTCCCCGTGGCTCACGGTTCCTCCCTTTCTGCGCTAACCCGCCTGGATTCACGATCGTTGCCCTTTTGGCCCTGCGGCAAGCCGCATTATGTTTGATTTGCCTGCAGCTCGCGGCCACTCTCACCCCCATTCTATGAGCGACCAATCCCAGCATCTCAGCACCCTGGCGCTGCACGCCGGGCAAACACCCGACCCAACCACCGGGGCCCGCGCGGTGCCAATTTACCAAACCACCTCGTTCGTCTTTCGTGATTCCGAGCACGCCGCCAATCTTTTCGCGCTGAAGGAATTCGGCAACATCTACACGCGGATCATGAATCCGACGACGGATGTATTCGAGCAGCGCATTGCGGCGCTGGAGGGCGGCACCGGCGCGCTGGCCGTTTCTTCCGGCCAGGCCGCCACCACCCTGGCGATCGTTAATCTCAGCCAGGTCGGCGACGAGCTCGTCTCGGCCAACAATCTCTACGGCGGCACCTACCAGCTCTTTCACTATACCCTCCCCAAGCTGGGCCGCTCCGTGAAGTTCGTCGATTCCCGCAACCCGGACGCCTTTGCTCGCGCCATTACGCCCCGTACCCGCGCCTTGTTCTGCGAGACGATTGGCAATCCCAAACTGGACGTGCCCGATTTCGCCGCGCTGAGCCGGATTGCCCATGAGGCGGGGCTGCCGCTTGTCGTGGATAACACCCTCGGGATTGCGCTGGTGCGCCCGTTCGAGCACGGTGCCGACATTATCGTCGAGTCAGCCACCAAGTACATCGGCGGCCACGGCACCTCCATCGGCGGCGTCATTGTCGATTCAGGCAAATTCGCCTGGAACAACGGCAAGTTCCCCGAATTCACCCAACCGGACCCGAGCTATCACGGGCTGAAGTACTGGGACACCTTCGGCAATTTCCCTGGGCTGGGAAACGTCGCCTTCATTATCAAGGCCCGCGTCCAATTATTGCGCGACATCGGCGCGTGCCTGAGCCCGTTCAACGCCTTCCAATTTCTGCAAGGCTTGGAAACCTTGCCGTTGCGCGTCGCGCAACATTCAGCCAACGCGCTGGCCATCGCCGGCTTTCTCCAAAAACATCCGCTCGTCACCTGGGTCACCTATCCGGGCCTGCCGTCCGATCCGAGCCACGCACTGGCCTCAAAATACCTGCGGCGGGGTTTTGGCGGGATCGTCGGCTTTGGCATCAAAGGCGGGCGCGAGGCCGGCCGCAAATTTATCGACGCGGTCAAGTTGCTGTCGCATTTGGCCAACATGGGCGATGCCAAAACGCTCGTCATTCATCCGGCTTCCACCACCCACCAGCAGCTCAACGATGAGGAGCAGGCTGCCACAGGCGTGCGCCCGGATTACGTGCGGCTGTCCATTGGCCTGGAAGAGCTTTCTGACATCCAGGCCGACATCGAACAGGCCCTCGCCGCCTCGCAAAAGTAAACAGCAGCCGGAGCGCGGAATTTAGTCCGCAGCAACGTTCGAAAGTCCCGCCCCGCCTGACTAAACTCCGCGCTCCGCCTGCCTTCACGGAGGAGGTCCGAATTAACCGGACGCCACGCTTGACGGGCGTCGTTTGCCTATTAAATTACCCGCTATGTTGTTTGAAAAGTGCTTGGTTTGCTTGCGGCGGCAGTGGGGACGCCCATGAGAAAACCCTCTGTTCTGGTCATTTTTTTGACCGTCTTCATCGATCTTGTCGGCTTCGGCATTGTGGTGCCCCAGGTGCCCATCTACAGCAAACACCTGGTCCCTGCCTGCATTCACCCGCTGTGGGCCCAAGGCCTGACCATCGGGCTAATCATTGCCTCCTACTCCGCGATGCAGTTCATCTTTTCGCCGATTTGGGGGCGCCTTTCCGATCGGCACGGCCGCCGCCCTATTCTATTGACCAGCACCGCGGGGGCTTCGATTTCTTACGTGCTGTTTGCCCTCAGCGGCGTGTTGACCAACAGCGCCGCGGCGCTGGTCTTGATGTTAGTCGCACGCTCCTTTGCCGGAATGTTCGGCGGCAACATCACCGTCGCCCAGGCCTATATCGCCGATATTTCAGCTCCGGAAGAGCGCTCCAAGCGGATGGGCCTTATCGGCATGGCCTTTGGTCTCGGCTTCATTTTTGGTCCACCCATCGGCGGCTTGAGCCTGACCCACCTCGGCGGAGCCGGGCCGGGAGCCATTGCCGCAGGCCTCTGCGCCGCTAACTTCCTGCTGGCGCTGTTTATTCTGACGGAAAGCCGCAAACCGGGTTCGGCCCCCGCAAAGCCGCGGCCTCACTTTGCCCAGTGGAAGCACACCTTGACGCAACCGAAGGTCGGGCTGTTGGTCCTGGTATTCTTCCTGGCTACGTTTTGCTTTAGCTGCTTCGAGAGCACGCTGCCATTGGTGGTCTGCTCCAATTTTCACTTGAATATTTTGTCGGACCTTTCATCTGTTTCCACCCCCTCCTACCTGTTCGCCTATTGCGGTTTCATTGGCGCGATGGTTCAGGGCGGCACTGTCGGGAGGCTGGTCAAAAAGCTGGGTGAACCTAAACTGATCGCCCTGAGCCTTATTCTAACTGCCTCGGCGATGGTGATGTTCCCGTTCATTAAAGGCGCCGCCGATTTTTCCTGGTCAACTTTGTTCCGTCCTGAAGGGCGGTCCTGGTTGGCGATGCTGGGCGCGCTGGCCCTGCTGGCTGTCGGAACCAATTTGACCCGGCCGCCCCTTTTTGGGCTCTTATCCAATCTGACTTCGGAGCACGAGCAGGGTGCCACCATTGGCGTCGCTCAAGGAGCTGGCAGCCTCGCCCGCATCATCGGCCCCATTTTCGCCACGGGTATTTTGCCCTTTTCGCAAGCGGTACCCTATGTTACTTGCGCGGCGATACTCCTCGGCACGAGCGTTCTATTGACCCAGCGTGTCAGCGCGGAGCCGGCACCGGTCGTGACCGCCGCCGCGCCGCGGCCAGTGGCCAAATGAGCTGGTCCATGGCGCCGGCCCCTATCGTGACCCGTAGTGCGTCAACTCGGCCAAGAACCGACCTTGCGGCGATGCGCTCGTACAGGAGTTGATCTCAGTTGGGGAACAGAAGTTCCGCGCCATGTTTTTGGCACGAATCAGTACCCGACGGTCAATGTGTAGTGCAGTATATGGCCGCAGGGCACTTGATCGATCGTGGTTTTGCTCCGCCAGCCCGGGCAAACCAATTGACCGGAGACGGTTTCCTGATGGGCAGCGACGGCATTGGCCAACTCAGTGCTCAGGTCGAAATCTCCCTGGACGCACTCCTGGTTGGGGCAGTCAAAGCGGAACAGGGACTTGGCATGAGCCAGATTGACCGTGTACTTCAGGTGCTGGGAAGGAGTGAGGTTCTCCGGGCCGGAGTACGCCAGGTCAACCGTCAAAGCCGTCAATTGCGCGAACCTCTGCGCCAGTGTCGCCGAGCTCTTGACCCGCTCACCTTCCTGCCGGCGGTATTCCGCCCTCGGACCGACTTTATGAGAATGCATATAAGAATGAATGTGAGTTTGGGTTGAAGCGGCTCAAGTTTCAGCCAGCAGTTGTTTCTTCAGCTCGGCCAGGAGCCCATCGAAAAATGCCGCAGCCTTCGCCGTTGTCGTCAACGTCGCGTCGAAGTTCACCAGCGTCGGCAACGAGCTCTGCGTCGGAATATCGTAGTACGGCAACACAGCTTTGATACCGCCTTCGGGGCCGACCCGTGAATAGCAATCCTGCACGTGGATCTGCCGGGTCACAACGAGTTTGCGGCCCAGCCGCGAAAGGAATTGCTCGTAGCTATCGGTGCCGAGGACCCCGCTCTTGAGCGCTTCCCGGTCGGGGGACAAGCACCGCAGTAGCGCTTTGAGCGCTTCGAAACGTGGCTGGGACAGGATACTGTCAAACCGCTCCGGACTGGGCCTGCGGCTGTCTAATGTCGGCGAATCGGAGGACACAAATTTAGTCTGCTTTAGTCCGCTGCTCGTTCCAGGGTTTTCCCGACGCTCGGGTTCCAATCATCACTGAAGCGAGTTCATCGAGGAGCTTCCTGCCAGGAATCGGCAAGTTGGCTAAATGCAGCCCGATTCTATAGGAGGCACGAGCCAAAGCCAATGTATTATAATAATTACCAAAATTAGGGCCTATCCGCGGCAATTCCTCCCGCCTGTGGTTGCACTCCGTTGCGCGATGCCCGATTATGTCTGGCATGGCCGGCATGTACAACATGAACGATTTGCTCAATCTCCTCGCTCGGGAGGGCGCCGACGAAATGCATTTGGAGCCGGACAGACCGCCGGTCATGCTACTGCAGGGAAAACCGCGAGTGATGGATGGGGCGCTGATTACCAGCGACACTGTGGCAGCGTTGTTCCGCGGGATCGCCACAGAAGAGCAAAGGCGGGAATTGGAGCTATGCGGCAACATCCATTTTGCTTACACCGGAGCGAATTCAGCCCGGTTCCTTGTGAAAGCCGCCATCAACGGCGAGCACCTTAACCTGAGCATAAAGAATCTCGGGCGCTAGTGCGCCTTTGTCACCTGCGTCCTTCAACCGACTACAGCACGCCTCAACCGAAGACTTCGAGCGTTTCGTTGACTGGCTGTTCGGGCTGGTCTGGCGCGCCGGTTGAATGCCGGCTCCTCGCCCGCCGTTGCGAAATACTTCCCCTTTCTTGTCATGTGTGCCTGGGGGCGTTGCTTGCTCTCGCACGCGGGTGTAGGGTTGGGCCGATGTGTTTGGCTGTCCCAGGACGAATCACCCGTATCAGCGGCCAAGATCCCCTGTTGCGCACCGGCAAGGTTGATTTCGGCGGCGTGCTCAAAGAGGCCAACCTCGCCTATGTGCCGGAAGCCCAGGTGGGCGATTACGTGATCGTGCACGTCGGCTTCGCCATCAGCCGGCTCGACGAAGACGAAGCGACCAAAGTTTTTGAGTATCTCCGCAGCATTGGCGAATTGGCCGAATGGGAACCCGCACCTGGCCCGCCGCCGGCTCGGCCTAAACCCGAAAGCGCGCCCCAGGTCAGCCACGGCTCCGAATCCAAAGGCCGCGGGCGATGAAGTACCTCGATGAATACCGCGATGCGGCGGCGGCCCACACGCTGGCGCGCGAACTGGCTCGCATCACCACCCGGCCCTGGACGTTGATGGAGGTTTGCGGCGGCCAGACTCACGCCATCCTTAAGTTCGGTCTGAACGAATTGCTGCCCTCGGGTGTGGAACTCATTCACGGCCCCGGCTGCCCGGTGTGCGTCACGCCGTTGGAACTCATCGACAAGGCCATCGAAATCGCCTCGAGGCCCGAAGTGATTTTTTGTTCGTTCGGCGACATGCTCCGTGTGCCCGGCAGCGGCACGGACCTGCTCTCGGTCAAAGCCGCCGGAGGCGACGTTCGCATCGTCTATTCTCCCCTCGATACACTCAAGATTGCACAACAACATCCGGACCGGCAGGTGGTCTTTTTCGGCGTAGGCTTTGAAACCACCGCGCCGGCAACCGCCATGGCCGTCTATCAGGCCGCCAGGCAAGGATTGAGTAATTTCTCCCTGCTGGTGTCCCACGTGCTCGTGCCGCCGGCCTTGGAAGCGCTCCTGCGCTCGCCCGGCTGCCGCGTGCAAGGTTTCCTGGCCGCGGGCCATGTTTGCGCCATCATGGGTTGCGAGCAATACCAGCCGATCGCAGCCCGCTACCACGTCCCGATTGTTGTCGCCGGCTTCGAGCCGTTGGACATTTTGCAAGCGGTGTTCCTGTGCATCGAACAGCTCGAACACGGCCGGGCCGAAGTGCAAAACCAGTACAGCCGCGTCGTGCGGACCGAAGGCAATCGTCCGGCGCAGCAGCTCGTGAACGAAGTGTTCCAGGTCGTGCCGCGGCAGTGGCGCGGGTTGGGCGAGATACCTGCAAGCGGCCTCGGGCTGCGCCCGGGCTACGCGGCGTTTGATGCCGAGCGAAAGTTTGGCCTCGGCGATAAGAAGGTCGCGGAACCGGCCGATTGCCTCAGCGGGTTGGTGCTGCAAGGCAAGCTTACGCCGCACGAATGTCCCGCCTTTGGCGGCCGCTGCACCCCGGAGCATCCGCTCGGCGCGACGATGGTCTCGTCGGAAGGCGCTTGTGCAGCCTATTACAGATATCGCCGGGTTGACGCAGGAGCTTGCGCATGAAAGCGTAAGAATGATTGGTTAACCGCATACCGCCGCCATGGAGCACGCGTACGAGCAACCAGTTTTTCTTTGCGTCTTTGCGTCTTTGCGCCTTCGCGTTAAGTTCCCCGGGCGCTCTCCGAACCCAACCCACCAGCCTTCTCGCTCGCCGGGACCGCCATAACCTATGCCCGAAACTCCAGCGTTTAACCTGGCCTGCCCCATCCCCATTCAGAATTATCCAAACGTGCTCATGGCCCATGGGGGCGGCGGCAAGCTGATGCATCAACTCATCGGCAAGCTCTTTCTCCCCGCTTTCCGCAACTCGCTGCTTGAATCGCAGCACGACGCCAGCGTTTTCGAAATCGATGGGCGCAGGCTCGCTCTGACAACCGACTCTTATGTCGTGCGGCCGCTGTTTTTTCCTGGCGGCGACCTCGGCTCCCTCGCGGTGCATGGCACCGTCAACGATTTGGCAATGGCGGGCGCCCGCCCGTTGTACCTGAGCGCCGCGTTTATCATCGAGGAAGGTTTGCCGATGGAAACGCTGTGGAAAATCGTCTGTTCGATGCAACAGGCCGCCCAAAACTGTGGTGTCCAGGTGATCACCGGCGACACCAAGGTGGTGGACAAAGGCAAGGGCGACGGCTTGTTTGTCAATACGACCGGCGTGGGCGTGCTCGAACACGCGCTGACGATCGCGCCACAACGCGTCCAACCTGGCGACGCCATTCTGGTCAACGGGGATGTCGGCCGTCATGGCATGGCGATTATGGCTGTGCGCGAGGGCCTCGAATTCGAGAGCGCCATCGAGAGCGACTCCGCGCCGGTCGTTGAGCCGGCCTTGGCCTTGCTCCGCGCCGGCATCGACGTCCATTGCCTGCGCGATCTGACTCGGGGCGGCCTCACCAGTGTGCTGAACGAAATCGCCGAAGCCGCCAACCTCACGCTGCAAATCGCGGAACGAGCGGTTCCAGTGCGCGAAGACGTTCGAGCCGCTTGTGAAATCTTGGGTTTGGAACCCTTCCATGTCGCATGTGAGGGGCGCTTCGCGGCTTTCGTGCCCGAGGCGCAGGCCGAGCGGGCTTTGCAGATCCTGCACGAGCATCAAAAGGACGCCGCCGCCTGCCGGATCGGAAACGTAACCGACCAGCGGTCGCCCCGGGTGTTGCTCAAGAGCGCGATTGGCGCGGTCCGCGTGCTGGACATGGCGACCGGCGAACAACTGCCGCGGATTTGTTGAACCTTGCTACGTGGCGGTTGCGACATACGGCTTGACCATCTTCGCCGGATCCACGATCCGGTCGAACTCAGCCTCGGTCACGAACCCCAGCTTTAGCGCGGCGGCTTTCAGGGTAAGGTCGTGGTCCATCGCGTAGTGCGCGATTTGGGACGCTTTGTCGTAGCCAATGACCGGCGAGAGCGCCGTCACCAGCATCAGCGAGCGGTCCACATACTCCTGGAGCTTCTTCAGATTCGGCTTGGTCCCCTCGATCAGGAACTTGCGGAAATTTGTGCATCCGTCAGCCAGGAGCCTGATGGAATGGCAAACGTTAAAGATGATAAGCGGCTTATAGACGTTCATCTCGAGGTGACCGCCGGCGCCGCCGATGCCCACTGCCACGTCATTGGCCATCACCTGCACCGCGAGCATCGTCAGGGCTTCGGCCTGGGTCGGGTTCACTTTCCCCGGCATGATCGACGAGCCCGGCTCGTTCTCCGGCAGCAGCAACTCGGCGAAGCCGGCTCGCGGCCCGCAAGACATGAGGCGGATGTCATTGGCAATCTTGTACAGCGACCCCGCCAACGTCCGCAGTGTGCCGGAAAGCTGCACCTGAGCGTCATGGGCACCCTGCACCGTAAACTTGTTCGGCGCGCTGACAAATGGCAGGCCCGTGAGGCTGGCGATCTCGGCGGCGACGGCCTCCGCGAAACCAGGCGCCGAGTTGATGCCGGTGCCCACGGCCGTGCCACCGAGGCTGAGGCGATAAACCCCCTTCAGCGCGTCCTCGAGCCGTTCGAGATTGTCCTCGAGCATGCCCGCGTAACCCGACCATTCCTGGCCGAGCGTTAAGGGCGTCGCATCCTGCATGTGGGTGCGCCCGATTTTGACGATGCCTTTCCATAGCTCGGCCTTCGCCCCAATCGCTGCTTGTAATGCCTTCACCGCCGGGATCAATGCCGCCTTCAAATGGACCGCCGCGGCTATGTTCATCGCGGACGGAAAAGAGTCGTTGGACGACTGGGACATGTTGACGTGGTCATTGGGGTGAACCGGCTGTTTGCTGCCCAGGGGCGTGCCGGCGAGCTGGCAACAGCGGTTGGAGATGACCTCGTTGACGTTCATGTTGAACTGCGTGCCGCTCCCGGAGATCCAAACATGCAACGGAAACATGTCCTGATGTTGGCCCCCGAGAATCTCGTCACAAACCTGTACGATTAACTTATGGCGCTGCGCGTCGAGGCGCTGTCCGGCAAGGTTGGCGTTGGCGGCAGCCTTTTTCAGAATGGCGTAGGCGCCAATCATCTCGCGCGGGAGCAGGTCCGCGCCGATGCTGAAGTGCTCGAGCGAACGCTGCGTCTGGGGACCCCAGAGCTTGTCGGCCGGAACTTCTACTTCCCCGAGGCTGTCGGTTTCCTTGCGAATCTCTGGCATACCTCTGACCCTCTGACCTCTGGCCGCTGAACTTTTGGTCTCTGGCCGCTGCGCTGCTAGGCCTTCACCGACGGTTGGTTGGTGAGCGGCGTTGACTCAGGTGTTGCCAAATACTTCAACATGCCAACAAACGTGCGGGCGTCGGCGCGCCAGCGGCCGGTATGGAAATAGGAGGCCAGGCGGAACTCGACCCGCAACGCCCTGGGATTAGCGCCGGTGCCCGCCCGCGGTGACGGCGGGGGCAAGACGTAAAAGACCGCCGGGCCGGCCAGCAAAAGCAGCAGGAATATGATCCCCACCGCGGCAATACTGCGGAAGTGTCTCGAACCGGGCTTGGCGCTTTTCATAGGTTTTCCAGTGTTCTGCGTGATTAATTATCTTCGGCCGATTGTGGTTTGTTCATCTGCTCGAGCATCGGTTGGACCTTGTGCCAAACATCTTTAGGTACCTTCGCTTGTTCCTGGGAAGTGTCAATCGGGCCATCAAACAGAAGCTTGCCGTCGGCATCATGGGCCGTGAGCCGCATTTTGGGATTGGCGACGATCACATACGTGCCGCTTTCATCGGTTTTGACCTGAGTTTGGACGGAGTGATCGTCGCGCCGGATCACGACGGTGGATTTATTATCGAGGTCCACACCGCCGTGGGCCATTTGTTCGAGCGGTTTAAGGTCGTCGCTGACAGTGCGGAGTTGGTTGCTGGCCTGACGCAACGCGGTTTCGGCGGCGCGCCGGGCTTCTTCGAGGCTGCGCCGGATTTCGATGCGAACCTGCTCGCGGTCCACGCCCGCCTTGCTGAGTGAGTCGTGCAGCGCGCGCATTTCCTGGTGCAGATTCTCGCGGGTCCGGCCATTCAACTCATCGAGATTTTCCTTTAGTTCACGGAGTTGGCCGGGCCAGCCAGGTTCGCCGCCCGGCCCGCGGTCGCTGGTCTTGCCGAGGGTGGCATCGGCCTTCGCTTGTTTCCCGGCACGGATATACTCGAGGGTGACTTGCTCGCCCGGGCGGTGCATCTGGACCAGTTTGCGGAACTGCGCGGGAAGCACGAGCATTTGGCCATCGAGGCTTACCACGACATCATTCTTCTGAAAGCCCGCTTTGGCCGCCGGGCTGTCCGGGGCCACAAAGGCTACCACCAGACCCTCACCCGGTTTCAAACCCAATTGAACGGAGAGGGCCTCGGAGGCTTCTTCGGTGCCCAGCCCGAGCCAGGCCTCGTCGGGCCTCGCACTCCGGTTTGAGTCAGGTTCGATGCGTTCGATCACAACCTGGTTCTGCTGCGCGGCGGCAGCGTTTGCGCTCGCCTCCGCCGGCGCAGCGGGCGGTGGCGGCACGGGTGGCGCAGGGGTGGGATCGGACTGCCTGGCGAGCGCCGGCAAAGAAACGGAAAGGAGCAAAGCAGTCCAGCCGAGCCGGCTGGCAGCGAGCCTGAGGACGAGATTTGATTTCATAATGTTTGCGGTTAGTAGGTTTCAAAACGGACGGGGATGACTTCGACGCGCGGCGTGCGTTGTTCCAGCACGAACCCGCGGTCTTTGTCGCTCACCACGACTTCGTCCATCCATTCCCGACAGCGGAAGCGGACCGGTTCACCTGTCGAGAGCCGCCCGATGGCATCAAACGAAGAGACCAGATGTTCGTGCACGCGCAGCGAATCAGCTTTGAGCGGCAGAAACGGAACCGCGGCTACTGTGCCGCGGATGCGAGAAAGGCGCGGCGCGGGCCGCGTCCAAACCAGCCCTATGGCGACCGCGAGAGCGGCGGCGGGAATCAGCCACCGTAAGCGCCACACCAAGCTCGCTCGGACAGCATCACCTAGTGAAGCCCAGGGAGCGGCCACCGGTTTGCGGGCTGCTGTCTCAGGGAGTCGCAGCAATTGGCCGAGATATTCCGGCGGGGGCTGGGCGGGAGTTATCCGGAGCAGTTCCTGCTCAAAGCGCTCGAAATCGGAATCGTTCATGCAAGGGTATCGCGGGTCAGTTTCCGCAGTTCGAGGATGCCATAGCGATAGCGCGAGGCCGCGGTATTAGGCGGGATCTGAAGCGCCTCGGCCATCTCAACAAAGGTGAGTCCGCCCCAGAGCTTGAGCGTGACGGCTTCGCGATAAATGGCCGGCAACGCGCGCATGGCTTGTTCGAGCAGGCGCGCACGTTCCCGCTCCTCGGGGCTGGAATCGAACCAGCAGGGGGGCAGTTCGTCCAGCGCGGCAGCTTCGCGGTTGGCGCGGCGGCCGGCACTGCGAGCCAGGTCAACCGCGCGGCGGCGGATGGTGGCAAAGACCAACGCGAGCGGAGGCGGTTGCGGGCCCGGCCGGCGGCGCCAGCAATCCAGGACGGCTTCCTGCACCAGGTCCTGCGCATCGGCTTCGCGGCGGCTCTGCTGGCGGGCGAAAAGCAGCAGGCGAGGCGCATACTGGACGAGCCAGGGCTCCCAATTCGATGTTTCCGGCGTTGCACGTTCTAAATCGCCATTCACGCGATTTCATATAGAAGCGTCACCGAGCCTGAAATCTGTCTAAAATTTCTCTCCCCGCTCCCTGTCCATTATCACGGCTTCGGTGAAGTCAACTCGGGCCTGGGCTTGCGAATCGAGTGTCCTTTGGCCGGCTGCGCGTTCCCGGCGGCATCAACCTTCTGTTTCACCTCGTCCAACTCCTTTTTCAAGTCCCGGTTGGCTTTCTCCAGGGTCATCACCTCCTGACGAAGGTTTTTAAAATCATCCACCGGCTTGCGGTCGGCCCGCAATTCGGTCACCACTCGCTCGGCGGTGGCCTGTTCGGGGGCGGCCTTGCCGGCTCGGGCGAAATCCGACACGACCACCAGCGCCTTGGGGTCTCCCAAGGTGCCGAGTGCGTTCAGAGCCGCCAGTTGCACGGTGCGTTTGGGGTGATGCACTCGCGCGAGCAAAAACTCGCGCACGTTGTCTTTGTTTTGCTCGTTGCGCGCGAGGTACGCCAGCGTGTCGAGCCCCTGGGCGAAGCCGCGGCTGGTGAAATCCGCCTCGCGCTTCGAAAGCGTTTCCATCAGCGGAGGGATGTAAGCCGGGTCGTCCTGGGCGTGGATGGCGCCGATCGCCGCGTTCGCCAATTCATTCTCGTAAGATTCCGAGTGCAAATACTTCAGCAACGTGGGCTGGACGTCCGCCTGGGCGTAGCCACCCAACTGGCGCAGGGCCACCGCCTCGATGTCGGGATTCTTCTCGTGTTCGAGCGAGTGCAGGGCGGCCGCGTAAGCCTTTTGCTCGTAGAAATCGGCGAGGTCCTGCAGCACTTCGCGGCGGACCCGCGCATCGGATTGCCTGGTCGAGGCCAGCAGCGCCTCCAGGGCTTCGTCGCTGTGGATACCGCGCAGGGCCCTGGCCGCTTCGAGGCGCACGCCGTAGAAGGGGTCTTCATTCAACCGCTGCTGCAGATGGGTGATGGTGTCCTGGTCGCGATTGTCGGCGAGCTGTTCGATCGCCAGCAAGCGGCCCGCCACATCGTCCTTCGCAATTAGCTGTTTGTAGAGCATCGGCCGCGAGATATGAAACTGGATTTTGGCCAGCAGCGTGTAATCGGGATCGAGCCGGACCAACTCCGGCGCGGCAGACAACGGGAAATAGAAATCCTCCGATTTCTTGGTGACCTGAATATCGCGGTCGATAACGCCGGAGGCCGTCTTGAAACGAGTCTTAAGCGGAAAGTTGAACAGCAGCACGTCCTGGTTGACCTCCTGAGTTTGGGCGATGGAAACGCGAGCCAGCTTCGCGCGCTGGTCCCAGGAGTAGCTGACCTCCAGCACGGGAAAGCGGCCATGATAAAGCCATTGATCGAAGAACTGATCGTAAGGCCGACCCGAGAGTTCCTCGATCACCGCCCGCAGGTCCTCGGTAACGACGTTGCCGAATTCGTGCCGTTCGAGGTAAGTCTTTATGCAGCGCCGGTACAGTTCCGGCCCAAGCTGCGCCCGCAGCATGTGCAACACCCAGCCCGCCTTGGGATAGATCAGGTAACCGAACATGTCGTCGGGGCTGGCATAGGTCCGGCGCACGATCGGGGTGGTGTCGGTCATGGCGGTAATCTGGCGCGCGCGCGAATACAGCTCATAAACCATGTTATCGTGCCCGTACTTGTGCTCGTCGTAGAGGGTTTCGTAGTAGGTGGCAAAACCTTCGTTCAACCACGCGTTGCCCCAATCCTTGCAGGTCACGAGGTCGCCAAACCATTGATGGGCCAATTCATGCGCGATCAGGCCGACGCTGTCGCGGATGTTCTCCGTCGCATCGGTGTACAGCGTGCGGTCGGTCAGCGTTGTCGCGCTGGTATTCTCCATGCCGCCTTCGACGAAATCGTTCACGCACACCTGGTAGTACTTCGCCCATGGATAAGGCACGCCGATTTCTTTTTCAAAAAACTCGACCATGTCTTTGGTGTCCCGAAACGAGTTCTGCGCGTACTGAATCTCCGAAGCCGGCGTGTAAAACGCCAACGGCAGCCCGTGGCAAGTATCCTGGACGCTCTTCAACGAACCGGCCACCAGGGTAATCAAATAACTGCAGTGCGGTTTTTCCTGGCTCCAATGAATCGCCACCAGGCCGGTCGCCGGGTCTTTGGTTTCCGACAGCAGCCGCCCATTGGAAATGGCCGTCATCCCTTCCGGCACATGGCAGGTCAGCTCGGACGTGAACCGCTCGTTGGGGGTGTCCAGGCACGGATACCAGTGCCGCGCGTCGATGGATTCGCCCTGGGTGAACAGGTGCGTGTCGCCCGGCTTGTAGCCCATCTCCGGTGTGCGGAAATACACCCCGCGCGTCGGTTCGGCCGAATACGTGATGGTCACCGCCGCGTCCTGGTCCGGCGCAATCGGCTGCGCGAACGTGATGATGAGATTCTCGTCGGTGACCTGGTACGCTTCGATCTTCTCCGTCGCCGTCACGGACGCAATCGCGAGCTCGACGGCATCCAGTTTCAGTTCCCGCACCGGCAGGAGCACCGGCTTAAAGTGGAGCGTCGCGGTGCCCTGAATCGTGCGCCGCTTGAAATCGGGTGTGATGTCCAGCACCAGGTGCGTCACCTGCACTTCGCGATCGGGCGCGTAGTTGCGCGGCAGTGGCGAGTTGGGCGCCAACGCCGGCGGCGCCGCTTGCGAGCAGCGCAACGACAGGTCGTCGTTATCCGCGCGACTCGTGAAGGGCAGCAACAGGAAAAGCGCCGAGAACAGGAACAGCAGTTTCATAAATGAAGCACACGTACTCAGAGGGTCTAGCACATCGGCGGACGAAAAGTAAAGGATGGAGCCGGGGTGCCCAGACCGCCGCACGAGGGCCAATGCATGAAGCTGGGGCGGGAACGGACGCCGAACTGGACGCGGGGCGGGGTGTGGCGCGTTCCAACCTGCCTGTGTGGCGACGGCGCGGGGAGGACCTAGCCCTGCCGGGCGTGAGTGGGAGAGCGTGCAGCGTGGAGGGTGAAGCGTGGAGCGGGGGGATGGCGGGAAAAGGGGAACGGCAGGGCGACGGGCCGAAGCGCCTAGCCACACAGCAAACGAGGGGAAAGGCTGAAGGCTGAAGGCTAAAGGCTAAAGTGGAAGCGAACATCGAACGGGGAGATCACAGCAGGATGCGGGTGTGGTGGGAGAGGACGTTTTTGACTGAGTCGAGGAGGTCGAAGGCGGCGAACTGGTAGTACGCGGCGCCGGAGGGCCAGTAGGTTTTGAGGCCGAGGTGGTCGCGGTTTTGAAACCAGTACGCGACCTGCTCGACACAGGCTTGCTCGAGGTCATCGGGGAGTGGTGCTTGGCCTGGGGCGGGATCGGTGCCGGGGAGGACGTAACCGCCGGTGTAGGTGACACGGGAAAGGCTAGGGGCTGAAGGCTGAGGGCTAAAGGGGGGATAGAGGGAGATGATGCAGGAGTGGCGGATGAGGTACGCGGGGGCGGGGATGATTTCCTGCCAGCCGGTGGCTTCGGAGGTTTTGGTTTCCCACTTGGTGATGGATTCGATGGGGTAGCAGGGCGGGGCGAGTTCGGTATCGGTGGGGTTGAATTCGAATGTGGCGGTTTCGGTGCGGGCCAGGGTGCGGTTGGTTTCTTTGTCGAACCGGGCGGAGAGGGATTTTATGGCACTGGTGAGGAGGGCGTCGTTGGTGGGGTCGGCGGCGGGGATGGAGAGGCGGGATTTCAGGGTGGGCAGTGTGGTGAGCATGGGAGTTACTTCCGGTTTTCGATGTGGGGAACCACGGATGGACACGGCTCACCGCCGGGTTGGAGGGCCGTGGTGCGCGCAGTGAGTATCTGCCGACAAAGGGCGAGCAGGTGTCCGGGGCTGCAGCTTTTGGCCAGGGCCTTGGATGCCGCTCGGTGCAGAAGAATGGCCCGCAGTCGCTCTATAAGGGCTGGGTCTTGTTGGCGATCCAGCCTCGTGTGACAGTTTGGGCAAAGGAGAAGGATGTTCTCCGGCGATGCTGGGCCCCGCTCCCTTGCCTCCAACCAGTGTGCTCGCTCGAGTGGAACTGTGTTCTCTGAGCAAGAGTCGCAGGCAGGCCGTGCTGGCAGAGAAGGTACTGATGGATGTTCAGAAACCCTCCTCGGGAGGCTGAGCATGTCCACCCAGCACCTGCTGCGGTTTCGTTTCCTGGAATAAAAGACCACGTTGACTCCTACGCCCCAGTGCCTGGCGAGGCGCCTCTGTCCCCAGTTGCGGCCCATGTACAAATCGTGATAATCCTCTTCCAAGGTACGACCTAGGCGAGCTTCTACCTGCAACATTCGAGCGGTCTTCTGGCCTGGGGCTGTCCGTTTGAAGCTCATCGTTTCATCGAGATTCGAGCGTTGCCGGCCGACGCAGGATGGAGTGCTGACTGTATCACTTGGGGGTGCATCGTCACATGAACCTCCGGCGTCTAAATGCGGCAACCGCTGCTGGATTCAGATCGAACCATTCGCCGTTCTTTCGTTGTTTCTCAAAGCGGCGATGCCAGTAGTCCTCGATCCCTACAGGATCGTCGGTGCGGATTTCGTGGAGGAGGCGGGCCTTCTCTGGGAGCTGAAGCGAAAGTTCGCGTTCTCGCCGTCCACAGGCGTTGCTCCTGCCAATCTTGTAAAACCGTCCTGATTTGAGGAGGTAGACAAAACCTGGTTGTTCAGGGTCTGGCTCTGCCTCGGGGATTGCAGAGTCGGTGGACACGTGGGGCGCGCCGCACATCGCGAGCACGTCATCGAAACCTTCGTGCGCCCTGCAATAGAGTGCGGCTTTCTGTAGGATTTGTGCCTTCGACCCGAGCCTGCGGAAAGTGTTGTCGCTTGGGAAGTGCTCGGTGGTTCGGGCTTTTAGACGGAGCTCAGCCGAAACTGGAAAGTGTCCGAGTTCCCTGCCAAAGGAGACGAGTTTGGCAATGAGCCATTCGTCATCGTACGCAGTGGTTTTCTGATTGGGTGTAAAACCGGCTTCAAGAATGGCGTCATTCCACCGGACCCAGTGCACTCCACGCCAGTCGGATTGCTTGATGCCGGTCTGCGTAAAGAATTTCAAGCGGCCGAGCGGAATTCCGCCGTTTGCTTGTGCGGTGCGCTTTATTTCGCTCAGAATGTGGTGCTTGGTCATGGCGGTGGGAGCATGTTAAGTTTTTCATGTGATGGGGCTCAGTCCGGCATTTGGAAGAGGGTCTCAATTGCGCGGACGGAGGCCGGGTCGGCGGCGACCAGGGCGAGGGCGCTGCGTCGGCCGTACTCGTCTTTGAGGGATTCGAAGCGCAGGCCGCCCCCGTTCCGCATGAGGCGCATCGCCATGTGGGCGACGGTGAACGTGGTCCAGTCCTCACTGGCGCCATCATCGACGAATTCGAGGACTTTCTCGAGCCGAGCAATTTGATCAATGTCTGTGGCGCAGAGAACGATTATTAGGCGTTGCCCGGTACCCAGGCGAAGCGCGTCGAGGGCAATGCCGGACTTTTCATGCTCCGCCTGAAGTCGCAGTTCTTCGAGTGGTTTCTTCGCCCAGGTGTTGAGGAGCACGGTGGCTAGCTGGTCGATGGTTTTCATACTCTTGGTACCGGGGCGGGCTCTGGCGCCCGTATGGGGAATGAAGCAGGAATTGGGCGAAATGACAATGGTTTTTGAAGCGACACGTGTGGGTTTCGATTTAACGGCAAGTTTGCGGAAGACGATGACCCGCCGCCGTTGGCTGAATCGAAAAACCAGGTGGAAAACTCTTCATGAGAATGTCATGTACTTTGCAAACTTGTTTCGTGTGACCACAAATTGATCGCCAAACCATTCCGAAAGCTCAGCGTTGGCACGAGCGACGCGGGAACGCTCCTCACCAACTGGTAAGCTCCCCATTGGGTCGTGTAACATTGTGGCTCCAGCCTGTAGGTCAACCGCCTTTCTGTAAAGGGTATCTAAATAATCGGCAATGTCCCGACCGAAAAGGAAATAACCCTCTCGTGTCTTCTGCAGGAAAGCCGATAGCTCCTCGTCCCTGATTGTGGCACGGTGGACGATGCAAGCGAGGAACTCCATGGCCGCGAGGTAAATGGCCAACCGACGCTCGTAAAAATCGAGGCGCACCTTGCGATCATTCGTGTGCCATTGCTGGTAACCGATGTAGGCCATAAGAATGCCAAGGATAGGTGTCAGAGCTGCTGATAGTAATTTGGCGTAATCTGTGTCCATGGAATGCCTTTCCTGCCTGGGTGCTCATCACTGGCGGCGGCTGCCCGCGTTGGGGGTAGTAAAGCGGAAAAGGGGAGAAGGACAAAGGGATTTTTGATTTTCGATTGGAGGCGATGGGGTGGTGGACCCCGGGCCGTTGAGAATTGCGAACTTGAGTTTGAGGTTCAAAAACGGGGACGGGGCGCGGTGGTGGCGGTGGCTTGGTAGGTCCGGAGGCCCCTCTGCCCTGCCCCTCTCCCCGGATGGGGGGCCCCGGATGGGGAGAGGGGGTTCGCGTGTGCGGTAACGGGGGCTGGCTGAGATTACGATTATTAGGAGTCGCGATCAGCCGCCGGCCGTAAGCAGTGCGGCGGTGGCGTCCTGGGCACAGTAGTCGAAGTCGATTTCTTCGATGAAACGGACTGCGAGCTGATCGTTGACGAACAGCACGTGATCGGAGGTGTCCATGCGGGGGTGGCCGTGCTCGCCGAACCACCAGTACTGGAGCGAGCCGAAGACGGCGATTGCTTTGTCAGCGGCGGCGGCGGTGCCGTAGGGTTCCAGGACATCGGTCCAGATGATCGGGTAACCGTCCAACGTGGCGGTGCCGTCGGGGCGGCGGTCGTACACGTGGGGTTCGGCCTGGGTGCGGAACGAGGGGAGCCTGGTTTCCCAGGTGGAGTCGAGGTAGTAAGCGGAGGTGCGGCCGCTGAGGGCGGCTTTGTTGACCTTGGTGCGGAGGGCGCGGAAGTCGTCAAGGGTGGCGTCGCTGGGTTTGGTTTTGCCGGCGGCGAGGGTGACGGTGCGGAAGGTGTCCCTGGCGACCTGGACGACGCCTTTGACCATTTCGAAGCCGGGGGTACCGTCGGCGAGGAAAGCCCAGGTGTCTTCGGCGCGGGCGAATTCGATGGCGCCGTAACGGGCGAGGAATTGGCCCATGGGGACGATGCTCTGTTCGTCGAGTTCGCGTGGAAGACGAACGAGACCGCCGATCTTGTGCGATTCGAGTGAGGCGAAGCCGAGGGTGGGAGACTTATCGGGCAATGCTGCGGACATGGCAACGGAGCCGAAGCTTGGCCTGGTGCCCATGCGCGGGGGTTTGGCGGTGCCCAGGCCGATGGGGTAGGGGCTCATTTGGGCCCGGGCGACGCCGAACTGGGAGATGAGTTCACGCAACTCGCGGCCGTATTGCACGGGGAGTGGGATGTCGCCGGTGGTGAGTGCGGCGCGGGTCGTGAGGCCGAGGTTTGTGCAAGCGGCATCGGCGAGGAGGTCGCGCTGGCTTGAGGTGGAGCACAGTGCTTCGAGACGATTGCTCCGCTGGCAGTGGGCGATAAAGAGTGAGCCGAGTGCGGCGGCGCATTCGTCGCTGACCATGCCGGGTTTGGCGGGGCGGCTGGGTGCTGGGGCGCGAAGGCTGATGGCGTGGCGGAGTTTGGCGAGGTCTTGTTCCATCTCGACGCGGAGTGAGGCGAGGGCAGCCGGAAGGGATGTGAAGTCGGGCAGGCTGCGGTGGAACTGCTGGAGGTCGGCGTAGATGACTTCCATGGGGGGCGTGGTGGGCGGGGTCTGGGTTTCGGGATTCATGTTGTTTTGTGTTTTTGGTTTGTTGGGGGAATTGACAGGATTAACAGGATTAACAGGATTGGGAATACGGACTAGAGGCGTCTGACCATCTGGGCCAGGAGGCGGGCGAGGGGGGCCAGGGTTGGGTTGACTGGCGGTGGGGTTTTGGGCACGACCTGGCGGAGGAGTTCGAGAGTTTCCTGGAGGTCGGATTTGATTATGGCTCCGGATTTAATGGCGAGGGCCAGAGCGGCGGGATTGGCCGGGATGGAGACGGCGGAGACTTCGAGGAGCTGCTGCTGGATGTACCTGCGGCGGCATGGTGAATCTGCGGCGCCGTCTTCCCAGCGCAGCGGGATGAAGCCGACCGAGACTGCCCGGAGGTAGCCGTGGGCGTAGAGCGGATAGGCGATGCGGGCGATGGGGTTGGCTTCGACAGCAAATTGGATGCGCTGGAGGAGGACCTGGCGGTCGGCCACTGTGCGGACTTCGGTGATGAGGGCCTTGCCGATGGTGTGGATGATATCGCCGTACTGGTGGGAGTTTTGGAAGACCGGGTTGGTGAGGTAGGGGGCGAGGTCCCAGCCTGCGGGAGAGATGATTTCGCCGTAACGGTCGAGGGTGGCGTCGCTGCTGACGAAATCGAGACAGTTGGCGGTGGAGCCCTCAGCCCCGGCCCCTCTCCCATCACCTGGCGGTGGGCCACCTGGGAGAGGGGAGCCAGACGAGGGCGGGTTTGGGTGCGGTGCGGTGATTTGGCAGGGGAGGAGGGAGCGGAGGCCGGGGCGGCCGTCGCTGAGCGGGGTGAGGCGGTTTTGGAGGGAGGGGTTCATTGAAAATTGAGAATTGAAAATTTGGGATTTGTTATTGGGGAGGGTGGGTTGCGATCGGGATTACGATTACGATTACGATTACGATTAGGATCGGGAGGGTTTGCGGATCAGGGGGTAGATGGATTTGTGGAGTTGGGCGGCGGTAGGCGTTGGGGGATTAGGGTTGGGATTAAGTTTAGGATTCGGGTTAGGAGCGGGGGCGGTGCCGAGGGGGTTGTACTTGGATGGGAGGTAGCCGGTGTCGCCCCAGGGCAAGGTGGGGAAGCCGAGATCGAAAAAGCGGTTGAGGTGGTTAAATGGGATGCCCATGTCGAAGCCGAGTTTGGCTGAGGCGAGGCGGCTGCGGAGGGCTTCCTGCATGATGGGGAGCGCTTCGATGTCGAACCAGCCGGTGGCGCGTGAGTCGAGTGATTTGACGGTGACTTCTTCTTCGGCTTCCAGGCGATGACAGAGTGGCGCTACGCGGTTTTCGATGAAGTTGAGGCGCGCGCCGGCCATGACGTCGTATTTGCTGTGATCGGTGGTGGTGACGATTTCCTCGGGGACACCGAAGGCGGCGCAGATTTCCGAGCGGGTAAATTTGCGATTTTCAAGAAACTGCATGTCGGCGCTGGAGAGTTGCGGCTTTATGACCTCGGCCCCGCTCCACAGGAGGAGGGGCCTGTCGGCGGTGCCGGCGCGGCGCTTGCGGTTTTTGAGGTCGGCAAGGATTTGCTCCTGCTGTGTGTTATCGAGTGGCTGCTCGGTCCGGACGATGACTCCGAGATCGGCATTGTTGTCGATGAGGCCGTGCATGAAGGAGGCGGCGGCGAAATCTGTTTTGGCTGCGAGGTCGGCAGCCAGGAGCGGTGGCATGCCGCGCCAGAAGTCGAACGGGTTGGGGAGCTTCTCGAACCAGACTTCGTCGGGGAGAAAGACTTGCGAGGAGAGTGGGGTGTCTTTGGAGAAGCCGGTGTAGCGCCAGCCGACAAGCTGGTTGTTGTCGATGATGTGCTGGAAGCGGGCGGGGTCGAGGATGAGGATGCTTTTGATGCGGGATTTGCGCGTGCGGAATGCGAGGGTGGCGCCGTCGTTGAAAATAGGCACGCGCATGCACTCGCCGCGGAGCATGAGCCAGATGACGCGGAGCTCCCAATATTGGAACCGATTGATGTTGGGATGAGGGCGAGCGTAGAGATCCGCCAGTGGGCCGGAGGTGATGAGGTTTTCGCGACCGCGGTCGCCAGCGGAAAACAGGAACGGAACATTTGCCACCTGGTCGGCGAGTGCGTTGATGGCGCGATAAACCCAGACGACCTGCTGGTAGGCGTTGGTGAGGATTGCGCCGCGACTGACTGGGTCTTCGCCGCGCAGCCAGGCCTGGGCTTCGGGCGAGAGCTGAGAGATTGGGGTCTCGGGTTCGACGGATTTGCGGTTATGGATTTTCGACTTTCGATTGAGGGAAAGATTGAGGCCGAAGAGGTTCATAAATTTTTTTTGTGACGAACTGTAATTAGCGGGGATTAGCTGTAATTAGGTGTAAGAACTGCAATTAACTGCAATTTTTTGGTTTTCAGCCGAGCCGGGAGCCGATGGTGGCTACCCGGACGTTATGTGCTTCGCTGGCCAGAGCGCCGGCCCAAGCGATGTCGCAGTGGCTGGCAGGGTTCTGGAGGTTGCGGGTCTCTTTGAAAATGACGCGCTGACCGATGTGGTGTTTGCGGAGTGCAAAGAAATCGGCGGCGATGTCTTGCTCGGACCGGGGCAGGCGTTTCTGGGCGCTGGAGAGTTGGTTCATGAGTGCGATGCCCATGTCACTTTTCCTGGCTGTGAAATTGACGGGTGTGAAGCGACCTGGGAGGTGGCGGGCAGCGTTCCAGCAAATCTGGCGTCCCAGGCCGCTTTCGTCTCCGGCCGCTTGTAGTGAATGGAGGTTACGCAGAAAGAAGAACAGGGCGGTTTCGAGGAAATGCCAGTCCTCTGTGCGGCACGTGAACAGAGCCTGGAGCCAGAGGTCGTTGCCCCTGACCTCGTCTATATATATGGCGGAGAGGTTGCCGTGGCCGCTGGCGGCGACGTCGAAGCCGAGGCGGTGTTTGGCCGGGGAGTTGAGGACGTTAGCGAAGCTTTTGCGTAAGAAGGAGTGAATTTGGGTTTCGCGCTGGGTGTGGCCGCCGGGGGTGAGGTTTCCGAACGCAGCGGTGATCTCGTGGGCTTCGAGGTGAACGCGTTCGATGGAGTAGTCGGCGCGGCAGCGCTCGATGGTGTTCCAGTCCACGATGGAGTCGGCTGCCGGGGCGGGATTGCACATGTAGGTCTGCTGGTACACCTCTTCGGTGGTGGCGCGGGCGTGGCAATCGGCAAGGAATTGGTCGCGCTTGAAATGAGATTTTCGGACTTTGTTGATGACGTCGAGGAGCCCGAGATCGAGGGCATCTTCAATGGTGACCCGGTAGTAGAGGTTCCAGGGGTCGCGGCCGGCGCGAGCGTCCTGGGCGAAGTGGTAGAAGGCGGTGTCGTCGCCGTTATGGGAGGACCAGACGGCGATATCGTAGCCCCAGGTGACGCGGGCCTGGGCGGTTTCCCAGAGGAGTTTGGCGTTTGGATGTTTGGCGAACTCGTCGAGGCCGACGTCGCCGCCGTAAACGGACATGGCCTGGGGGTTGGAGGAGAAGGCGATGATGCGAGAGCCGTTGACGAATTTGATGTAGCCGATCTTGATTTCATCGGTGAGAGCGGTTTCGTGCGCGTTTTGGTCGAGGCGGGGAACGCGGAGGTAATCTTCGCCGTGTGAGACGATGTCCCGCGTGAATTCGTAGATTTCACCGAGTTTGTACGCCAGGCGGACGTACTCGACCGCGCTGGGGTAATCTTTGGTGGCGAAGAGGTAGTCGCGGTTTGGGAAGCGGAGACGTTTGCGGAAGTTTTTGAAGGCGTCGGCGTGGGTCCAGCCGATGCGGACGGATTTTTCTGCGAGCGCGAAAACGGCGCGGTTCCGGGCGTGGAGGTGGTCTTCGGCCAGAATCCAGTTTACCTGGTGACGCATGAAGCGGTCGGTGAGGCGCTCGTCGTTGTCGATTGGGAAGGATGGAAGGATGGCGGGCATAAGGAGTGGCCGGTGATCAGTTGTCAGCAGTTCAGCGGTGCTATTTGAAGCCTAGAATGCGGTCGAGGTGATCCACGATGGCGAGGGTTTCTTCGTGGGTGAGTTTGCGGGCGGGGTCGCGGAGTTTGTCGAGTTCGATGCGGGCCAGGGCGCAGGCCTCGCGGTACTTTTGGAAGTTGAGCGCTTCGCGGGCCAGGCGAGCGATGGAGTTGACTACGGTGACATAGGCTTCGGGGTTTTCGGCGAGGAGGGTCTCTCCCTTTGCGGTGAGGTCGTGGATGAGCTGAGTGGCGGCGATGTGGAGGTTGGCCAGGTGGACGTTGGGGCCGTCGTGCTCGGCGATAACGTCGGTGGCCATGTCGAGGCGTGAGCGGGTGTTCTCCAGCCAAATCTGGTTTCTGATCCAGTCCTGGAAACCGTTTTTGTACCAGCGGCATACGTCTTGTTCGGTGAGGTGGCTGCCCTCGGGTCCGAGGCCGGTTATGACCTCGGCGTAGGTGATGCCTTCGTCGATGAGGAGGTTTAGCCTTTGGCGCACGGGTGGGGGGAGCCGGGCGATTTTGCTGCGGGGGCGGTGTAATTTCGGCTTTTCAGGGT
>DASYXT010000032.1:0-15794 GCA_035934555.1 Verrucomicrobiia bacterium | reverse complement strand
GAATCCTACCGGGTCGTTCCCCTTGGGATCGGTTTCACTACCAATGAGATAGCCGGTTCTTCTCTGGACGAGAAACTGCGCAGCCTCCTCGCCCGCGCATTGCGGATCGCGAAGTCACGCCTCCAGCAGGATCAGGATGAGGAGGCTCGCCTGAAGTCGACGTTCCAGCATTGACGCATTGACTAAGAGCGACCTTGGGGTCGTGTCTTGTCATTTGGACAAATAGATAAATGCCGCACGGCCCGCTTCGACCTCTTTCATGTTTCTAATCCACCCCGTATTTGGATCATTTTATGCTACTTCTCCCTCCATGCAGGGCCCGCCTGCCGATATCGAGGTCTCCGCCCCGTCTTCCTGGGATTCCCTCCTCCAGGAAGCCCTCCAGGCTGCCCAGGACCAGGTCAGCCGCCTCACCTGGCGCGGGGCTCGCGGCGGCGTCCTTCCCTATGGCTATGACCCAAACTCCATCGCCGTCGACGCCATCCTTGACCTCCTCAAAAACCACCCCGCGCAAAACGGCTCGCCCCCTGCCGGCCCAAACCTCTCCAGGGAACTCCGCCGCCGCGTCTGGCGTCAGGTCGATCGCCTCCACCACCTCAAAGAGAACTTCGTCACCATCAACCAACCCGACCTCGCCCCCATCTTGCTCGACGACGGCGAATCCGACCCCAGCATCGACTCCTTCCCCGGCCCGTCCCTCACACCCCTGGAACACCTCATCCAGAAAGAAGACGACGCCCGGTTCCAACTCTACCAGGCCCAGCTCAAGGCCCGTCTGGGCCGCCATCATCGCCTCAAGCGCCTCTTTGATTTCCTCTGTGCCGGCATTTCAAAACCCAAAGACCTCGCCCGCCGCCTCAAAATCCGGCTCACCGCCGTCGCCAGCCTCAAAAAACGTCTCCGCCGTTACCTGACCCGTTTCCCACCCCCAAACCTCCGCACCAACTAGCCCCCTCCCTGGAAAAATCGCACCGTCATCCACCTCACCACCAGCCACTTGTGATGCAGTTCCAATAATTCTTCCTGCCGAGACGGATTTTTCTGCCTTTCCGACTCTAATATAGATAGAGACACTACCCCTCAACTCTCAACCCTCAACCCTCAACCCTCCCATGCCCGCCACTGCTATCTCCGGTCCCGAAATCGACCTCCTGGCCACCGAATTCGCCAACTCCCAATCCAAAACCCAAAACCTCCGCCGCAATGGCAAGATTGCCCGGCTCCCAAAAGCCACCCGCGACATGCTCAACCGCATGCTCGATGATGGCCTGCCCGCTCGGGTCATCATCGATGAACTGGGCGACGCCGGCAAAGGCCTCAATGCCCAGAACCTCACCAACTGGGTCCAAGGCGGCTACCAGGATTACCTCAAGCAACAGGCGGAGCTCGAACGCGCCAAAGCCCTCGTCCAATCCGTCATCGATCTCCTCCGTGAAGGCGGCGAGCCCGACCTTCCCAACGTGCGCCATGCTTGCAACTATGTCGCTGCCCTCCAACTCTTTCAAGCCATCCGCGAGCACGGGGACCTGGCCCTCAAAAACCTGTTTCAGTCCACCCCATCCAAGTACCTCAACGTCATTCACGCCCTTTGCCACCAATCCGATTCCATACTCAAAATCCAAAAACACCGTCTCCAGCAGCAACTCCTGGCGGCCCGCTCCGACCTCGCCGCCCCATCAAGCCCAATCAAGGCGAATCAAGCCCCAGCAGAAAATTCCGCCAACTGCAAGAATCCAGCAATCCATCCCTCCAACAACGCCTCGGCCGACCTCGCCGCCCCATCAAGCCAAATCAAGGTGAATCAAGCCCCAGCAGAAAATCCTGACAACTGCAATAATCCAGCAATCCATCCCTCCAACAACGCCCCGGCCGACCTCGCCGCCCCATCAAGCCTAATCAAGGTGAATCAAGCCCCAGCAGAAAATCCCGACAACTGCAAGAATCCGCGGGTCCATGAATCACTACTTTTGCCAGTTCCGGCTCACCAGCCGTCCAACCGGTCAGTGCTCTTTGACAATTTAAAGAATATTATCTAAGGCCCTCTCGCTCGACGGGCACGGGAGCACCGGCGCCAATGCGCCCAGGCTTGTCTGGAACAACCCGCATTGGTGCCGGTCCCGCTTGCATCAGCTCAGGACTCCATTTTTCCCGAATTGTGTTCGGGGCTGCGGGGTAATTCTTCGCGGTATTTCTCCCCTTAATGTCCAAAATTCCAACATTCCATTCCGTTGGCCCGCCTCCGGTCTTGCGGCAATCATGCGGACCAATAAACTCCGCTACCGATGTTGAATTTAAGTTCACTAAACACGCCGCAACGCCAGGCCGTCGAGACCCTCAAGGGACCGGTGCTGATCCTTGCCGGAGCCGGGACCGGCAAGACGCGCGTGATTACCTACCGCATCGCGCAGCTCATCGAGCGCGGCGTGCCTCCGGGGCAAATTCTGGCCGTGACGTTCACCAACAAAGCCGCCCGCGAGATGCAGGAGCGCGTGAGAAAGCTAGTGCCGCGTCCGCGTGGCGCGACTGCCGAGAACGAAGCGCGCCCGACGCTCTGCACGTTTCACTCCCTTTGTGTGCGTATCCTGCGGCAGCACATCGAGAAACTCGGCTACAAACGCAATTTCGTTATTTACGATGAAGCCGAGCAATTAGGCGTGGTCAAAAAAATCCTCGCCCAAATCTCGGCGAAAGGGGAAAAAACCGATCCGGCAGCCTTGTTGAGCTTGCTGAGCCGGTTGAAGAACGGTGGCCCGCGGGCGGCGATTTTCGCCGATGAGAGCCTGCGCGCGATGGCCGAGCACATCCGGTCACGGTATGAGTCGGCGCTGCGCGCTTGTAACGCGGTTGATTTTGACGATCTGCTCCTGCTGACCTTGCGCCTCTTCACGGAGCATCCGGACGCGCTCGAAGCCTGCCGCGCCAAATACCGCTATATCATGGTCGATGAATACCAGGACACTAACTTACCGCAGTTCCAACTCGTCTATGCGCTGACGCGGGAGCACCGGAACCTCTGTGTCGTAGGCGATGACGACCAGAGCATTTACGGCTGGCGCGGCGCCGAGATCACCAACCTCCTGGACATGGAAAAACACTTCCCGGAAGTCAAAGTGATAAAGCTGGAGCAGAATTATCGCTCGACCAATACCATCCTCAACGCCGCTAACGCGCTGATCCGCCACAACCAACGCCGGCGCGGCAAACAGCTCTGGTCCGATAAAGGGCAGGGACCCAAAATCGTGCTGCAGACTTTTGGCGACGACGAAGCCGAAGCGCGGAGCGTCGTCGAGGAAATCGAATATGCGCGGGTGGCCAATCGTGTGCCGTGGTCTGACCAGGCGATCCTGTTCCGGACCAACATCCAGTCGCGGCCGCTCGAGACGGCGTTGCGCCAGGCAAGCGTGCGTTACCACCTGGTGGGCGGCCAGAGCTTCTTCGATCGGCGCGAGGTGCGGGACTTCGTCGCCTATCTCAAAATGCTGCTCAATCCCCACGACGATGTGAGTCTGCTGCGGATTGCCAACGTTCCCGCGCGCGGCTTGAGCGACACCACGATGCAACGGTTGCTGGCCGCCAGCCAGGAACGCAAGTGCTCCGTATTCGCCGTCATGAAAAACCCCGTGGTCACCACGGCGCTGGTGGCGGTCACGCGAAACTCCGTCGAACAGTTTGTCCAACTCGTCGAAGGCACACGCAGCCAATTGAGTGACAGCAATGACTCGGCCGGGCCGGGAACTTTCCAGCTCGGTTTGTGGGCTGATCGGTTTCTCGACCGCATCGGATATTTCCAGGAACTGCGCCGGGGTGAAAAAACTCCCGAAGCTGCCGAAGCCCGCATCCGGAATCTAAAAGAGTTGATGGCGTCAATGGACTCGACGAGTCAGGCCGCGGCCGCGCCGGCTGACCGGCTCCAGAATTTCCTGGAGGACATTACTTTGGACTCGGAACACGAGGACCAGGATGAGGGGCCGGATAATGCCGTGACGCTGATCACAATGCATAGCTGCAAGGGATTGGAGTTTCCCCACGTCCACATTGTCGGTTTGGAGGAAGGGCTGTTGCCTCATTCCCGCTCCAAACAGGAGGGAACGCTCGATGAAGAGCGCCGGCTGTTTTATGTCGCGGTAACCCGCGCGATGCAGACGCTGACCTTAAGTCATTGCAGCAGCCGCAAGAAGTACGGCCAGGCCTCGCCGTGTCATCCTTCGCAATTCCTGCACGAATTGCCACCGGAGTTGGTCGAACACGCCGATGAAAAAGCTCGCCAACCCGTCACGGTTGACGCCGGCAAAAGATTCTTCGACGCGGTTCGAGCTAACTTGTAAAAGGAATTGAACAGGAGAGAACAGAGAACACAGAGCCATTAAGAAATCTCCGTTTCCTCCTGTTCAATTCTTTCGTTATCTTCTGTAAAACACCGGCTGGCCCTCATTGGCCGGCGCCGGCAAGAAATTCTTCGACGCGGTTCGGGCGAACTTGTAAAAGGAATTGAACAGGAGGGAACAGAGTAAACAGAGCCATTAAGAAATCTCCGTTTCCTCCTGTTCAAGTCTTTCGTTATCTTCTGTAAAACACCGGCTGGCCCTCATTGCCCGGCGCCGGCAAGAAATTCTTCGACGCGGTTCGAGCCAACTTGTAAAAGGAATTGAACAGGAGAGAACAGAGAACACAGAGCCATTAAGAAATCTCCGTTGCCTCCGTTTCCTCCTGTTCAAGTCCGGCCCTCATTGCCCGCCGCCGGCAAGAGATTCTTCGACGCGGTTCGAGCTAACTTGTAAAAGGAATTGAACAGGAGAGAACAGAGAACACGGAGCCATTAAGAAATCTCCGTTTCCTCCTGTTCAAGTCTTTCGTTATCTTCTGTAAAACACCGGCTGGCCCTCATTGGCCGGCGGTGAGCCAATAACGGATCGCCCCGGCTTGAGGATTTCGCGGATCGCTTTCCAGCACCTTAAGATAGTGGGGGCGGGCTTTGTCGGGTTCATTGAGTTGCTGGGCCAGCAAATTGCCCAGCGCCAGGTGTGCCCGGCTGTCATTAGGGTAATAGGTCAGCAGTTTCTCGAGTTCCTGCGCCGCGTCCAGGTAATAACCTGCCTGCTTCAGCGCGAGGGCAAAATTGTAACGGGCGTCCAGTGAGGCTGGGCGGAGCGCCAGCGCGTCTTCATAGGCGCCCAGCGCCAATGGCAGGTTGCCCGCTTGGCTCGCCGCCAGGCCAAGGTTATAATGCACATCAAAGAAACTCGGGTCCAGTTGCGCCGCGCGGCGATAACCTTGGATAGCTTCCTGCAGGCGCTGCGCTTCTTGTGCCTGGACCCCTTGCGCAAACGCGCGCTCGGCCTCAGCGCGGTTGCCCCGCGCAAGTTTGGCCGGCGCGTGGTACTGATACCGCGCCATACGAGGCAGGTCCCCCGCGGCTCTGGCGCTCTCGGCCGACGCATGCTGCGCCACGGCCGGTGTCGAAGCATTTGTTAGCGACGCAGGAGACGCGGCAGACGAGCCGGCGCCGGAACTGAACAGCACCGCAGGGTTCAAGCGATGCAAGAAGCCGTGCTTCTGAGCTTTGGCGGTGTTGTCGGCTCCTGTACCAGTGGTGGAGGTGGAAGCTCCGGATGCGGTGCTGCTTGAGGGCGACCCAGGAGCGGAATCCTGAGCCGCCTGGATTGGCGCTTCGCTCGGCACGGTCACCACCTCAACCGGCGGCGGGTTGGCAGGCGCAGGCTTCGAGGTGTTAGTCGTTGGCGAGCGCGCAACGACGTTACTGCTTTCGACTCGTGCGGGAGTTTGTTCATTTTGAGCAGGGTTGCTGCGGGCGAGCCGCATCGAGTTTGTCGCGGGGGCGGCCGGGGTCACGGCGGCACGGGCGGGCGGAGCCGGTATGGGCCGCACGGGCTCGGCGTTGGGGACCGCAGGCGATAAGGGTCTGGTTACCGTGTAAGTGGGCGCGGGTTGCAGGCTCACCTGGATTTGGCGCATGACGGCCTGGACAGCAGCGGCATTGTCCGGCGTTGGTTTCAACGCGAGGTACTGCTGATAGGTTTTCAGAGCTTGCGAAGGGTTATTCAGGAACTGCTGCTGAACAATGGCCAGATTCAAAAGCGCCGGCGGATATCCCGGCTGTTCCGCCGCTGCCTTGGAGAACCATTGCGCTGCATCCGCAGGGTTGCCCCGGCGCACTTTGACGAGCCCCATCCCGGTGAGAGCCTCCGCATCTTTAGGGCTAAGGCGCAGCGCCTGGGTGAAACTGCGTTCCGCCGCCGCGAATTCAGCGGGCCGTGCATGCGGCGGAGCGATTTCGCCGGCGCGCAATTCCGCTGTGCCGAGTTGAACCCAACCTTCCGGCACATTGCTCCGGCGCAACGTAAATGCCGTGAATTCGGCCTTGGCTTGTTCGCATTGGTTTTCTTCCAAGTACAGGCAACCGAGGTTGAAGCGCGCTTCGGCGAGGTCGGGGTCGAGCACAAGGGCTCGTTGATAGGCGCGTTCGGCGTCGGCGCCTTGACCGGCGTGGTGGCAGGCCAGGCCCAAATAGTTAAGCGCCTGCGCGTTCGTGTTGCCCAGCAACCCCGCGGCCTCGCGGAACTTTTCCTCCGCTTGCGCGTATTTTCCCTGTTCGAGCAGTTTCCGGCCGCGCAATAACGCTCGTGGTCCCGGTGGGCCACAAGCGGTAAAGAACGTGACAGCAGCCAGAAAAAGGGTGAGACTTTTTCCGACCTGATTTTTGATGGTCGGCATCGGTTGTGGTGGTATCATTCGCTGTTCGCAGTGTCAAGAAAGGCACAGTTTAAACCCGCTACCCGGCTCCCCACAGGAGCGCGGGCGCGAATGTTTTGCCTGGGGTTCGCCTTGTTCGCCGTGGTTTTGCTGTTGCTTGCGCCGGCGGCGGTGCGTGCCGCCGACCCGCTGCTGCCTGACGCTACCGGGCCCCGGGTGCGCGTCGTGACGGTGTACGACCCCGACGCAACCGAGGCGTTTCATGCGCGGCCGGAAGTGATCAAGGGTATGGTGCGTTGCGGCCTGACCAACCTAACCGGCCGAGCAACGCCAGCCGAGGCAATGCGCAGTTTGGTCAGCACGCAGGATGTGGTTGGCATCAAGGTGTATTGCCGGCCCGGTCCCAATAGCGGCACACGCCCTTCAGTGGTGGCTGGTATCGTCGAGGCGCTGTTGGCCGCTGGTTTGCCGCCCCGGAACATCGTTATTTGGGATAAGCAAGCGGACGATTTGCGGCTGGCGGGGTTCTTGGCGCTGGGCGCTCGCTACGGCGTGCGCGTCGCGGGCAGCGCTCAATCCGGCTCTGACTCCACGAATTTTTATGACAACCCAATCATTGGCGACCTGGTCTGGGGCGACTATGAATTTGAGAAGAAGGGCGCAGGTGTCGGCCGAAAGTCTTTTGTCTCGAACCTCGTCAGCCACGATTTGACGCGAATTATCAACGTGACACCTCTGCTAAACCACAATACGGCGGGGGTGACGGGCAACCTGTATAGCCTGGCGGCGGGCAGTGTTGATAATTTTAACCGGTTTGAAATGGATCCGGCGCGCATGGCGCGCGCGGTGCCTGAAATTTATGCGATGGCGTCGCTCAGCGACAAAGTCGTTCTCAATGTCACCGACGCGGTGCTGTGCCAGTACGAGGGCAGCGAACAAAGCCTGTTGCACTACTCGACTGCGCTGAACGAACTGCGGTTCAGCCGCGACCCGGTCGCGCTGGACACTCTCTCGCTTAAAGACCTGGAAAAGCAGCGCCAGCTTGCCGGGGCGCCCAGTGTGACCCCCAATACTGACCTCTACAATAATGCCGTCTTGCTGGAGCTGGGCGTAAATGATCTCAAACGGATAGAGAATCAAAGGATCAAACTCGCCGGTTCGCCTGCCGGTTGGGGCGCCGTGGGCAACGACGCCCCGTCCCCCGCAAGTGTTCTGAGGTAGTCTCAGGCTGGTTTGGTGGTGTCTTTACCCCGCGGAGCAAACACGTTATTCTGCTCGTATATGAAAGCGTTGGCCTGGCTCTGTCTTTGGTGTGTTTTGTCCGGCTCGCTCGGTCCGGAAGCTCATGCGGGCGGCAGCGGTCTAAATGTGCTGCTCGTCGTCAACCAGCAGAGCACCAACTCGGTCCAATTGGGCAATTACTACTGCGAACAGCGCCAGGTTCCGCCGCAAAACTATTTGCGGATGAGCTGGCCCGTCGGCAACGGGATTTGGAGCAACAGCGATTTTACCACGGCCCTTTACACGCCGTTGCTCAACTACATCAACAGCTCCGGACTTTCCAACCAAATCGATTACGTCGTGCTGTCGATGGATATTCCCTATCGGATTACCGACCCGAGTTCGGCCGCCGATAACAGCACCACCGCCTCCGTTTTTTACGGGTTTAAGCCGGATGCCAACCCGCCGTGCTCGCTGGCGCCAGGCTCCACCAACCTCTACGCGGGCAGCGAAGGCATCTTTCGCCAGACTCCGCCGATCAGCACGTCGAGCAATTCGTTCCTGGTCACGATGATCACCGCCAGCAATCTGTCTCAGGCCGTGTCGATCATCGACAACGGCGTCATGAGCGATCACTCGTTTCCCACGCAAACGGTGTATCTCATGAAGACCACCGATCCCGCGCGCAACGTGCGCTACCAGACCTTCGATAGCGCGATCTTCAACACGCGCCTCCGCGGCAACTACTCGATGCTCCGCACCAACATCAATTCGCCCTTCGGTTTCGCCAACCTCTTGGGCCTGCAGACCGGCCTGATGACTTTCTCCATTTCGCCCAATACGTTTGTGCCCGGCGCGATTGCTGACAACCTCACCTCCTACGGCGGCGGACTTTTGGGCTATAACGATCAAACAACGCTGCTAGCGATGATCGGCGCTAATGCCACCGCCAGTTACGGCACGGTGGACGAGCCGTGTAATTACCTGGAAAAATTCCCATCGGCCGAGGATTACTTTTACCAGGCACGCGGGTTTAACATTGCCGAATCCTATTACCTGAGCCTGACGAACCCCTACCAGGGGTTGATAGTGGGCGAACCGTTGGCCGCGCCGTTTGCCCGACCCGCGACCGGTTCCTGGCTCGGCCTGGCCACTAATGCGCTGCTGCGCGGTGTCACCAACCTCAGCCTGCAATTCACCGCCGCCGATGCGCAACTTCCGTTGCAGCAGGTGGACTTGTTCCTGGACGGCGTTTGGCAGCAAACGCTCACCAACATCGCCCCGGGGACCAGCAATCTTCTCAAGATTAACCTCAACGGGCAGAGCTTTAATTACCTTGTGCCTCAAAACGCGACCATCAAGTCAGTCACCTCCAACCTGGTAACCGTCCTGAACAACAGCACCAACCTGACACAGGTCCTGACGTCGGCTCACGGCGACCGCATCGAGTTGAGATCGTTGAATCGCGTGAAGTTCGGCTCGCAAGTGCCGCTCTCCGTGAGTAATTCCATCGGAACGGGCTCGGCATTGACAACTTACCTGGCGGCGAGCCGCTCAAGTTTCCTCGACACGGTCGCACAGGGAATCCGTGGCTTTACGGTCCAAGGCAGCCCAACCCTTAATAGTGCGCTGGTGGTGATGCTGACGAAAACCAACGGCGCGCAAATCACACTCGGCGTGACAAATGCCGCAAACAACCTGACGCTGACCCAAATGGGCCAGCAACTGGTCAGCCTGATCAATGGCTACGCGCTTCTCCAAGGCGCAGATGGGGTGACGGCCTCAGACCTGGTGACTGACTCCACAGGCCCTGTGCCGCCGCCCCAGATTGAATTCAATATTCAGGCCAACTCCGCCGGGTGGAACGCGGCGGAAATCCAGGCCTCCCTCAGCGGTTCGCCCGGCCTGGTGGCCACGCCGCTCGGCACGGTCGTGCTGGATCAAAATGTCACGGACCTCGAACCTCGCGCTCACCTTTACCTCACCGCCGGAGTAACGAACCTCCCTCTCACCTTCAGCTTCAATACCACTACCCAAGCCGATGGGTTTCATGAATTGACCGCGGTGGTCTATGAAGGCGACCATGTCCGCACCCAGCAACGGATCAGTCAGTTCATCCAAATCTCCAACACAGTTCTCGCGGCCACCCTCACAACACTGGTCGGCGGCAGCAATACGGATGTGGGAACCACATTGCAATTCTCCGTCGTGGCCAACACCGGCAACATCAGCCAAATCCAATTATTCAGCACAGGTGGCGTGCTGGGTACCGTGGCTAACCAATCGAGCGCCTCATTTTCAGTCACCGGGTCATTTCTGGGAATTGGCCTTCATCCCTTTTACGCGGTCGTGACTTCTACTACGGGCCAGCAGTATCGCACCGCCACCACCTGGATTCGTCTCTTAGGCGCCGAACCGCCTTTCCGCGTCTCGTTGACCACACCACCTCCCACCCTCACCTGGCCTGCGACGGCCGGGCGGGCTTACGACGTGCTCAGCACCACCAATCTCTCCTTGCCGTTCCAGACCAACGCGACGGTGACCCCGTCAAACACCACCGGCCTGTGGATCGACACCAACGCGCTTCGCGCGCAACGCTTCTACAAGGTGCTGAGCGCGCCGTAAGCGCGCGCGGCGGGCGTGGACGCCTCGTCCGCGCACTGGGCGAACTGTAAATTGAGCATTGCCAAATGGCCATTAACCATCGAAGCCCCAGGTGACCCAATGGACAATAACCATTACTCAATCAGCAATTCTCAATTAATTGGAGTGGCATGCCCTTCCGCATTGGGCGGAAGCCTCCGAGGCATTCCGCCGATGGACATCCGACTTGATTCCCTTTAGCCTGCAGCCATAGATGACAGTCACGCTCTTTGTGCCCTGCTTTGTTGATCTGATGTTTCCCGAGGTGGGCATCAGCGTGGTGCAGGTTCTCGAACGTCTGGGGCACCAGGTCGAGTGCCCGGAACAAATCGCTTGTTGCGGTCAGCCGGCCTATAACTCGGGTTACTGGGCGGAAGCCCGTCGCGTCGCGGTGCCGGTGCTGGAACGTTTGAGTGGCGCTGAGGCGGTGGTGATTCCCTCCGGCTCGTGCGGGGCGATGCTGCACGTGTTTTATCCTGAGTTGTTCGCCGGCACACCGCACGAGGACGCTGCGCGAAAGTTGTCTGCTCGCTGTTTCGAATTCTCCGATTTCCTCGTCACTCGGCTTGGCGTCACCGATTTGGGCGCGCGGTTTCCGGCCAAGGCGACTTTTCACGACGGCTGCCACGGTTTGCGCGAGCTCAAGACCCACGACCAACCACGGCGTCTGCTGGCCCAGGTGCGCGGACTCCAATTGCTGGAGATGAAGGAAAAGGTTTGCTGCGGGTTTGGCGGTACGTTTGCGGCGAAGTTTCCAATGATCTCGACCGCCATGGGCGAAGTCAAGTGCGCGCAGGCGGCGGAAACCGGCGCCGAGTACATTATCTCGAATGACTCGAGTTGCCTCATGCACATCCAGGGGCTGCTCGGCAGACAAGGCAGCAAAATGCGAACACTGCATTTGGCGCAGGTGCTTGCCCAAACGTGAGCGCGCCGGTCAAAGAATTCAAACAGCAGGCCGCGCGGCTCACGCACGACTTGCGTCATCGCGAGTTGATCCAAACCGCGCTCGGCAAGTACGAGCTCGTTCGCGATAAATCACAGCGCGCGTTTCAGGATTGGGAAGCGGCGCGCAACGCAGCCGCACAGATCAAGTGGGAAGGCATCAATCATTTGGAGGAGCACCTGACCCAGTTTGTGCGGCTGCTCGAAAGCCGCGGCACGCAGGTTCACTGGGCCAGCACGGGCCAGCAGGCACGCGAGCTCATCCTCGGCATTATTCGCCGCCAGAACGCCCGCTCGCTCGTTAAATCCAAAGCGATGACCTCCGAGGAGATTCACCTCAACGAAGCGCTCGCCGCCGTGGGCCTCGAAGTGGTCGAATCCGATCTGGGTGAGTTCATCGTTCAATTGCGGCGCGAGCCGCCGTACCACATTGTGTTTCCCGCGATGCACCTGAGCCGCGGCGAGATCAGCGACCTGTTCCGCCGCGAGCTGGGCAGCGCCCCAACGCAGAATCCCGAGGAGTTGACGATGATCGCGCGGCGTGTGCTGCGGCAAAAGTACCTGGCTGCGGATATTGGCCTGACCGGCGCCAACTTTGCCGTCGCCGAGACCGGGATGATCTCGATTACTGAGAATGAGGGCAATGCGCGGCTGACGGCGGCGTTGCCCCGAACAATGATTACGCTGCTGGGTATCGAGAAGATTCTGCCTCACTTCGAGGACCTGGCGTTATTTCTGCCGATGCTCGCGACGATGGGCACCGGCCAGCCGCTGACCTGTTACAACTCGTTTTATGGCGGCCCGCGCCAGCCGGGCGAATCGGACGGCCCGGAGGAATTTCATGTCATACTGTTGGACAATCGGCGGACTGAATTGCTGGCCGACCCCGAGCAGCGCGATGCGCTGCACTGCATTCGCTGTGGCGGTTGCCTCAACGTCTGCCCGGTGTTCCGCAATATTGGCGGACACACTTATGGCACGACCTACTCGGGCCCCATCGGGTCCGTTCTGACGCCCCACCTGCGCGGACTTAACCAGTGGCAACATCTTTCGCACGCCAGTTCCTTGTGCGGAGCTTGTACCGAGGTGTGCCCGGTAAAGATCAACCTCCACCACCACCTGCTGCATAACCGTCGCAACGCCGCCGCGCGCAAACCGGCCTTCGGCCAAAAACTCGCTTTCAGGATTTTTGCCGCCATCGTCACCCATCCAACTTTGTATCAAATGGCCAAATCAGCCGGACGCCTTCTCCAACCCCTTCACCCATTGGTAAAGGGAACCCGGCTCGACCCGGCTTATGCCTGGACCCATACGCGGGACCTGCCGCGAGTCGCGCCGCAAACGTTCAAAGAATACTGGCGCGCGCGCAAGAGCGTGCCGCCCGAGAATGATCGTCGCGCCGCGACGCCGCACCCATGACCGAACGCGAGAAAATCCTGGGCCGAATTCGGGAAGCGCTGGTATCGCCTGCACCTGGGCCGGCGATGCACGATACCGGCCGTGAACCGGGACTTGACGCTGTGCCTGCGGCGGGCTCACGGCAATGGTTGCCGAAGGTGGGCGACACGTTTGCCGAGCGCTTGGAGTTGTTTCGAAAGAACACCGCAGAGTTAAAGGCTCGATTCGAGCTCGTCGATTCGCCTCAGGCTTTAGCGGACCGCCTGGTGGCGCTCCGCGACACTGAAGCCTGGAAGAAAGTTGGCGTGCATCAAGGCGAGTTGACCGGGCCCGCGGTCGAGGTTTTAGGGTTGCCAGTTTGCCGCACCGACACGGATTATAATGTGGCCGATTTAGAAAGCTGTGATGTGGGGATCACTGAGTGTGATGCGCTGGTGGCGCAGACTGGCAGCGTCCTGATTACCAGCCGTTCTGCGGGCGGCCGCGCGTTATCGGTGCTGCCGCCACATCATGTGGTGTTGGCCCGGCGCGAGCAGTTGATCGCGGATCTGCCGGAGGCATTTTCGTTGCTCAAACGCAAATACGCACCGGATTATCCGAGTTTCCTCTCCTTCATCACTGGCCCAAGCCGCACCGGAGATATCGAGCGAATTCTGGTGCTTGGCGCCCACGGGCCCAAAAAGCTGACTATTCTCTGTGTTTAGCTGAGTGCGCCCGTCCTGGGGCGCACCAACGAGCCCCTTATAAGATCGGCAGCAAGTTCGAGCGGTGCCGGCATTCAGAAGCTGCTGCGGACCGGATTGTCCGCGCTTCGGCGTTTCCGCCGGGCGTCACGGACCGATTGCTCCCTGCCACTTTTCTCTTGCGCTGCATCTGGCGCAAAGGTTGGATAAACCCAACGGGCGGCGCCAGCACCGTTCCGGAGCCCAAGCGCTACGCTCTCGAACACTCAAGCAAAAGAAATCATGAAAAGACAGTTGCTGTTCAGCGTCTCGCTCCTCGCCGCCGGCGCGCTCTTTGCCGCGGATTCCACCCCCAAAGATGACATCCTGCAGGCGGCAAAAAAACTCGGCCAGGATAGTTACAGTTGGCAAGCCAGCATGGAGGCGGGGAATTTTAACGGCGAAACCAAGGGCAAGATCGACAAGGCCGGCATGGTCCAATTGACGATGACCTTCGGCGACAACACCGTCGAAGCGTTTCTCCAAAACGGCAAAGGCGCCGTGAAACCTCAGGACCAGGACTGGCAATCGTTAGCCGACCTGACCGGAGGGAGTGAACCGGGTCGCATGCGTTTCCTCGCGCGGCGGCTGCAAAACTATAAGGCGCCTGCGGCCGAATTGGCCGACCTGGCTGAAAAATCCAAAGAGATCAAGCCGGCGGGCGACGCGCTGGCCGCTGACCTCACCGAGGCCGGGGCCAAAGACTTGCTTACGTTTTCGGGCCGGCGCGGGGCCAACGCACCTGAGCCGAAGAACGCCAAAGGGAACATCAAAGTGTGGTTGAAGGACGGGATGCCGGTCAAATACCAGGTGCATGTTGAGGGCACTATTAACTTTAATGGCGAGGACCGTGATATGGACCGAACAACCACCGTCGAGATCAAAAATGTCGGCGCGACAACGATCGAGGTTCCCGAGGACGCCAAGAAAAAGCTGAGTTGAGGTGGAGGTAAGAGATTAGGGACTTCCGGGCACTGGTTTTTGGGCTCGGGTCGGCCTTCCAGTGGTTGACACTTGCTAAAATCTGGGGCTGACTTGTTCCGTACTTCGCCTAGTCCTCCAAAGTGGGGCTTGGCGCGTTCGAGCCAAATGCGAGTGTTGTTGCGGAATACGCAGACAGGGCGTCTTTTTGGCAATTCCGGCCAATGGACCGAGAGCATGAAGGAAGCGCAGGATTTTTCCAGCGCCTCGCGCGCCATTACTTTCGCCTCCGACCGCGGCTTCACTGAAGTGGAGGTGCTGCTGTCGTTTGACGACCCCCGCTACGACATCCGCTTCCCGCTCAAGTCCCGCGGCCACTTCTGACCCGATCACAAATGCCTGGAACTCTCGCCAGTCAGGATCGGCGTTTCCGCCGTCAACCCCAGGCCGGGTTCCACGTGCGTTACCCTTACCGTGCCGTCGAATAGCGTTGGCCCCACACGAGTCTAATGGTTATGGCGAGTCCCTGGGCCAGCCCGGAGGCGGCTTGAATGATGCCGCAGTTTCGCCGAGATTATATTAGAAGCCAAAGGCGCTTCGAAAGCAGTGAATCTATGAAGACACTACCCACTTCCTTCTGGATTGCCCTGGCCATTCTCGGCCTGGGCACCGGTGCTTATGCGCAGGATACCAATTCGTCTTCTGCCGCCGCGCAACCAGGCGTGGCGACCACCCTCTCAGCCGCTCCTGAGCCGTTGCCGTATGGCGTCCTCGACGTGCTGAAACTAAGCCAGGCGCACGTTGGTGACGGAATCATCGTCAATTACATTCTGAATTCCGGCACGATTTACCACCTGACACCAAACGATATCCTGTATTTGCGAAGCCAGGGCGTGTCGGACCCTGTGCTCAATGCGATGTTATCCCAACGGCAACGGGCTGAAGCGGCTGCCGCGGCGCAAAACGCTGAAGCAGCCCAAGCTGCTTCCGCGATGGGCAGCGCGCCCGCGCCTGGCCAGGCCCCCACCCAAGCGATGCCCAGTCCTCAGGATCAATCTCCCGGAATCATCACACCCCCCACTCCCGCGCCCCGGGCATGGTTAAAAGTGGGTGCATCAATTCCATAGGCTCAGCCATTGGCGGTTTGCCCGTAGGACGCGGAGATTGGCGAGAATTTCCGCATTGGTGGTCAGCCAGGCACCCCCTTTTTTCAGCCGAGCTTGCAGCACGTGC
>DASYXT010000004.1:0-3940 GCA_035934555.1 Verrucomicrobiia bacterium | reverse complement strand
TGTGAACCAAACGGTTGCCGAATCATTTGGAAGGGGCGACTTGGCGGCATCTGCGACCTGCGGTGAAGTTGACTTCCAGTTGCCAGCAATACTCTGGAGGTTGTTTACTAAGTTGCCGAGCACAACCTCGAAACTCCCACTAGATTCCGAAAGCAGCACACCCTCTGCAAAGTCCCAACTTATGGGGACCGCCTGCCGGGAGAAAACGTGACGCGGGCATTCAGCAAATGCTTCCCAAGCGCAGCAGGCGCAAGCAAGTTCGGCAAGTTTGGACACAACAAGCGCCAGAAGTGCTGAAACCGCACTTAGAGCCGAATCTGCGTATTCCGACGATTTTCGGACAGCGATCCGATTTTAGTCGGACAGTGATCCGATTCAATTCGGACGCGGTGCCGATTTAATTCGGACAGCGATCCGGCGAATAGTCGGACAGTTTTTCGGCCCCGTCGGATTGCTGTCCGAAATGGTTCGGACGGCTGTCCGACATGAATCGGCAGGGTGTCCGAAATGCGCCGGATCAGCGCAGTGGGAGTGGCGTGGCGCTACGGAAAATGCCATAAGGACCGGCCTTTCAAAACGGAAGGGACCTAATGGCACGAAAACCAATAACCATGCGTTACGTTAAAGACATACTTCGACTAAAACACCAAAACCAACTGTCGGTGCGCGAGATCGCCGGCAGTTGTGGTTTGCCCGCCAGCACGGTGGGCGATTATCTGCAACGGGCTGAGGCCGCTGGGCTGACCTGGCCCTTGCCCGAAGGGATCTCCGATGCCGAGTTGGGGGAACGGCTCCTCAAGCCGGCAGACTCCACCGGACCAAATGACTCGGCCAAACCGCTGCCCGACTGGCCGGTGCTTCAGGAGCAGCTCCGGCGCAAGGGCGTCACGTTGCAACTGCTGTGGCAGGAATATCAGCAGGCTCACCCCGAGGGTTACCAGCGCAGCCAGTTCTGCCAGTTGTATCGGGACTGGGCCAAGACGCTGGACCCGGTGCTGCGTCAGGTTCACCAGCCGGGCCACAAGCTCTTCGTGGATTGGGCCGGATTGAAGGTGCCCATCCACCTGGCCGACGGCTCGGTCATCGAAGCCTCGCTCTTTGTGGCGGTGATGGGCTTCAGCAACAAGACCTACGTCGAGGCCTTTGCCAACGAGCAGTTGGAACAATGGATCGCGGGTCACTGTCATGCCTTCAACTTTTATGGCGGCCTGACTCGGGCCGTGGTCCCCGATAATCCCAAAACCGCGGTCACCCAGCCCTGCCGCTACGAGCCGGTGCTGCATCGCTCTTACCAGGAGATGGCCAGCCATTACGGCACCGTGGTTCTGCCGGCGCGGATAAAAAAGCCTCGCGACAAAGCCAAGGTCGAAACGGGAGTCCAGATTGCCGAGCGGCAGATCCTGGCGCCGTTGCGGGACCAGCGCTTCTTCAGCGTCGGCGAACTCAACCAGGCCGTCCGACCGCTGCTGGACAAGCTCAACGCCCAGGAGTTTCAAAAGCTCGAAGGCTCGCGCAACAGTTGGTTTGAGTCGCAGGAAAAACCGGCACTCTTGCCTTTGCCCGCCCAACCCTTCGAACTGGCCACTTGGGGCAAGGCCACCGTGAATATCGACTATCACGCGGTCGTGGATTACCACGGCTACAGCGTTCCCTATTCCCTGGTGCACCAGCAACTGGAAACCCGTTCGACGGTCACCACTGTGGAGTTCTTTCACCAGGGCAAGCGTGTGGCCGCTCACGTTCGCAGTCATGCGCCGGGTAAGTTCACCACCCTGGAGGAACATCGGCCCAAAAGCCACCAACGTTATCTGGAGTGGACGCCCGGCCGGCTCATAGACTGGGCTCGCAAGACCGGCCCGCAATGCGCTCAGCTCGTGGAGCAAATCCTCAAGGACCGGCCACATCCCGAAATGGGTTTTCGCTCTTGCCTGGGCATCATTCGCCTGGGCAAGGGCGTGGGACCGGAGCGGTTGGAAGCCGCTTGCGCTCGCGCGTTGCGCTTTGGGACCTGCTCGTATCGGAGCATTAAGTCGATCCTGCAAAAGGGTCTGGACCGTCAGAAGCCGGAACCGGAACTGCCGCTCAATAGCCCGGTCCACCAAAACGTGCGCGGCCAAGCCTATTACGCCGCGGCGTCCAAAGCGGAGGGGTTATGCTAAATCACCAGACCATGGAAAAACTCACCGCTCTGCGTTTGGAGGGCATGGCCCAGGGACTGGAGGAGCAACGCCGCCAAGCCGACATCACCCAGTTGGATTTCGAAGAGCGTTTCGGCCTGCTGGTCGAACGTCAGTGGTTGTGGCGGGAGAACCGGGCGTTGGCCGCCCGCTTGCATCATGCGCAACTCAAGGTCGCCGCCAGCGTGGAGGACATTGACTACCGCCACCCCCGCGGACTTAAGCGGGCGCAAATCGATCAGCTACGCGCTTCCCAATGGGTCGCCAACCATCACAACTGTCTCATCACCGGGCCGACCGGCTCGGGTAAAACTTACTTGGCGTGCGCCTTGGCTCACCAGGCCTGCCGCGATGGCCAGCGCGTTGGTTACTACTACGCGCCCAAACTGTTCCGGGAACTGCAAAATGCCCAAACCGACGGCAGCCTCCTGAAACTACTCAAAAAACTGGCGCGGGCGGCTTTAATCGTGATCGATGACTTCGGGGTAGCGGCTGTCACGGGCAAACAATACCGCGACCTGCTGGAAATCCTTGATGACCGGCACGGGCTGGCTTCCACGCTTATCACCAGCCAGTTCCCAGTGGACGAATGGCATGGCGTGATCAACGACGCCACAGTGGCCGACGCCATCCTGGATCGGTTGGTCCATAACGCTTACCGGCTCAAACTGGAAGGCGAGTCCATGCGCGATCCCAAGACCAAATCCAAAGCCAATCGGAATCCTTCGGATTAAAGCCAAGTGCGTCCCTTGGGGGTTCGGCCGCAGACCAGGCCACCCCCCAATGGGACCCCAGGCGCACGACAGGAGCCGCGAACTGTAGTTCGGCAGACCGGCTCCTGTCGGCGCTACCCCATTGGGGGATGGCCTGGTCTGCTCGCCTTGGGCAATGACGGGAGTCTCAACTTTGCCAAAGGGAACTCGTCGCCTTCGGCTCCGAAAAACAGAGGGAAAAACTTGACCCATTTCGGACACCCCCGTAAAAGGGAGCCAGAGCGTCGCTACGCTCCGACAACTGTCCGATAATTATCGGATCGGTGTCCGACAATTTCGGATTGAGTGTCCGAAATCATCGGAATGCGCACCCCGGTACACATCGACTGCCAGAATGCCGCGTTCGCGAATAATGTCGCACGTGCAACTTCGGCCCATAGCTCCCAGTTCCCAGGCGGAATAACGAGCGAGCGGGTTGACTCGGATGGACGCATTGCAGTCGACACTCCGTTTCATAACACGCCGTATCTAGTATACCTCGGCACATCTCTGGCAGGAGCGCTCGGAACAGACATCGGGTACTACTCGCGCCAATCTGCCACCGCTGGCAGTACGCCCAACTGCTCACCACTGCCGATAATCATAGAGAACTTGCCATGAGAAGGATCTTTATCGGGGTCACGGGACTTCTGCTCGGTGTCGCTTTCGTGCTCCGCTTTGTTTTTTTGCCTGAGTTTAAGGGCTTAAAGCAATCTCCAGCGGGCACCTCGACCTCAAACCAGGTCGCCCGGGTTCGTGCGACGAAAGCCTCCCCCCACACAAAAACCAGCAATATGCAAGAAAGACTGCACCTCCTTGAAGACGCTGGGCGAGTTCCCGATCAAGCAGACGCCCTGGACTGGGCCGCGGCACAGCAAGCCACCTGGTGGGGCAGACCAATACCATCTGCAGATTTCTGGAAGGGCAGAGTGGTTTGGTGCGACAGGTCCGCGCAGGCCGCCGCCAGACAACGGGGCAGGAGCTATCCCCCAATTCCATACGACGATCCTC
>DASYXT010000142.1:0-2419 GCA_035934555.1 Verrucomicrobiia bacterium | reverse complement strand
GGTGAACCGGATGCCACAGGCCGCGCCAAGCCGGTGGCGGTTGCCGGATCTGAATTCGTTGTCCCCTGCGACGTGGTGGTCGTCGCGGTGGGGACCCGCGCCAACCCCCTGCTCACTGCCACTTGCCCCGAGCTTAAGCTCAACAAATGGGGCAATATCATTGTGGATGATCACGGCATGACCAGCTTGCCCGGCGTTTTTGCCGGTGGCGATATTGTCCGGGGCGCCGCCACGGTGATCCTGGCCATGGGCGACGGCAAACGGGCCGCCCAGGCGATCGACCAGTTCTTAAACGGGGCCTAACCCGCATATTTCATACGGCATTTTGAAATCTGGGTGGAAACGGCCTCGGCGAGCCTGATTTACCGAGCGCTGGCCGCCGCCCTTGGCAGGGCTTGGCTCCCGACAGACTGTCGAGATTATCAGCCCGCTCGACCCGGTGCACAACGAACACTTGGCGGCGGAGCGTGGGGACGCACCAGATGCAATTCGCCCCGGTTGAGCAACTCCCATTCAACCTGCTCGCCGGGCTGCAGCCCAATGGCGGCGGCCAGCGGGATCGGAAAATAGACGTAGAGCTTTGGGGTCTGGCCCTTGGGGCGAATGGCCTGCACTTTTAATGAGTATTTTACTGGTGTTTCCATATCTAGTCCATAGACTAGCCACATGACCGTAGCCAATCAATCGTTTCTTTTTGATGACTTGGGAGCGCGCCGCGTGCAAGCCGATTTCTCCGGCGGCACCCTCTCCACCGATGCGGGCGCGCTGCTGCTGCGCCAGGTGGATACCAACCTCGGGATGACCGCTGATTTGGCGCTCTGTTTTTACGATGCTCGCAACCAGGACTGGGTGGACCACTCCGTGCAGGAGTTGCTGCGCCAGCGCATTTTTGGCACGGCTCTGGGCTACGAGGATATCAATGATCATGAGCGTTTGCGTCTGGACCCGCTGCTGGCGGTGGCCTGCGGCAAAACCGATCCCCTGGGAGAGCAACGGGTGCTGCCGCAGTTTCGCGGCATCGCCCTGGCGGCGCCCTGCACGCTCAACCGCTTAGAGTTGTCCAACAACAAAGACAGCCGCTGCCACAAGCTGCCGCACGACCCGGCCAAAATTGAAGCCTGCCTGCTCAAAATGGGGGTGCGTTGCCTGCCCAAACACGCCCAAGAAGTGGTGTTGGATTTGGACGCCATGGGCCATCGGCTGCACGGCTTGCAGGAGGGCCGGCACTTCAATGCCTACTATGACGATTATTGTTACCTGCCGCTCTACGCCTTTGTGGGAGACTTTCCGTTATGGGCGCAACTGCGCACGGCCGAACACGAGGCGGCCCACGGCGTGGTGCCAGCGCTGGAGAAGATGGTGGCAGCCATCCGCAAACGTTGCCCCAAGGCGCGGATCATCGTGCGCGGGGACAGCGGCTTTGGGCGGGAGGAGATCATGGCCTGGTGTGAGGCTCAGCCGGAGGTTTATTATTGCCTGGGTCTGGCCAAGAACTCGGTGCTCATTGACAAGCTGGGGCCGGCGCTGGGCCAGGCCCGGGCGCGTCATTGTCTGACGGGCGCCTCCAGCGTGCGCCAGTTCACAGAGTTCCTGTATCGGACGCACAACAGTTGGAGCCGGGAGCGCCAGGTCATCGGCAAAGCTGAGGTGATGAGCGAAGGGGAAAATCCCCGCTTTGTGGTGACCAATTTGCCCGCCAAAGGGTTTAAGGACCAAAAGGATAAGAGCCGTTTCAGTCCAGCCCGGCTTTATGAAGAACTCTACTGCGCGCGTGGCGATATGGAGAACAAGCTCAAGCAACAGGTGTTGGATTTACAGGCCGACCGGATGAGCACGCACTATCTGGCCAGCAACCAATTCCGGCTGTGGGAGGCGATGTTTGCTTATCTGTTGTTGGAGCGCTTGCGCACGCAGGGGTTGAGCGGAACGGAGTTGGAGCGGGCGACCGCCGGAAGTCTGCGCTTGAAGTTGCTGAAGATCGCGGCGCAGGTGCGCGTGAGTGTGCGCCGCGTTTATGTGCAGATGAGCAGCGCCTTTCCGTTGCAAGAAGTCTTCGCGCTTTGCCATCGACGGCTGATGCGGCTGGCCGCCCCGGCAGGCTGAGCAACCAGACCAGCCTTCAAGATGTTAGTCTCTCAGGGGAGGGAGTGTTTTCGGCGACGCACTTTTAGGTTGACAATACGGGATTTCCGCGCCTCACACCGCTCTCCGACCGAAAAAATCGCCCGGCACGGCGAATTTGTGCTTCCAGATGCTCGTGGGGAGCTAAGAATCCAAGGGCTTATGAAATATGCGGGCTAGGGGCCTACCAAATCCCCCAGGGATGAGCGGATCACTAGTATGGAACACGCGATTCTTAGAGTGCCACCAAGCGAGAAGGCAGTGGACGCCGGCCCAAGCGCAAGTCACCGGCATCGTA